>NZ_SJER01000004.1:0-300000 GCF_004785955.1 Halostella litorea | reverse complement strand
CGATGGGCAACGAGAACATCATCCACCTCCGGTTCGAGAACCCGGAGACGTCGGCGGAGTTCGTCGCCACGACGGAAGGCGACCCGAACGTCGCCCGCGGGGACCGCGTCACCGTCGGCTTCCCCGAGGAGGCGATCCACCTCTTCGACCGTGAGACCGGCGAGGCCGTCAAGAACCGCACGGTGGACTTCGCCCGGTCGGGCGTCGAACCCCTCGCGAAGTAGCGCCCGCGCCGAGCGGCCTTCGGGCGACGGAGTTCCGGTCTATCCACGCCCGAACTCGACACGTGTCTGGCGGCGACGCTTCGTAACACTTGTTCGATAGCTGTGCGCTCCCACCGGCTTCGTGGGATGGGCCGAATCCACAGTTCTGATCCAAATATACCAATTTGGAAGTATAGTATTTTATCTGGTATTTGAGTCAAATTCAGTTCCCATATTTCGCCAGAACGGGGTTGCCGAAGTACACGGATAGAGTGTTGAACGATCGAAGGCCCAGTCAGAATCCGTCCCGAGGCCCGCGTGGACCATCACGGTAGAGACACGTTTACCACGACCTTACTGGCTCTATCCGCCCATCTCTACCGGCTGTCCTCTTCACGTCGTAGCACTGATCCGACGCCGACTCGCAAAGACGGCGTTCGGACCGGGTTCGATACCGTCGGGGACTGCCGTAGCGAGGGCCCGCTCCGTCGCCGTATAGAATAGTTTGTATAATTATGGTACGTCCTTACTAACCTTATTTTTATTATTCTGTTTCAACGAGATGAGTGCCGGTGAGAGTGGGATCGATTCAAGTTCCACGCGGCTGTCTAGTCGTCACCAGTAGCCAGTTCGCCGGCGTCGCTGTCCGTGGGACACAGTCCGAGTCGAATTGACGGGACGGCCTTCGGCCAGCGGACGGAGGTAAGCGACCGCCGGGCCCGGTCAGTCGAACTCCTGCCAGCGGGTGGCGTAGAGCGCGCCGACGAGGAAGACGGCAGCCAGGGCGAGGAGGACGGCGAACGTGCTCGCCACGCCGTCCGTCGAGTCCAGGATGAGCAACTGGCGGAGGCTCCGGTGATAGTGCGTGACCGGGCTGTACTCGGCGACTCGCTGGAGCGTCGCCGGCATGAGGTCCAGTTCCCAGAAGATCCCCGAAACGAACATGAGCGGGAACGCGATGGCGCCGCCGAGGCTGATCGCCGACCCCGGATCGCGGATCAGTCCGCCGACGACCATCCCGAGAGCAGTGAACGCGACCGCGCCGACGACGACCAGTGCGATCGACAGCGGACCCGGGACGACCTGGACGCCGAAGGCGACCCGGGCCACCGCGAGCATCACCCCGGTGACCCCCACCGCAAGGATCGACTGCTGGATCACGTTCGCCAGGACCCACTCGTGTTTCCGGAGCGGCGTCGCGGCGAGGCGCTTCAGCGTCCCGTCGCGTTTGAGCGTCGCGACCGCCGAGGGGACCGTCATGACCCCGTTGATGAGGACCGTGGCGACGATGAACGCCGGCAGGAAGTAGTCCACCCCGCCGAGGCGCTCGGGGCCGCGTTCCTCGGTGTGAACCGTCACGGGCGGCTCCTCGACGCCGATCGAGCGGTCGTTGAACCTGCCGACGACGCTGTCGAGGACGCTCCCGACGGCCCCGGCGGCGTCGTCGTCGGGCGAGGTCAGGAGCGTCACTTCGACCGGGGACGCGCCCGAGAGGTTGCCCTGCGTGGCGTTCGCGCCCACTCCTTCGAGCGCCGTCCGCTGTTCGTCGGTCACGTTGCCCCCGGCCCGCTCGATAGTGTCCCGGATCACGGCCATCCGGACGCGCCCGCTGCCGGCCCGGACGCGCTCGTGGAACCCCTCCGGGATGACGAGAACCCGCCGGTGGCCGGTCCGTTCCTCGAGCCGGTCGGCGTCGGACAGGTCGCGGTCGGGGTCGACGCGCTCCACGTCGAGGGGGCCCGCCCGTTCGAGCGCGTCGACGAACGTCGCCGACAGCGCCGTCGGGGTGCCGTTCCCGTCGACGTCGTTGTTCTGGACGGCGAGGTCGAACTCGGTCGCGCCGCCGGCGAACACCGTACTGAAGATGAGAAGCAGGATGAGCGGGAAAAACAGCGCGAAGAACACGGCCTCCCGGTTCCGCGCCCAGTCGCGGAGCAGCGTCGCCGTGAGGCTCGTCAGTCGGGTCATCGAACGCCCCCCGCGTCGAGGGGACGCCCGGCGACTTCGAGGAAGACGTCCTCCATCCCGGCGCTGACCAGTTCGACCGAGCCGGCGTGATCAGTCCCGTGAAGTTCGCTGAACGTCCGCTGGGCCGCCCCCCGGTCGTCGAAGATGCCGATCAGTTTCCGGTCGTTCGGCCGGTAGGTCTCGCGCGCACGATCACGCAGCACCGACGCGACCCGGTCGTCGCCGTCGTCGGCCGACTCCGGGAGGGAGACGACCACCCTGACGCTGCCCGCGTACCGCTCGACGAGCGCCGGGACGGTGTCGACGGCCTCGATCCGGCCGTCGACCATGAGCGCGACGCGGTCGGCGAGGAACTCGATCTCGTCCATGTAGTGGGTCGTCAGAACGACGGTCGTCCCCCGGTCGGGGAGCGCCTGAATCCGCTGCCACGTCGCGCGTCTGGCGGCCGGGTCC
This sequence comes from Halostella litorea, assembly GCF_004785955.1. Taxonomy (NCBI): domain Archaea; kingdom Methanobacteriati; phylum Methanobacteriota; class Halobacteria; order Halobacteriales; family Natronoarchaeaceae; genus Halostella; species Halostella litorea. The sequence goes on along the minus strand of NZ_SJER01000004.1, from coordinate 297,376 downwards.
AGCCCGGTCGTGGGTTCGTCCAGAAACAGGACGTCCGGGTCGGAGACGAGCGCCATCGCGATGCCGGTCCGGCGCTGGAAACCCCCCGACAGCGACGCGAACGGCTCGTCGGCCCAGTCGTCGAGGTCCAGCCGTTCGAGCACCGTGTCGACCGACAGGGGGTCGAAGTACAGGTCGCGCATGAGCGCGACGTTCTCGCGGACGGAGAGCCGTTCGAAGGTGTGAAACGACTGCGGGACGACCCCGATCCGGTCTTTGATCCGGTAGAGGTCGTCCCGGAGGTCGAGGCCGAGGACGGTCGCGTCGCCGCTCGTCGGGGTGCGAAGGCCCTGGAGCAGTTCGACGGTCGTCGTCTTGCCGGCGCCGTTCGGCCCGAGCAGGCCGAATATCTCGCCGGCGCGGATCTCGAACGAGACGCCGTCGACGGCGGTCGTCGACCCGTACTCCTTCCGGAGGTCGGAGACACGAACGACCGGATCGGTTCCCGCCATTTGCCTGTCACGTTACGCCGTGACGGCAAGAGGGTTTCCCCAAACGGCCCCCGTACGCCCCGATACGCGGCGACAACGCCGAGGGGCTACGCCGTTGCGGGGACCCAAACCGCCGGCGGGTCCGGCCACAGTTAAGTATCTCCGTGTCGAACCAACGCCGAGAATGTTCTTCGACGTGCGGAACCGGTTACGGGACCTGCGGCGCGAGTTCCACAGGCGGCCCGAACCGGGGTGGCGGGAGTACCAGACGACCGCCCGCATCGTCGAGGAGGTCGAGCGGATCGGCGTCGACGAACTGGCCGTCGGCCGGGAGGCACACGCCCCCGACGAGCGGATGGCCGAACCGACCGACGGGGAGATAGCGCCCTGGGTCGAGCGCGCCCGGGTCGCCGGCGTCGACCCCGACGTGCTGGACCGCACCGCCGGCGGGTACACGGGCGCTATCGCCGTACTCGAAGGCGACGGCGCGCCGACGGTCGCGCTCAGGGTCGACATGGACGCCATCTCGCTGTCGGAGGCGGACGAACCGGGCCACCGGCCGGCCGACGAGGGGTTCCGGTCGGAGCACGACGGGTACATGCACGCCTGCGGCCACGACGCCCACGTCGCCATCGGGATCGGCGCGCTCGCGGCGGTGAAGGAGAGCGACTTCGCGGGCACGTTCAAGGTGGTGTTCCAGCCCGCCGAGGAGATATCCGGCGGGGGGAAGTCGATGGCCGAGAGCGGCTACGTCGACGACGTGGACTACCTGTTCGCGCTCCACGTCGGCCTCGACAACCCGACGGGGACCGTCGTCGCCGGGGTCGAGAAGCCGCTGGCGATGGCCCACCTGACGGCGACGTTCGAGGGGGCGAGCGCCCACGCCGGCAAGTCGCCAAACGAGGGGGCCAACGCAATGCAGGCGATGGCGACGGCGGTACAGAACGCCTACGCGATCCCCCGCCACGAGGACGGGATGACGCGGGTGAACTTCGGCCGCGTCGAGGGCGGCACCGCCAGCAACGTCGTCGCCGAGGAGGTGACGCTCCACGGCGAGATCCGCGGCGAGACGACGGCGCTGATGGAGTACACCCGGACGGAACTGGAGCGGGTGCTGTACGCCGCCGCCGAGATGCACGACTGCGACGTGACCGTCAGGGTCGTCAGCGAGTCGCCCCGCGCCGACAGCGACCCCGAACTCCGCGACCGCGTCGCCGCCGTCGCCGAGGGCGTGACCGGCGTGGACACGGTGGTCCCGTCGGCGGAGTTCGGCGCGAGCGAGGACGTCGCGTACCTCATGGAGCGCGTCCGGGAGGGCGGCGGGCTGGCGACGTACTGCATCGTGGGTGCCGACCACCCGACGAGCCACCACACGCCGACGTTCGACGTGGACGAGGCGAGCCTCCCGATCGCCGTCGAACTCCTCCGGGACGCGGTCGTCGACCTCCCCGCGAGGTAGCCGCGGGCGGGCGGCGAATACGAAAATCGTACACCGTTTGCCGCGCGGAACCGTCCGCGCCGGGCCGACCACAACCATTAATTCGGTCGGGTACGCGCTTTCTGTGTATGGACGGGAACGACGTACCGGACCAGTTGCGGACCGCCGCCGACTCCGACCGCCCGCGCGGGATACTCACGCCCTCCGACCGCGACTTCCTGCTCGGCCGGAAGACCGACTACACCGACCACTCGAAAAAACAGAAGCGAAACCGGATCCGCCGGCGCGTCCAGAACGCGATACTGGATTTCAGCATCCTCTTCGAGTGCCTCGAGGAGCGGGACCGCGACACCGTGTTCGACCCCGACGACGGGGAGCGCGAGGGGCTGACCCAGGGTGTCACCGACATGCTCGCGTTCCTCCACCTCGGGACGATGGGCTACTACACGCCGTTCAAGGACATGCTGTCCGAGGGCGTGGGCAAGGCCGAACAGAAGCTCGCGGGGTCGAACTACCGGATGGTCAACGTGGAGTTCAACGTCGACCCGGTCGGCCAGATAGACGTCGACGAGGTCGTCGACAAGCTGGAGAACGACGAGTTCGCCCAGATCACCGACGAGGAACTGCGGGCGTTCGTCCGCCTGCTCACGATGTCCGACGAGTTCTCGCCGGAGGCGACCCGTGAGGAGATAAAGGACAGCGTCGACGAGTTCGCGTCGCGGGTGTCGGAGAGCGAGCGGGCCCGCGAGCGGACGGTCGAGGAGCTGACGAAGTAGCGTCGTCGGTCGGGCGGTCAGGTGTCGCCGGTCGTTTTCCTCGGGAGTGCACGTCGCCAGCCCTGGGCGTCGCGAACGAAATCGGTTTACTCGGAGTCGAGTCGTAGTTCCCGCCGATCCCACCCCAGTTATAAACACTATCTGTATATGTTAGGTACGGAAACGAAAACCTTATAGTGTAAACGATAATCGAGTATGCCATGGCAACGCTCGCCATGGTGGGCGGCAGATCGGGGCATCGGACGGAGAATCGGAGAACCCTGCCGAACCAAGGGGGTGAGAACCCGTGAGCGACGGCAGCCAGGGGATGGTCGAGGAGTTCGTAGAGGAGATCGACCCGATCGTCTTCACGTTCGGGGCGCTGCTGACCGTCGGCGTGATCGGCGCGTTCTTCGTCAACGAGACGCTCGTCACGGAAACGATCGGGACCGTCTACAACTGGGTCGTCACGTACCTGAACTGGGCGCTGCTGGTGATCGTGTTCCTGATCGTCCTCTTCCTGCTGTTCCTGATCGTGGGGCCGTGGGGGAAGATCAAGATGGGCGATTCGGACCCCGAGTACAGCTTCCTGTCGTACTTCGCGATGCTGTACTCCGCCGGGTTCGCGGCCGGCGTCGTGTTCTGGGGCCCGACCGAGGCGCTGTTCTACTACGACAACCCGTCGCCGCTGTTCGGCGTCGAGGGCGGCACGAGCGAGGCGATCCCGATCGCGATCCAGCAGACGCTGTTCCACTGGGCGCTGCCCCAGTTGGCCGTGTTCACGATCATGGGACTCGCGATCAGCTACTTCGCGTACAACTACGATGACGTCCCGCTGCGGGTCTCCTCGGCGCTGACGCCGATCATCGGGAAGGAGAACCTCGACGGCCCGTTCGCGAAGGTCGTCGACATCCTCGCCGTCTTCGCGACGATCGGCGGCGTGGCGACGTCGCTTGGCTTCATCGGCAGCCAGTTCATCGCCGGACTCAGCTACCAGTGGGGGATCGACCTCGGGAACGCCGGCATCCTCCTCGTGGTGACGACGATGACGCTCCTGTTTACGATATCGATGGTGCTGGGCGTCGACAGGGGGATCCGCAGGCTGTCGAACTTCAACATGATCCTGTTCGTCATCCTGATGGCGGCGACGTTCATCCTGGGGCCGACGCTGTTCCTGCTCCTGCTCGGCTCGCAGGCCATGGGCGGCATGATCGCCGACTTCACGTCGATGAGCCTCTACACGGGGGCCGGCGGCGACGGCGGGACGGGATGGATGAACTCCTGGACCGTCTTCTACTGGGCGTGGGCGCTCTCGTGGTCGCCCTTCGCGGGCCTGTTCATCGCCCGCATCTCCAAGGGCCGGACCGTCCGCGAAGTCGCGTTCACGGGCATCGGCGCGACTTCGGCCGCGACCATCCCGTGGTTCACGTTCGTCGGCGGCACCGCGCTGCGGTACCACCACACCGGCGTGGCGGACTTCAGCACCGTGATCGCCAACGGCACGCCGGAGGTGTCGGGGTTCATCCTCTTCGAGGCGTTCCCCCTGGGAACGGTGTTCATGATCGCGTTCATGGTCCTCGTCACGACGTTCTTCATCACGTCGGCCGACTCCTCGACGCTGGCCGTCTCGATGATGACCACCGGCGGCAAGGCCAGTCCGTCGACTATCAACCGGATCTTCTGGGGCGTCGTCCTCGGCATGACCGCCGCGATCCTCATGATCATCGGCGGCGAGGGCGGGACGAGCGCGCTCCAGAACGCGGTGATCATAACCGGCGCGCCGTTCGCGTTCGTCTGCTTCCTCGCGATGCTGTCGCTGATCAGGGACTTCAGTTCGAAGTACGGCCGGGTGTTGCTGCAGGACGAGACCGTGCTCATCGGGTCGGGTCGGAGGGCCGAACGCGATTCGCCCTCCGGTCCCGGCGGGCCGGTCGAATCCGACGACGACTGACAGCGCCGCGAAACGCCTTTTTGACTGCGGTGCGCGGTTCGACGTAGCGGCCGGGGGCGTCCCGGCAACTCCGGTATCTATAACAAGTTTTAATGTACATTGTACACGTATTCTGTGTATGGATAGGGACACGGCCGAGCCGGACGCGGACGCGCTTCCCGGCCCGAACGCCCGCAAGTGGGTCGAGTTCCACGGCGAACACGCCGCGCCCAGCGAGTACTCCCACGAGTTCGTCTGGGACGTGACGCGGGAGGCGGACGGCCCCTTCGTCACGGACGTCGACGGCAACGTCCTCCTGGATTTCACCTGCCACATCGGCGCGGCCCCGCTCGGGTACAACAACGGGAAGGTCACGTCGAAGCTCCGCGAGTTCGACCTCGTGGAGCCGATGAAGATCGCCGGCCAGGACATGTACTTCGGGGCCGGCCCGGACCCCGAGGACGCACAGTTCCCGGGGTCGAGCCACCTGATGGAGAAACTGGTCGACGTCTCCAGCCAGTACGGGATGGACACCGTCTTCCTCTCGAACTCCGGCGCGGAGGCCGTCGAGAACGCGGTGAAGATCACCCACGACCACGCGCCCGCCGCGAAGTACGGCGTCGCGTTCGCGGACAGCTTCCACGGGCGGACGCTGGGCACGCTGTCGCTGACGAAGTCCAAGGAGGTGTACACCCGCCACTACCCCGAGATCGCGGGGATCCAGACGGTGCCGTTCTGCGACGACCGCGCCTGCTCCGCGGAGACCTGCGACTGCGGCTTCTTCGCCGGCGGCGGCTCGCAGCTGCGGAACATGCTCGCGCCGCAGGGCCACGTCAACCCCGACGAGGTCGCGTTCGTGATCCTCGAACCCATCCAGGGCGTCGGGGGGTACCGCTTCCCCAGCGAGGATTTCATGGCCGAGGTCGGCGACGTCTGCGACGCCCACGACATCCCGATCGTCGTCGACGAGATACAGTCCGGCGTCGGCCGCACCGGCGAGACGTGGGCGATAGACCACTACCCGATCGAGCCGGACGTGATAGCCAGCGCGAAGGCGCTCCGCGTCGGCGCGACGATCTCCCGGTCGGAGATCTTCCCCTCGGAGAAGAACCGACTCGGCTCGACGTTCGGCGGCGGCGACGTGCTCGGCTCGATGATGGGGGCGTTCACGCTGGAGGCCATCGAGGAGCACGACCTGCTCGACAACGCCACCGAGCGCGGCCGGCAGGCCAAGGAGATGCTGCGGGACGGCGCGCCCGACTGCGTCGTCGACGTGCGCGGCAAGGGCCTGATGCTCGCCGTCGAGTTCGACGCGCCGAGCCGCCGGGACACCGTCGTGAAGGAGTCGCTGGAGCGCGGCCTGCTCACGCTCGGCTGCGGCAAGAAGACGATCCGCCTGCTCCCGCCGCTGGACTCCACGCACCGCGAGATCGAGATGGGCACGAGCATCTTCCTCGACGCGGCAGCGGCGGCGGAGTAGCCCGACCCCCGCGAGCTATCCTTACAGGTCGGCGACGTCCTCGATGGCGTCGGTCAGCGCCCGGATGCTCTCGACGTCGTGTTCGCCCATGTGGCCGATGCGGAACGTCTCCTCGCCGAGCTGGGAGCCGTAGCCGTTCGAGAACGCGAAGTCGTACTCCTCGGACACCGCCTCGATGGTGGCGGCGACGTCGATACCCTGCGTGTTCTCGATACAGGAGACGGTCTGGGACTCGTACCCCGCCTCGGGGAACACGTCGAAGTGTTCGCGCGCCCAGTCGCGGGTGTACTCCGCCATCTCGCGGTGGCGCTCGCTGCGGGCCTCGTGGCCCTCGTCGAGCATGTGTTTCATCTGCTTGCGGTACGCGAGCATGACCGGGATCGCGGGCGTCGAGTGGGTCTGGCCCTTGCGCTCGTAGTAGTCGATGGTCCGCTGGAAGCCGCCGTACCACGACGCCGACTCCTTCTCCAGTTCGCGCTCGTAGGCCTCGTCGCTGACGACACAGACCGCCAGCCCCGGCGGCATGGCGAAGGCCTTCTGCGTGGACGCGAAGATGACGTCGATGCCGTGGGCGTCGATGTCGACGTGGTCGCCCCCCAGCGCGGAGACGGCGTCGACGACGAAGTACGTGTCCGGGTACTCCGCGACCACGTCGCCGATCTCCTCGATGGGGTTGCGGACGCCGGTCGAACTCTCGTTCATCACGGTCGCGACCACGTCGTACCCCTCGTCGCTGGCTTCGAGTTCGGCGCGGATGTCCTCGGGCTTGATCGCCTCGCCCCAGTCGTACTCCAGCCGGTCGACGTCCTTGCCGAGCCGTTCGGCGACGTTGGCGTGGCGCTCGCTGAAGCTCCCGCAGGTCGGCACGAGGATGTTCTCGTCGACGAGGTTGAGCGTCGACGCCTCCCAGAACTCGGTGCCGGAGGCGGTGAGGATCACGACCTCGTTGTCGGTGCCGAGGAACTCCTTCGTGTCCTCGACGATGGTCGTGTACAGGTCCGTCATCCGGTCCATGCGGTGGCCGAACATCGGCTCGGCCATCGCGTCGATGACGTCGTCGCGGACCTCGGTCGGGCCGGGGATGTACAGGGTCTTGTCGGCGTAGTCGCCGGTGTACTCGCGTTTCTCGGTCATGTGATCGGGTAGACACCGATCCCTTCACCGTAGAGAGGGATGGGTGTTGTGATAGAGCGAATTCTGACCGCCCGGCTACCGCGCCAGCGTCGACGAGACGACCGCCACGCCGTCGCGGGCATCGAGCGCGGCGAGCACCTCGCGGAGGTGTTCGGCCCCCGCGCCCTCGATCCCGACCGAGAGCGGCGTCCGGTTCGGGTCGTCGCCGGCCGTTCGCCGCGCACGCTCGGCGGCGTCGAGTTCGGCCCCGCGCGCTTCGACGACTTCCGCCACCCGGCCGAGCGCGGTCGGCCAGCCGTCCAGCGCGAGACGGGCCTCGGCGTACCGGTCGAGTTCGTGTAGCCCGGTCCGCGTCAGTTCGGCGTGCTCGCTCAGGTTCACGTTGCCCCCGGAGACGACCGCGGCGACGCGCTCGCCCCTCACGTCGACTGCCCCGGAGAGCAGGGCGGCGACGGGGGCAGCGCCGGCCGCCTCCGCGACCGTCTTCGCGCGCTCGGCGAGCACCGTCACCGCGACGGCCAGTTCCCGGTCCGAGACGGCGACAACGTCGTCAACGCGCTCGGACATCACGGCGAACGTCTTCTCCAGCAGGCGGGTGTCTGCGATCCCCTCCGCGACGGTGTCGACGCCGGGCAGTTCGCGGATCTCCCTCGCCTCCAGCGACGGCTTCGCGTGGGCCGCGCCCTCGGGCTGGACGCCGACGACGCGGACGTCGGGGTCCCGGGCCTTCAGCGCGGTCGCGATCCCGGATATCAGCCCGCCGCCGCCGACCGAGACGAGGACGGTGTCCGGGTCGGGGAAGGCCTCGACGATCTCCAGCCCGACCGTGCCCTGCCCCGCGATGACCGCCGCGTCGTCGAACGGGTGGACGAACGTCAGGCCCTCGCGCTCGGCCAATTCCAGCGCGTGCTCGTAGGAGCGCTCGTAGATGTCGCCCTCGACGACGACCTCCGCGCCGTAGCCCCGGGTGGCCTCGACCTTCGCCGCGGGCGTCACCTCCGGGACCACGACCGTCGTCTCGACGCCCAGCAGGTCGCCGGCCAGCGCGACGCCCTGCGCGTGGTTCCCGGCGCTGGCCGTGATCACGCCGCGTTCGCGCTCGTCCGGCGCGAGCTGAGCCATCCGGTTGTACGCGCCGCGGATCTTGAACGAGCCCGTGCGCTGGACGTTCTCCAGCTTCAGCCCGACCGCGGCCGCGCCGCTGCGCTCGGCGAGCGTGGTCGAGGTGTCGAGCGGTGTCCGGTGGACCACGTCGCCCAGTCGGTCGCGGTCGGCCCGCACGTCCGCCGCGGTGACGACGTCGTCCGCGTTCACGGCCCGACCTCCGCGGTCGCAAGGATCGATTCGGTCAGCACGGCGACGCCCGTCGCGATGCTGTCCTCGTCCACGTCGAACGTCGGCGTGTGGTGGCTCGTCGGGTGGTCCGTCCCGACGATGCAGTACGCGGCGAGGCCGCCCGCCTCCTGGACGCGCTCCATGAGGAACGTCGCGTCCTCGCTCGCGCCGAAGTCGGCGGTCGGGACGACCGTGTCCACGCCGGCGACGCCCGCCGCGGCCTCGGCGATCACGTCGACCAGTTCGGGGTCGCTGTCGGCGCGGGGCGATTCGCTGACCACCTCGAAGTCGGCGGTGCAGCCGTGCATCCGCGCCGCCGAGCGCACGACGCGGCGGAGCCGGGCCTTCGTGTACTCCATCAGTTCGGTGGTCTCGCCGCGGGCCTCCGCCTCCGCGTGGGCGCGCTCGGCGATGACGTTGCTCGCGGTACCGCCCTCGACCCGGCCGAGGTTGACCCGGGTCATCCCGTCCTCGTGGCGGGGGATGCCGTACGCGTTGGTGATCGCCGTCCCGAGCGCCTGCACGGCGTTGTCGCCCTGGTTCGGGGCCTTGCCCGCATGTGCGGAGGTGCCCTCGAACGTCACGTCGACGTGGCACATCGCCAGGGGCTTCTCGATGCCGGCGACCATCTCGCCGGAGGGGTGGTCGAGGCCGACGTGTGCGGCAAAGAGGTAGTCCAGCCCGTCGGCGAAACGGCTCCGGGCCATCGGGTTCCCGCCGCCGCCCACCTCCTCCGCGGGCTGGAAGAAGACGACGAAGCGGCCCTCGAACTCGCTGTCCTTGATCGCCTCCAGGACGGCCAGCCCCCACGTCATGTGGACGTCGTGGCCGCACGCGTGCATCGTCCCGTCGATGCCCGACCGGAACCCCTCCTCGGCCGGGCGGTGGCCGTCCGCGGTCGACTCCTCGACGAACAGGCCGTCGATGTCGACCCGGAGGCCGACCGCCGGCCCGTCGCCCCGCTCCAGCACGGCGACGACGCCGGTGTTCCCGCCCGCCATCCGCTCCAGCAGGTCGTCGTCGGCACCCCGCTCCCGCGCCCGGTCCAGCCACGGCTCGAACGCGTCGCCGTCGGGCACGGCCATCCTGTCGGCGGGGTCGTAGGCGTCCGGGCCGACGGCGAGTTCGTCGACGCCGATCCCCCGCAGTTCCTCGACGAGTCGGTGCGTGGTGTAGAACTCGCGCCAGGCGGGTTCGGGGTGGCGGTGGAACCCGCGGCGGAGGCTCGTCAGCCTGTCCCGGATAGGTTCGTGCATGGCCGTCGCTAACACGCTCCACCACCTTAACTATACACAGTTCCCGTTAATACCAGATACACAAAAGACTAAGAGGGCGTCGGGCGTTTCACAGGCCGAGCCGCGTCCACCGGCGCGGGACCCACCCCATGAGCGACACACCAGAGATAGCCGTCCTCCGCGAGGGGACGGAAGGACTGTCGATGGCATCGTACGCAGACCGCCTCCGGGAGCGACTGCCCGACCGCGAGGTCGCGCTGGCCCGCACCCCCGCGGAGGAGCGCGAACTGGTCGAGACCGCCCGCGTCGTGACCGGGATCGATATCGACGAGGCCCTGCTCGACCGCGCCGAACGGCTGGAACTGTTCGCCTGCACGTTCGCCGGGACCGACCACGTTCCGACGGACGCGCTGGCCGAGCGCGGCATCGCCCTGACGAACGCGGGCGGCATCCACGCCCCGGGCATCGCCGAGCAGGCGATCGGGAACATGCTCGTGTTCGCCCGCCGCCTCCACGAGGGCTGGCGGCGCAAACAGAACGGCGAGTGGCGACACTTCCAGTCGAGCGAGTTCACCGACAGCACGGTCGCTATCATCGGTCTCGGCTCCATCGGGCGGGCCGTCGCGCAGCGCCTGCAGGGGTTCGAGGTCGACACGGTCGGCGTCCGCTACACGCCCGAGAAGGGCGGCCCGACTGACGAGGTCGTCGGCTTCGACGAGGACGCCGTCCACGACGCGTTCGCCCGAAGCGACTACGTCGTGATCGCCTGCCCGCTGACGGACCTGACGCGCGGCCTCGTCGGCGAGGCCGAACTCGCGACGCTGCCGCCGAACGCCGTCGTCGTCAACGCCGCCCGGGGCGGGATCGTCGACACGGACGCGCTGGTCGCCGCCCTGCAGTCCAACAAGATCCGCGGCGCGGCGCTGGACGTGACCGACCCCGAACCGCTGCCGGCGGACCACCCGCTCTGGGACCTGGAGAACTGCCTGATCACGCCCCACACCGGCGGCCACACGCCGAAGCACTGGGAACGGCTTGCCGACATCGTCGCGCGCAACGTCGCGGCGCTGGACGAGGGCGGCGAGTTGGAGAACGTCGTCCTCGCGCCGGAAGGACGGTAACTAGCAGAAGACGGACGGTCGGACCGCGACGTAATCGGTAGTGTGATCTCACACTAGGTTTTTATCGGGCCGAGCCGTCGCTTTCGATATGAGCAGCGACCGAACCGACGCCGAGAGCAAGGTGTCGGGCAACCAGGCGAACATCCCGGCCAAGATCCGTCGCGAACTGGGGATCGACGACGGCGACCAGCTCCGGTGGCACGTGGAGGACGACGGGAGCGTCCGGGTCCGGGTCGTCCGGCAGGAGACGGGAACGTTCGCCGAGTTCGAGGGGTACGAGGGAGCGGAAGCGACCGACGTGACCGCCGACCACGACGCCTGGGGCGTCGACGAGTAGATGCCCCGCGCGCTGTTCGATACGACCGTCCTCTTCGCTGCGGCCTATCGGGGGGACGGCGCCCACGACGACGCGCTCCCGATCCTTCGGGGGGTCGACGACGGGACGCTCCCCGAAGCGGTCGTCCTCGATTACGTGCTCGCCGAAACCCTCAACGGGCTCGTCACCCACGCCGGACACCCCGCGGCCGTGGACCTGCTCGACCGGATCGAGGAGAACGCGCGATTCCACATCGACTCGCTCACGGCGGACGGCCTCGCGACGGGGAAAGCCCTGTTCAGGCAGTACGAACCGCTCTCGTTCGTCGACGCGTGCCTCGTCGCGTACATGCGGACCGAAGGGCTTGGCTACCTGTACGCGTTCGACGACGACTTCGACGCGGCCGAGGACGTCTATCGCCTCGACACGGCGACGAATCCGTACGATCCGAGCTGATGCCGACGTTCACCGCGTCGAGAACAGTTCCCGCGGGAAGTCGGCCAGCACCTCCGCGCCGTCGCTGGTGACGTGGAACGTCTCGCTCAGTTCGGTGCCCACGTCGTCCTGCCAGATGCCCGGGATCATGTGGAACGTCATGCCCTCCTCCAGTTCCGTCGTGTCGCCCGGCCGGATGCTGGCGGTGTGTTCGCCCCAGTCCGGCGGGTAGCCCAGGCCCATCGAGTACGCGATCCGCTCCTCCTTCTCGATGCCGTAGCTCGAGATCACGTCGCGCCACGCCGCCTCGACCTCCTCGCAGGTGACGCCCGGCTCGACCGCGTCGAGCGCCGCGTTCAGCCCCTCCACGACGATGTCGGTGGTCTCGGCCAGCTTCTCGGGCGGGTCGCCGACGAACGTCGTCCGCGCGAGCGGCGAGTGGTAGCGGTGCCGGCAGCCCGACAGTTCGATGATGACGGGGTCGCCCTCCTCGAAACGCCTGTCGGTCCACGTGAGGTGGGGCGTGCCGGTGTGGTCGCCCGACGGCATCAGCGGGACGATGGAGGGGTAGTCGCCGCCGAAGTCGTCGGTGCCGCGGATCAGCGCGTCGTATATCTCCGCCGCGACTTCGTACTCGGGGACGCCCTCGCCGACGGCGTCGAGCCCCGCGGCCATCGCGTTCTCGGAGATGCGTGCGGCCTGTCGCATGTACTCCAGTTCCGCGTCGGACTTGACCGCGCGCACCCAGTTGACCAGCAGCGTCGCATCCTCGAATTCCGCCTCAGGCAGGTTCGACTGGAGCCGCGTGTACGCCTTCGCGGTGAAGTAGTAGGCGTCCATCTCCACGCCGATCCGGCCGTCCTCGACGTCCAGCGCCTCCAGCACCTCGGCGAAGTAGTCGGTCGGGTGGAGGTCGTACGGGGAGTGGACGTGGTCGTCGCTGTAGGAGTGGATGCTCTCCTCCGAGAGCCACGTCGTCGCGCGGGCCCCGTTCGAGTCCTGGCCGCGCCCGATCCACACCGGTTCGTCGCGCTCGGCCGTGACGACGACCGCCTGGTGGACGTAGAACGACCAGCCGTCGTACCCCGAGAGGTAGTTCATGTTCGCCGGGTCCGAGACGACCAGCGCGTCCAGCCCCTCCTCGCGCATCCGCTCTTTCGTCCGTTCGATCCGTCGCTCGTACTCCGCCGGGCCGAAGACGTCCCCTGGCATTGTCTCCTGTGAACGATCGACGAGCGCCAGTATAACTTTTTCGTGTACAATAGAAACAGATAGTGTGTACATACTCCCCCGGGACCGCGGTCGGGGACTCCCCACCGGGGCGGGTAAGCCCTCCCGGGACGGGCCGTATCGAGAGGGTGTAGTCAGTAGCATTGACCAGACATCCTGAACAGTGTAACTGGTCAGTTTGACTAGCCAGTGTAACGCAATAGTCCAACTGGGCAGCGATACTCGACAGTACGTTCGCTCAGTCAGCCCAACGGAACAGTCAAAACCACAAGACTGCACCTCGACAGCGACAGTATCCCCGGGCAGTCTGTAGGGCCCGGACGACTGTCCAGATCCACCAATCAGCAACACCACACAGTATTACTGGTCAGTGTGACTGTTCAGTAACACTGTCAAGTATAGCCATGATTTATGACCCATCAGTGCGACTGACCGGTCATGATCACGTACACGACGTACTCGGAGGCCGGCGGCGTCGGGAAGACGACGACGGCGGCAAACCTCGCCGTCGCGCACGCCCGGCGCGGCCACGACGTGCTCTGCATCGACCTCGACCCGCAGGAAGGGAGCCTGAGCTACCTGTTCGAGGTGGACGACGACCGGTCGGACGGCACCGCCGACAACCTCGTCCGGCACCTCATCGGACGGCCGAAGGGAGAGTTCCGCGACCTGATCCGGGAGACCGACGAGGCCGGGGTCGACGTGATCCCGAGCCACAACATGCTGGAGAACCTCACGCGGAACCTGATGAAGGCCGCGGAGATAGAGGAGGACATGCACCCGGACGACGACTACGAGTGGCCGAAACACGAGCAGTTGCTCCGGGTGCTCCGGGAGAACGACGTGCCGGGCGACTACGACGTGATCATCTGCGACCCGCAGGCGACGCCGGGGGACGCGCTGAACAACGCCATCTTCGCCACGCGGTCGGTGCTCCTGCCAGTCGAGTTATCCGGGAAGGGCGCGCTGAGCATCCGCGGACTCGACGACCTGGTGACCGGCCTGGAGGAGGAAGTCGGCATCCAGGTCGGCGTGCTCGGCGTCGTGCCGGTGGGGTTCAAGCGCACCAACACCCAGGAGACACAGCTGGAGGAACTGAAGGCGTCGGACTTCGACCTGCCGGTCGTGTTCAGGGAGCGGGCGAGCCTGATGCAGAACATGTGGGACCACCGCACCTCGGCCTACGGCGTGCTGGAGGACGAACGCGAGCCCAACGGCGAGTACGAACTGGAGACCCTGGAGAAGTACGACGACCTCGCGGCCGGAATCGAGGGTGAGTTCGAATGAAGTCCGGAGCCGGCGACGACCCGTTCGCCGACGACCCTGTGGAGCCCGACGACGGGGGAGCCGAAGGCGAGCCCGAGGTCCCGGCGGAGGAGTCGACCGCGGAGTCACCGTCGACGAACGAGCGGGCCGACCGCCGCGGACAGCGTGACGACCGCGACCAGTCACGAGGAGGAGACGACGACGCGACCGACGACACCGACGATGCGGGCAACAGCGACGACGGGGACGACGAACCGACGGAGATCCCGTGGGTCCTCCGGCGTTCGCGGGTCAAGGAGGACCGCGACAACGTCCACCAGTTCTTCCTCCGGGACGAGTACTCCGCGGCGGAGGACGCGATCATGGACGCCGTCGCCGACGAACTGGACATCCGCGAGAAGGACCTGAAGAAGTTAGACGTCCGCGAGGCGATGGTGGCGACGGCCGACGCCGAGGCCATCGCGGCGACGCTGTCCGAGTGGGGGTACGAGTACGTGGACTAGGCAGTTACGCCGACAGTTCGTCGGCGAGTTCGCCGCGCTCGTCGAGTTCCGCGAGGATGTCGCTGCCGCCGACGAACTCGCCGTCGACGAACGTCTGGGGGATCGTCTCCCAGCCGCTGTGTGCTTCGAGGGCTTCGCGGTACTCGTCGAGGGCTTCGAGCACGTCGACGGTTTCGTACTCGTCGCGGTGCTGGTCGATCAGGCCGAGCGCGCGGCGGGAGAAGCCACACTGGGGCATCAGTTCGGTCCCCTTCATGAACAGGACGACCTCGTTTTCCTCGATGGCGCTGTCGACGCGCTCCTGTGCTTCCTCAGGCGAGAGGTCCGCAGTCGGTTCGAATCCCATACCACACCGGAGCGGTCCCGGAAACAAATGCCTACCGCTGTCGGCGGTCGGGGACCGGCGGCGTCAGGCCGGGGCCTCGTCGGGCGTGTACGTCTTCAGTTCGAGCGCGTGGATGTCCTCGGTCATGCGCCCCTCCAGCGCGTCGTAGACGAGTTCGTGCTGGTCGACGAGCGACTTCCCCTCGAACGCGGGGGAGACGACGCGGGCGGCGAGGTGGTCGTCGTCCTCGGGGCCGCGAGGCTGGATCACTTCGGCCTCGGCGTCGGGCACGTGCGATTCGATGAGTTCCTCGATCTCTTGTAGGTCCATGATCGGTGACAGGCGGTCGACGGAAAAAACGTTGCCCCTCCGTCCCGGAGCAAAGGTCGCTCGGTCGGGACCGTACGAGGGGTTTCGGGAGGCCGAGTTTCGACGGGGTCCACCCCGATGAGAGCACGGGGGGATGCGCGGAGCGATTCGTGTGGTCGGCCGGACGGGCGAAGGCCCATCGCTCGATGGAGTGTTCCGACGATTCGGGAGATAGATACGCTTCGTCTGCGGCGGAAAACATTTGTAGCTCATCGGCGAACCACCTGGATCGATGACTGGTCCCCCGGAAGCCCAGCCGACCTCCCGGCGACGGCCGCTGCTGGCCGCGCTCGCCACGGGGGGCTTCGGAAGCCTCGTCGGCTGCGCGTCGTCCGGCGACCCGACGGCGACGAGCGGGCCCACCGAGACGGGAACGCCGGTCGAGGTCCTGCACAACTGGACGTCCGGCCCCGACCGGGTCGCGAGCGAGTCGTTCACCGCGGCGTTCGGCGACGCCCACCCGGCGGTGGCGACGGACGTGCGGACCGTGGCGGACCTAAGCGTCGACGAACTCGTGGGCCGACGCATCGAGGGCGGCGACCCGCCGGAGGTGTTCGGAACCGTGCCGGGCGGGAACCTGGCCCCGTTCGACGGCTCGCTGTCGACCGTCGAGGACGCGTGGGTCGGCGACGCCGCGGACGCGCACCCGCCGCTCGCCCGGGAAGCGTGTCGGCGGGGCGGAGCCTACCGGGCCGTCCCGGTCGCCGCCTTCCGGGTCGATACCGTCTACTACAACGTCGACGTCCTCGCCGCCGCCGGGATCGACCCCGCGTCACTCTCGTCCGTCGACGGACTCCTCGGGGCCGTCGAGGCAGTCGCGAGGTCGTCGGTCGACGCGCGGCCGTTCGCCCACGCGCTCGTCTGGCCGAGGTCCACGCTCCAGTTGTTCACCGCCCTGCTCGCCGCCGACGACCCCGGGGCGTACCGGCGGTTCCTCTCGGGCGACGGCGGCCGGTCCGCCGTCCGCGAAGCGGTGTCGGCGACGGCACGCCTCCTCGCCGCCGGGGACCGTTCGAGCGGGACGTTCGCCGAAGCGGGCCGCCGGGTCGGGAACGGGGAGGCGGCCGCCGTTCAGGCCGGGTCGTGGCTGTCGTCGTACCTCCGTCGGGCCGGGTTCGGCCACCGGAATGAACCCGAAGGCGACGGTAGCTGGGGCCTCGTCGGCCTCGGGGACGCGCCGGTCGTCCGGTACGAGGCGTTCGTCCCGACGGCGGACTCCGCCTCCCCGGACGGGGCGGCGGCGTGGCTCGCGTTCGCGAGCACGAAGGCCGGCCAGGTCGCGTTCAACCGTCCGTCGTCGGCCGCGGCGCGTCCGGATCCGAACCCCGAGGACAGCGAGAACCCGGCCGTTCCGCGCGGATCCGTGCCGCCCCGGACGGACGTCCCGCCCGAGCGGTTCGACCCGCCGCTGTCGGCCGTCGCGCTGGCGTATCGGGACGCCGACGAGCGCCTCCCGGCCGTGGAACTCACGCTCGCGCCGGGGACGGTAGAGGCGTTGCTCGGAGCCGTCGACGACTGGCTGGTGAGCGGCGAATCCGTCGACGTCGACGCGGCGACCGATGCGCTCGAGGCGGCCGTCGGGGACGCGTGATCTGCGAGGGTACGAAGCTCCCGCCCGCCGCCACACCAATCACGTTTTGTCACTCCGGGATCGTGTTCCACGTAACGATGGGAGACCGCACGGACGAACCGCTGCCGCGGGCGCTCGTCGTGGACGACGAGAAGCAGGTGGCCGACGCCTACGCCCTCCGCCTGCGGGGCCTCTGTGCCGTCGACACCGTGTACGGCGGCGAGCCCGCCCTCTCGGCCGTCGCCGAGGGCGACGTCGACGTGGTCCTCCTCGACCGGCACATGCCGGGGCTGTCGGGCGACGACGTGCTCGACGCGCTCGACGACCGCGGGTTCGACGGCCGGGTCATCATGGTGACCGCCATCGACCCGGGGTTCGACGTGCTGGACATGCCGTTCGACGACTACCTCTGCAAGCCGGTCGAGCGTGAGGACGTCCGGACGGCCGTCGAGCAGCAGTGCACTACGCTGGGGTACGAGACCCTCGGGGAGTACTTCAGCCTCGAGGCGAAGCGCCGCGTCATCGAGGCGGAACTCCCGGCCGAACGTCTGGAGGACCATGAGGGGTATCGGGACGCCACGACGCGGGCCGAGCGGCTGGAGCGGCGTGCCCGTCGCCTGCTCGACGACCCGGCCGCCCTGTTCGAACGGTTCGACTCCGTTAGCCGCGAGAGCAGGTGATCCGCGGGGCGGCCGGTCAGTCGTCCGCGTGGACCACCCGGTTCGCCCGCACGTCGCTCCCCGCCCCGGTTCCAACCGAGACGCTCAGGCCGCCCGGGCTGAGGTCGAATTCGAGCACCGCGTCGACGGCGTGGAACCGCTTGCGGTGATTGCCGTCGGGGTCGATCGTCAGGGTCGATTCCGCGAGGCCGGCGGCCTCCAGCCGTTCGAGCCGGCGGTAGACGGTCGACTTCGAGGCGTCGAGCGCGGCCACCAGTTCCCGCCCGGTCCGGGGGCGGTCAGCGACCGCCCGAAGCACCCGCCGGGCGTGGTCGTCCCCGAGCAGTTCGAGCAGTTCGTCCGCAGAAGCCGTCGGGGCGGAACCAGCCGGTCGCCGCCTCCCTGTGGTGGCGTCGGAGCGGTCGTTCGTGACGGGCTGTGGCGTCGTCATACGGCGTCGAACCACCCCGATCCCCCTGGATACGGGGGCTAGCTATTCGGACCGGACCGCTCGGGATGGCTAGCTACGTGGACCGCGCAGCCCCGGACCCCCGTCCGCAGCCTGCGTTCCCGGGCCGAACGCGACCGCGAACCGTTGCTGTATTGTGCCTGGTCGCTGACGTGTGTAGCAATGGCGGTCTCCCTGGAGAACGGACTGGTCGGCGTCGCGCTACTGGCCGGGACCGTGCTGTGCTGGCTGGGGGGCCACTGCTATCGACGCTGGGACGAACCGGGGGCGAACGGGTTCGCCACGGTCGCCGCGGTGCTGGGGTTGACGGCCGTCGCCAGCGGGGCCGTCGCGCTCGCCGGCGGAACGGAGGTGCCGGAGGCGAGGATGCCGCTGTGGCGGAGCGTGGCGCTCACGGGGTGGGTGGTCTCGATGGTGCCGTGGATACTGTTCTCCCTCCGGTACACCGGACGGGTCACGGCGTTTCGGCTGCGAACCGCCGGGCTAATCTCGGTCCCGGTCGTCGGCATCGTCGGGCTCATCGCGATTCAGTCGTCCGGCCACCCGACGGTCCTCACCCAGCTCCTCGCGACGTTTTCGCTGCTGTACGTGTTCGCGCTCGTCGCCGTGGGCAGCTACCTGCTCCTGCGGACGTCGTACGAGTTCGGGCACCTGTCGACGTGGCAGGGCGTCAGCCTCACCCTCGCGGGGACGGCCCCGCTGGTGCTGATAAACTCGATCGGCACCATGGTCGGCCGGACCTCGGACGCGACCATCTTCGCCGTCTACGCGCTCGCGTTCGCGGTGCCCGCGGTCTGCCTCACGCTGTCGGTGGTCCGGTTCGGGATGTTCCAGTCGACGCCGGCGGCCGGGGCCCTGGGGGAGCGGGCGATCCCCCGCGAGACCGACGACCTCGTCGTCGTGGTCGACCGCGAGGGACGGGTGATCAAGATAAACGAGACGGCCGCCGAACGGCTGGGCGTCGACCCGACCGACCCGCTCGGCGGCTCGTTCGCGTCGCTTGTCGGCCGGACGGTCGACGAACTGCGGGAGACCGACACGGTCGAACTGGCGACGGCCGTCGGGAACCGTCGGTTCGACCCGCAGGTGACGGCGTTCACCGACCAGCACGGCCGACAGCTCGGCTCCCTGCTCAGCCTGCGCGACGTGACCGAGCGGGAGCTCCGGAAGCAGCGCCTGGAGGTGTTGAACCGCGTCCTCCGGCACAACCTCCGGAACCGGGTCGACGCCATCAAGGGGAACGCGGAGGCCATCGAGGCCGAGAGCAGTGACGGGTACGCCGCCGAGATCCGCGAGTCTGCCGACGAACTGGCCACGCTCAGCGCGAAGGCGCGGGAGATCGACCAGCTCGTCTCCCGACCCACCCGGTACAGCGAGGCGGACCTGTCGGCGGTCGTCCGGGAGCTCGCGGCCGCAACCGGCGACGACCGGGTCATAGTCGACGTCCCGGAGCGCGCGCCGCTGGTCACCGACTGGGAGGCCCTCCGTCTGGCGGTCCGGAGCGCGGTCGAGAACGCCGTCGAACACGCCGCCGAGTCGGTGACCGCGACGGTCGAGAGGTCGGATTCGGGGTACGTGATAACCGTCGCGGACGACGGGCCGGGGATCCCCGACTCGGAACTCGACTCGCTCGACGCCGAGACGGAGACCCCGCTCCAGCACGGCACCGGGCTCGGCCTGTGGCTGCTCAAGTGGAGCGTGCGGAAGCTCAACGGGACGCTCTCGTTCGACACGTCCGGCGGAACGACGGTCCGGTTGACCGTGCCCGACCGAAGCGAGTGAGGCGGACGGGGGTCTGTATAGCTAGACTCCGATACTAAGGCGGGGGAGCCCGAAGCGTGACGCATGACCGGGCAGGACGGCGAGCGGGACCGGGGCGGCCCCGGCGCGGACACCGTCGGCGGGAAGGGGGTGAGTCGGGAGGGATGACGGACGAACCCGGCGACCCGTGGGCGATCCCCGCCGGACGCTATCCGGGGCCGGTGTGTCGGTACGACACGGCCGACGGAACGCCGACGGTCCGCGCGGTCGACGACGCCTTCGAGCGGGAGTTCGGCGTCGTCGCAGCGGGCACGCCCGTCGCGGACTGCCTCGCGTCGCTGGGGCTCGCGGTCGAGGCCGGCGACGTCGACCGCGTACTCGCCGAGGGCGGGGACCTGCGGCTCGGGGTCGCCGACGGCGACGCGGCGGACGGCCGCACGTATCACGTCCGGGCGATCCCGCCCGAGGGCGACGAGCAGGGGTTCCTCCTGCTGGTGGAGGCCGACGCTCTCGGGGACGACGCGGGAGCGCTCGGCGTCGACCACGTCGCCAGCGTCGTCAGCCACGACCTCAGGAACCCGCTCGACGTGGCGAGGACCCGCCTCCGGGCCGGGCGCGAACACGACGAGCCTGAGCATTTCGACTACGTCGAGCAGGCCCACGACCGCATGGAGCGCATCATCGAGGACGTGCTCACTCTCGCGCGGGGGGAGACCGTGGTGGAACCGGACCAGACCGTCGACCTCGGGACCGTCGCGGAGCGGGCCTGGGACACCGTCGACACGGGGGAGGCGGCGCTGCGCGTCGACGGGCCGCTGCCGACGACCGTCGCCGACCCGGACCGGGTGAGCCGCCTCTTCGAGAACCTGTTCCGGAACGCCGTCGAGCACGGCTCGACGGGCCCCGACTCACAGGCTCGTCAGGACACCGCGGAGCACGGGGCCGCGGACGGATCCGTCACCGTCGCCGTCGGGCCGCTCGACGACGCCGACGGGTTCTACGTCGCCGACGACGGCGTCGGGATCCCCGCCGACCGGCGGGAGCGGGCGTTCGAACCGGGGTACAGCACGGACGAGCACGGTGCCGGACTCGGGCTGGCGATCGTCGCGCGGATCGCGGACCTGCACGGCTGGACCCGGCAACTTGTGTCGCCCGCCGGCGGCGGCACGCGGGTCGAGTTCCGCGGCGTCGAACCGGCCGGCGAGGCCGACCCGGAGGACTGATTGTTCCGCCGGCTGACGCGTACCCATGGACGACCGCTTCGAGCGCGCGCCCGTCGGGATGGTGGAGGTCGACCCCGACGGCACCGTGCGCGCCGTCAACGACGCCGCGGCCGACCTGCTCGCCGTCGACGGGGCGGGTGCCGCCGGCGAGCCCATCGGGGCGGTGTTCCCCGACTCCGTCGAGGCCGCCGTGCCGCGGGCGTTCGACGCGCCGCCGGAGGCGGAGACGGCAGTCGAGGAGTACTACCCGGAACTGGAGACGTGGCTCGCGGTGACGATAGTGCCGCTCGGGGACCGGGTCGCGCTGTACCTGCGCGACGTGACCGACCGCTACCGGACGGAGCGACGGCTGGCCGAGCGCGACGCCGACCTAGAGCGGGTGACGATCATCAACCGGCTCATCGCCGACGTGCTGGCGGAACTCGTCGAGGCGTCCGACCGCGAGGCGATCGCGGAGACCATCTGCGAGCGCCTGGGCGAGACGGACATCTACGAGTTCGCGTGGGTCGGCGAGCGCGAACTCGGGAGCGACGATGTCGTGGTGCGCGCGAGCGCCGGCGAGACGGGGCGGACGCTCGACCGCGTCGAGGCCTCGCTCGACCGGGGCGACGACGTGCCCGAGCGGCGGGCGATGGAGTCGGGCGAGCCGACGGTCGTCCAGCCGGTCGGTGCCGACGAGTCGGTGCCCGAGCCCGTGCGGCGCGCCGCCTTCGCCGACGGCCTCCAGTCGCTGCTTGCGATCCCGCTTTCCTACGGGGCGAGCGTGTACGGCGTCGTCGCCGTCTACACGACCGACCGGGACGCCTTCTCCGAGCGGGAGCGCGAGAGCTTCGGCACGCTCGGGGAGATGGCCGGGTTCGCGGTGAACGCGGCGCGGAACCGGAACCTGCTGCGCGCCGACACCGTCGTGGAGCTGACGCTGTCCGTGACCGGCGGGGACGACCCGCTCGTCGCCGCGGCGGGCGACGCCGAACTGTCGGTCGACGGCGTCGTCCCGGGGACGGAGGGAGTCCGCTGTTACCTCGCCGTGCGCGATGCCGGCCCGCGGGCGGTCGCGGACGCGGTCGCCGACCGGAGCGACGTCCGGTCGGCCCGGGTCATCGACGAGCGTGGCGACGCCGGCCGGCTCGAACTGGCGCTCCCGGCGGAGACGCTTCTGGGGCGGCTGGCCTCGCTGGGCGTCACCGTCGAGTCCGCGACGTTCGCGGACGGGGAGGGGGAGGTCGCCGTCGAACTCCCGCCCGACGAGGACGTGCGGCGGATCGCCGAGACGGTCACCCGGACCCACGACGCGACGGTGACCGCGAAGCGCGAGCGGGAGCGCGAGGTCGCGACCGCACGGGAGTTCAGGGACGCGCTGAGCGAGCGGCTGACCGACCGGCAGGAGAACGCGCTCCGGACGGCGTACTACGCCGACTATTTCGAGTCGCCGCGGGGCAGCAGCGCCGCCGAGGTCGCGGAGGCGCTCGACATCACCGCGCCGACGCTGCTCCACCACCTCCGTGCGGGCCAGGCGAAGCTGCTCGGGGAGTTCCTCGCCGGCGAGCGCGAGTGACACCCGCCGGCCGGGGTCGACCGTCCCCACGACACCGGCGACAGCCGCGAATCAGTATAGCTAGCCCCCGGCGGAACGCACCCCCGAATAGCTAGCATCCGAACTAAGGGGGAGGCGGGCCGTGCCGGTACACACGATGTTACGCTCGAAACTGCGGCAGGCGGTCGATGCCGTCACGGAGCACAACCGGGCCACGCTGCTCGTGATGGTGCTCCTGACGGGGCTCGTCGTCGCGGGCATCCCCCAGCTCGACACGACGAGCCAGGCCGGCGGGTCGGCCGAGGACTTCCAGCACCTGGAGTCCGTCGAAAAGGCCCAGTACATCGACGCCAACTACGGAAACGGCTCCGCGGAACGGTCGAACAGGACCGTCCGGTCCGTCTACGTCCGGACCGAGGACGGCAACGCCCTCTCGAAGTCGTCGCTGCTCGCCGGGTTGCGGTACCAACAGGAGATAACCGGGAACGCCGACGTGCGCGCCGCCCTCCACGGCGACGGCGTTCGGGGCATCGAGAACCTCGTGGCCGCCCGGGCGGCGGGCGACGCGAACGCGACGCTCGACGAGCAGGTCGCGGCGCTGGAGAACGCAAGCGCCGCGCAGGTCGAGACCCACGTCGAGCAGGTGGTCGCCGGGAACCCGGCCGCGGCGCGGTTCCTCCCGGCCGGCCACGGCGACGCCGCCAGTTCGACCGACCGGCGGATACTGGTCGTCCTCGACGCGAACGCCGACGAGGAGACGCTGAGCGACGCCGACACGGCGCTGTACGAGACCGCGGAGGCGCGCTCCGACGACGGCATCTTCGTGCTGAACGCCGACGCGTACGCCGAGGCCAACGACCACTTCTTCGGCGAGATGGTCGAACTCGTGCTCCCGGTCGCGTTGCTCGTGGTGCTGACCGTGCTCGCGTTCGGGTACCGTGACCTCGTCGACGTCGCCGTCGGGATGACCGGCGTCGCGCTGTCGGTGCTGTGGATGTTCGGGCTGCTCGGCTGGCTCGGCGTCAGCGCCGGCACGATCAGCATCGTCCCGGTGGTGCTCATCTCCGGGCTGAGCATCGACTTCGGCTTCCACGTGTTCAACCGCTACCGGGAGCAACGCGGCCCCGAAGAGGGGATCCGCGAGCCGATGGGCCGGGGCGTCCGCCTCGTCTCCACGGCGCTCATCCTCGTGACGGTGACCGCCTCGATCGGGTTCCTGGCGAACCTCGTGAACCCGCTCCCGGTGATCCGCGACCTGGGGATAAGCATCACGCTCGGGGTCGTCTCGGCGCTGCTCATCTTCGTCACCGTCGTGCCGGCCCTGAAGATCAGCGTCGACGGTCTGCTCGAACGGTTCGGGCTCGACCGGCGGAAGACGCCGCTCGGGCACGGCACCTACCTCCGCCCCGCCCTGGGGAGTTGCGTGACGCTCGCGAAGCGGGCCGCCCCGGCCGTCCTCGTGCTCTCCGTCCTGATCGCCGCCGCCGGCGGCCTCGCGTGGACCGGCCTGGAGGAGGAGAGCTTCCAGCAGTCCACCGGCGAGGTCGCCGAGTGGAAACAGCAACTCCCCGACCCGCTCGGCTGGGAGCCAAGCGACGTGGCCGAACAGCAACAGCACGTCGAGCAGGTGTACCAGCCCGCGAGCTCCGACGACGCGATACAGTCGCGGATACTGGTCGAGGGGAACGTGACCGACCCCGACACGCTCGAAGACATCGACGCCGGCGTCGGCCGGATCGACGAGACGGGGCTGCTCGTCACCGAGAGCGGCGTCCGGGGCGAGCGCTCGCCGACGACCGAGATGCGCCGCGTCGCCGCCGAGAACGAGACGTTCGCCGCCGTCCTCGAACGGGCCGACACCGACGGGAACGGCGTCCCCGACCGGAACCTCTCGGCCGTGTACGACGCCTTCTACGCCGCGGACGCCGACGCCGCCGAGCGCGTCGTCGAGCGGCGGGGCGGCGAGTACCGCTCCGTCCTCGTGAGGCTGTCGCTGGACGCGTCGTACGCCGACGCCAGTTCGGCGGCCCCGAAACTGGAGGACGGGGCCGCCGCGATGGCCGAGGACGGGGTGCGCACGGCGACCCCCGCGGGGTCGCTCGCCATCAACGCCGCCGTACTCGGTGAGATCGTGGGCGGGATCGTCCTGACGATGGCCGTCGCGCTGCTTGCGATCGCGGTCGCCCTGACCGCCGCGTTCCGGTACATGCACGGGAGCGCGACGCTGGGCACGGTCGTCGCCGTGCCCATCGTGTTGGTCGTCGGGCTCGTCATCGGCGGGATGTACCTGCTGTCGATCCCGCTTACCATCCTGACGGCGCTGCTGATGAGCCTGGTCATCGGGCTGGGTGTCGACTACAACATCCACGTCGGCGACCGCTTCGCCGACGAACTGGCCGCGGGCAGGTCCTCGACCGAGGCGCTGCGCGCGGCGGTGACGGGCACCGGGGGCGCGCTCCTCGGCAGCACCCTCACCTCCGCCGGCGCGTTGGCGGCGATCGCGCTCGTCCCGAACCCGCTACTGGAGAGCTTCGGCGGCATCGTCGTCATCGCGCTCGTCACGTCGTTCCTGGTGAGCCTGCTGGTGCTGCCGAGCCTGCTGGTGCTGTGGACCCGGTACGGCGTCGGGACGGTCGCCGTCGACGCCGAGGTCGAGGAGACGGCGTCGAGCGACTGACCGCGGCCCTGCGGTGGCCGCCCTCGCCGTCCCGGACGGGTCGCCGTCGGAGGGCACACGCCGCTCGGCTGTGTCCCCGCGACGCGACCCGAATAATTTTTTATGAGAACCACGGAGGGATCGGACGAGGATGATCTACAACGAGGTCGAGACGGCCCCCAGGTCGGAGCTTCGGGAGCTACAGGACGAGCGGCTGCAGGAGACCGTCGAAACCGCCTACGAGGAGGTACCGTTCTACCGTGAACTGCTCGAGGAACGAGGGATCACGCCGGACGAGTTCCGGGGCGTCGAGGACATCACCGACCTCCCGTTCACGACGAAGGAGGACTTCCGGGACACGTACCCGGACGGCATGTTCGCGGTCGACCACGACGAGGTCCGGCGGATCCACGCCTCGTCGGGCACGACCGGGAAGCCGAAGATCGTCGCCTACACCGACGACGACCTCGACGTGTGGAAGGAGGTCGTCGCGCGCTGTCTCGCCGCCGGCGGCGTCGAGCCGGGCGACACCGTCCAGAACGCCTACGGCTACGGGCTGTTCACCGGCGGCCAGGGCTTACACCAGGGCATCGAGGAACTCGGCGCGACGGTGATCCCCATCGGCGGCGGGCAGACCCAGCGCCAGATCGAGTTGCTGCAGGACCTCGAAAGCGACGTGATCGCCTGTACGCCCTCCTACGCCCTCTACCTCGACGAGACGGCCGAGGAGATGGGCATCGACCTGGAGGAACTCCCGCTGTCGACGGTGATGTTCGGCGCGGAGCCCTGCACCGACCCCATGCGGGAGGCGATCGAGGAACGGCTCGGCGTCAACGGCATCGACATCTACGGCCTCTCGGAGATCATCGGCCCGGGCGTCTCCAACGAGTGCCACGAGGTACAGGACGGCCTCCACATCTTCGAGGACCACTTCTACCCCGAGGTGGTCGACCCCTCGACCGGCGAACCCCTGCCCGAGGGCGAGGAGGGCGAACTCGTCCTGACGACGCTGTCGAAGGACGCGCTGCCGGTCCTGCGCTACCGCACCGGGGACCTGACGACGCTGAACTACGAGGAGTGCGACTGCGGGCGGACGATGGTCCGGATGGACAACGTCACCGGCCGGGCGGACGACCTGCTCATCGTCCGCGGCGCGAACGTCTACCCCAGCGAAATCGAGGACGTCGTCCTGGAGTTCGAGGGCGTCGAACCGCAGTACCGCATCGACCTCTACCAGGAGGACAACCTCGACCGCATCGAGATCACCGTCGAACTCGCGGAGGGCTTCACCGGCGACGCGGACGCGCTGCACGACGAGATCCTGGAGCGGCTGAAGAACGTCCTCGTGTTCACCCCCGACGAGTTGGACCTCGTCGAGTACGGCTCGATCGAACGGACCGAGGTCGGGAAGGTAAAGCGCGTCTACGACCACCGCTAAGTCGGCCCTACCCGGTCGGCGGCCCGCCGGCGCCGTGATCTCTCACTCCCCGCCGTCCGGCCTGTACACCCGGCCCCGGAACGTCGCGATCCTGTCGTCGCCCGCGCTCACCTCGACGGCGTACTCCGCCGTCCGGCCGCCGGCGTGGGTTTCGGTCGCCTCCGCGACGAGCGTCGTCCCGACGTCGACCATGTCCAGGTAGGAGATGTTCGTCTCCAGCGCGAACGCCGTCTCGCCGCGGCTGTTCGACGCCGCGGCGAACGCCGCGTCCGCCAGCGAGTATATCGCGCCGCCATGGAGCGTGCCGTGGAAGTTGCGGTGGTCCTCGCCGACGGTCAGTTCCGTCCGGGCGGTGCCGTCGCCCAGTTCGGCCAGTTCGATCCCGAGCGCCTCGCAGTAGGGGTCGCTCTCGATGCGCGTCCGTACGGGGTCGTCCGACATACCGCCGACATCGGCGGTCGGGGCCAAATAGCTACGGTTCGCCGCGGGGCCGGCCCGCGCCGTCGGCCGGCGAACGTCATCGGGAGCAGTATATAAAACCCGCCCATGTGGCGGTTAACTCCTATGCTCGTCGGGAGTGTTTGTCCGTATAGACCATGAACATCGAAGCAGTGAAAGAACGCGCGGGGCCGCGGGAGTTCAGCCCCAGCGACGACCTGCCCCGAGAGTACCGCGAGGCCGCCACCCGGATGCTGGAGTTCCACGCCAACAGCGAGATCATGGGCGCGTACCTGGAGCGCCCGTTCATCCGCAAGGCCCCGAGCCTCGACCGCAAACTCGCCTTCAGCGCGAAGGTGCAAGACGAGATCGGCCACGGGCAGATGCTGTACCGGGCCGCCGAGTCGCTGGGCGTCAAGACCCGCGAGGAGATGCTCTCGGACCTCGCAAACGGCGACGGGAAGTTCCTCAACTGCTTCCACTACCCAATGGAGTCGTGGGCCGAGGTGCCGATGATCGCCTTCTTCGTCGACGGCGCGGCGATGCGCCGGCAGGCGACGCTCAAGCGCTCCAGCTGGGAGCCCTACGCCCACGCCATGGACAAGATCTGCTTCGAGGAGGGGTTCCACGTCAAGCACGGCGAGTCCATCATGCGGGAGCTCGCGACCGGCTCGAAGAAGGAACAGGAGATGCTCCAGGACGCGTTCGACGAGTGGTGGCCCCGGATCATCCAGTTCTTCGGCCCGACCGACGACAAGTCCACCCACCACGACTTCGCCGCGGACGTCGGCCTGAAGACGATGACCAACGACGAACTGCGCAACGCCTTCCTCAACCAGTACCTCCCGAAGGCCCGGAAGTACGGCCTGGAGATCCCCGACGAGCCGCGCATCCGCGAGAACGACGACGGCACGTTCGAGGTCGAGGAGGACGACCTGGACTGGGAGGAGTTTTTCACCATCGCCAAGAACGACTACGAGCCCGGCGTCGGCCAGATCGAGGGCCGGGGCAACGCCCGGCAGGCCGTCGAGTGGGTCCGGGAGGCCATCGAGAGCGACGACGGACCGACCGCCGGCAACACCGCCGCGGCGGCAGACTGAACCATGATCTGGGAAGTGTTCCGACAGGAGAAGGCGGGACAGTACCACACCCACTGCGGGAACGTCCACGCGCCGGACCGCGAGATGGCAAAGCTGTTCGCGGAGATCCAGCACGGCCGCCGGAAGCCGACCAACAGCCTCTGGGTCGTCCCGCAGCCCGAAGTCGCCGAGGTCGACACCGAGGACGCGCATTTCGGCGGCACGACGGACAAGTCCTACCGGTGGGCGACCGCCTACGACGTGCAGCCGCCCGCCGAGGAGGTCGAGGAGTCGACGAACGAGCAGGCCGAGGCCGAGCGCCAGCGGGGTGAGAGCTGATGGCCGCCGAGGAGGAACTCGACGACGAGCAGCGCGAAGCGGTCGAACACCTGCTCTTCCGCCTCGCCGACGACGAGTTCGTCGCCGCGGAGCGCTACACCGAGTGGCAGGTGCGCGCGCCGACGCTGGAGTCCGACCTCGCGCTGTCGAACATCGCGCAGGACGAACTCGGCCACGCGCGGCTCTGGTACGACCTGCTGGGGCGGTTCGACTACGACGAGCCGAGCCTGCTGTACGAGCGCGACGCCGACGCGTTCCGCCACAGCACGCTGACGGAACTGCCCTTCGAGGAGGGCGACTGGGCCGACGCCGTCGTCCGGACGTACCTGTACGACGTCGCGGAGGACCTCCGGCTCGACGCGCTCGCGGAGTCGTCGTACGCCCCGATCGCCGACCGCGTCGGGAAGATCCAGGGCGAGGAGGAGTTCCACATGGAACACGCCGAGAACTGGCTCGAACGGCTCGCGGCGGACGACGACGGCCGCCGTCGGCTGCAGGAGGCGGTCGACCGGCTGTTCCCGTACGCGCTCACGCTGTTCGAGCCGACCGACCCCGACGTCGAGTCGCGGATCGTCGCGGAGGGCTACCGGACCGAATCCCTCGAGGAGATGGGCGAGACGTGGCTCTCGACCGTCGTCCCGAAGCTGGAGGGCTACGGGCTCGACGTACCGATAGCCGCCGACGGGGAGATCACCCGCGACGAACTGCCCGGAGAGGTGGGCCGGGACGGGTCCCACACCGAGCACTGGCCGCCCCTGCACGACGAGTTCACGAGCACCTACCACGAACTCGGCCGGCAGGAGGCCACGAAGCTGATGGAGGACCCCGCCTGAGATGAGCAGCGAACTCCCGACGGACGGCGACGCGGACGCGACCCCCTGCCAGTACACGGAGTACCGCGAGGGCGGGAGCGTTGAGGACCTGCCGGCGACCGGCGAGGGCGCGGAGGGCGTCGAAGCCGACGTGTGGGACGCCCTCTACGGGGTCGAGGACCCGGAGATGCCGGTCAGCATCGTCGACCTGGGGCTCATCTACGGCGTCGACGTGACCGAGGGCGACGACGGCGTCGACGTGACGGTGCTGATGACGCTGACGTACACGGGCTGTCCGGCCCGGGACATGCTGACCGAGGAGGTCACGGACACCGTCGCGGCGGTCGACGGCGTCGACGACGCCGACCTGCAACTGGTGTGGAGCCCCGAGTGGACGCTGGAGATGGTCACCGAACAGGGCCGGGATGACCTGCGGGAGTTCGGGCTGAGCGTATGAGCTGGGGCAACGACCCGTCGGTACAGACCGAGGGCGAGCACGCGCCCGCCGAATGCCCGTACTGCGGTTCGGAGAACACCGAGCGCGACCACCCGAAGGGGCCGTCGCTGTGCCGGTCGATGCACTACTGCAACGACTGCGAGCAGCCCTTCGAGAAGTTCGAGTAGGCCGGTCGCCGGTCGTCTCGGCGGCGATCCGCTCGGCGACTGGGCCGAAGCGGGGTTACTCCTTCTGGATGAGGAACTTCATGTCGCCCTCGAAGACGACCTCGTCATCCTGGTTGGTCATCGTCGAGTCGATGATCACCAGCCCCGAGTCGTCGCGGCTGGATATCTCGCGGGCCTCCGTCACCTCCATCTCCAGCTGGACGGTGTCGTCGACGAACACCGGGTTCGGGATGTCCATGTAGTTCATCCCCAGGAACGCGAGCACCGTCCGTTCGAGGAAGCCACAGCGGTACACCAGCCCGGTGGCGAGCGAGAACGTCATCGGCCCGTGGGCGACGCGCTCGCCGAAGTTCCCGTCCTCCGCGTACTCCTTGTTCGTGTGGAGCTCCGTCCAGTCCCCGGTGAACATCGAGTGGTTGACGAAGTCGGTCTCCGTGACCGTCCGGCCGACGCTCCGGAACTCCTCGCCTACCTCGAAGTCCTCGAAGTGATGGGGTTCGTAGCTGTATGGCACGATCGTTTTATCACTATCGTTGTACAAATACCTTTCTCAAGCCCCCTGAGATGCGCCGAGAGCGCCTGCGGCGGCCGATGAATTACGGAGACCGGCGGGATAAACGCGACCCGCCACATATCGACGTTTTAAGTTCGCCGCCGCCCACTACCCGGTAGGATGATCGAGGAGTGCCTGATGGTGGAGTTCCGGGTCGAGGGCGACGACTGCCCGCTCGCCGAGGCGACCCGGGAGACCGGCACGGTCGTCACCGCCCAGCCGCCCCAGTTGCGCGGCGACGGCTACGTCCTCCTGCAGTTCAGCGCGACGGCGGACGACCGGCTGGCGGCGTGGCTCGACGCCGACGACCGGATCCGCTATCTCCACCGCTCCCGGACGGACGACCGGGACAACTTCCGCTGTCTCTCGAAGGAGCCCTGCGTGGTCCACGAACTGATCAGCGAGGGGCTGCTCGTGGAGTCGATCCAGTACCGGCCCGGCGAGGCGCTGCTCACCGGGGCCGTCGTCGGCCACGACGTGCTCAAGGGGGTGATGGAGCGGGCCGGGGAGACGGTCGGCGTCCACCTCGAACGCGTCTACCCGCTCCGGACGGAGGACGACGAACCGGTCGCCCGGCGCTGGGACCTCACGCCGGCGCAACTGGAGAGCATCCAGGTCGCGGTGCGGATGGGCTACTTCTCGGTCCCGCGCGAGGCCGACGCCGGCGAGGTGGCCGCGGCCATCGGGATCAGCAAGTCCGCGTTCCTCGAACGGCTCCGCCGGGCGCAGGCGTCGCTGTTCGAGGATCTGTTCACGTAAGCGCCGGGGAGCGGGGACCGCGCCGCTACTCCGACGGGAACACCTTGCCCGGATTGAGGATGCCGTTGGGGTCGAGGGCCGCCTTGACCCGCCGCATCGCGTCGACGGTGCCCTCGGAGTACTCGTCGGGCAGGTACTTCCGTTTCCCCATGCCGACGCCGTGTTCCCCGGTCGACGTGCCGCCCAGGTCGATGGCGTGGCGCACGATCTCCTCGTCGACGCGCTCGCCGAGCGCCCGGTGCTCGTCGTCGCCCTTCCGGACCATCACCGTGTAGTGGATGTTCCCGTCCCCGGCGTGTCCGAAGGAGGGGATCTCCAGGTCGTGTTCCGCCTCCAGCGTCGAGATGAACTCGACGAGGTCCGCGTACTTGCTTATCGGGACGGTGACGTCGCCCGAGGTGAGCATCTCCAGGTCCGCGTCGTACTGTTTCAGCGCCGTCGCCATCTCCTCGCGGACCTCCCACATCTCGGCCATCTCGCGGCCGGACTGTCCGATGTCAACGTCGACGGGGTCGTACTCGGCGACGATGGAGCGGCAGAACTCGATCTCCGTCTCGACGTCGTGGTTCCGGTGGAACTCGACGAACGCCATCGGCGCGTCGGGCAGGTCGGCGTCGAGGTAGCGGTTCGCCATCGACGCGCTCAGTTCGTCGATCAGTTCGATCTTCGCCACGTCGACGCCCCACTGCACGACGTCGGAGATGGCCGCCGACGCGTCCGTCCGGCTGTCGAAGATTATCCGGCCGCCCCGGACCTGCTCGGGGATGCCCGCCAGTTCGAGCGTCGCCTCCGTGACCACCGCCAGCGTCCCCTCGCTCCCGACGAGCAGATCCATCAGGTTGTACCCGGCGGAGGTCTTGGCCGCCTTGCTGCCGGTCTCTATCACCGTTCCGTCGGCGAGGACGGCCTCCAGCCGGAGCACCCAGTCGTGGATCTCGCCGTACTTCACGGTCTGCATCCCGCTTGCGTCGTTGGCGATCATCCCGCCGATCGTCGAAATCTTCCCCGACGAGGGCAGCGGCGGGAAGAAGAGGCCGTGGTCGCCCGCGGCCTCGTCGACCGCCGACCCGAGCGCGCCCGGCTGGACGTCAAGCTGGAAGTCCTCCGGCCGCACGTCGAGCACCCGGTCCATCTTCGTCATGTCCAGGCTGATGCCGCCCTCGAGGGGCACCGCGTGGCCCTCCAGACTGGTCCCGGCGGCGTACGGCGT
This sequence comes from Halostella litorea, assembly GCF_004785955.1. Classification (NCBI taxonomy): domain Archaea; kingdom Methanobacteriati; phylum Methanobacteriota; class Halobacteria; order Halobacteriales; family Natronoarchaeaceae; genus Halostella; species Halostella litorea. The sequence goes on along the minus strand of NZ_SJER01000004.1, from coordinate 264,910 downwards.
CACGGGAATGCCGCGCTCGTTGGCCGCCGCGAGCACCGCCGACACCTCCTCGGTGGTCTCGGGCCAGACGACGACGTCCGGGGGCGACCCCTCGCCCTCGGGCGTCCCCCAGTCGCTGCTGTGGTCCGACAGCGACTGCTCGTGCGTGGCGATGCGGTCCTCCGGGATCCCGGTCTCGGCCAGGAACTCGAAGCTCATCGGGTCACCCCCCACCCGCGCCGACGCCCAGGTGGCGCTCCTGGATCTCCCGGTTGGCTTCGAGCGCGTCCGTGTCGCCCTCGAAGACGATCCCGCCCTTGTCGATGACGTAGTGGCGGTCCGCAGTCGCCATCGCGGCGTGGACGTTCTGCTCGACGAGCAGGATGGTGACGCCCGCCTCCCGGATCCGGTCGATGACGTCGAGCACGTCCTCGACGATCTGTGGGGCCAGCCCCTCCGTCGGTTCGTCCAGCAGGAGGAGTTTCGTCCGGCCGACCAGCGCGCGGGCGATGACGAGCATCTGCTGTTCGCCGCCGCTCAGGTGGGAGCCCGACTGCCCCCGGCGCTCGCGGAGCCGCGGGAACACGTCGTACACCTCGTCGATGGTGTAGATCCCGTCGCCGTCGGCCCGCAAGGCGCCCATCCGCAGGTTCTCCTCGACGGTCAGGTCGGGGAACGCCTGGCGGTCCTCGGGCACGTACTGGATCCCCTTGCTCACGCGCGCGTGCTCGGGCAGGGCCGTCACGTCCTCGCCGTCGAACGTGACCGTCCCCTCGAACGGTTCGAGGACGCCGACGATGCTCCGGAGCGTCGTCGTCTTCCCCGCGCCGTTGCGGCCGACCAGCGAGACGACTTCGCCCTCGGCGACGTCCATCGAGACGCCCCTGAGGATGTGGCTCTCGCCGTAGGCGGCGTGGACGTCGTCGAGCGAGAGCAGGGGGTCGCTCACGCCGAAACACCCCCCAGATACGCCTCCTGGACGGCCGAGTCGCCCTGTATCGTCGTCGGGGACCCCTCGGCGATCACCTGCCCGTCCTGCAGGACGGTGATGCGGTCCGAGACGTTCATCACGATCTCCAGGTCGTGTTCGATGAGCATCACCGTGAACTCGCGTTCCTCGGCGAGGCGCTGGACCATCTCGACGGTCGCGGTCGTGTCGTCCGACCCCATGCCAGCCGTGGGCTCGTCCAGCAGGAGCAGTTCGGGGTCGTTGGCGACGGCCAGCCCGATCTCCAATTTGCGGCGGTCGCCGTACGCGAAGTCGGACGCGCGCTGGTGCGGCCGGTCGGCGAGCCCGATGTCCTCGAGGACGCCCATCGCCGTGTCGTGGACGTCCGTCAGGCCGTCGGCGTCGCGCCACATCGAACTCCGGCGCGAGTCGTCGACCTGCGCCGCCACCTGGACGTTCTCCAGCGCGGTGAGGCCGCCGAACACGTCCGTGATCTGGAACGACCGGGACATTCCGCGCTGTGCGATCTCGTGGGACGCCATCCCCGTGACGTCCGTGCCGTCGAACGTGATGGTGCCAGACGTCGGCTGCTGGATCCCCGTGATGAGGTCGAACAGCGTCGACTTCCCCGCGCCGTTCGGCCCGATGATCGACCGGACCTCGCCGGCCGACACGGAGAGGCTCACGTCGTCGACCGCCACGAGGCTCCCGAACTTCTTCGTCAGGTCGTCGGTTTCGAGTATCGTCATTCCTTCTCACCCTCCTGTGCCGCCGCACCCTCGTAGCCCGCCACGTCCGGGTCCTCGCGGTCGCCGAACGACGGCAGCCGGCCGCCCAACCGCGAGCCGGCGACCACCCGCGGCAGGCTGGCGATTCCCCGCGGGGCGAACATGACGATGAGCACCAGGAACAGCCCCAGGAAGAACCGCCAGTTGTCGACGTACGCCGACGCTCCCTCGCTGATCCCGATGAACACGCCCGCGCCGATCATCGGGCCGAACAGGGTGCCCATGCCGCCGAGCATCATGGCGACGACGGCGTCGCCCGAGACGGTCCAGTGGAGCGCCTCGGGGCTGACGAACCAGTTGTAGCCGGCGAACAGCCCGCCGGCGAGGCCGCCGACGATCCCGGAGAACGCGAAGGCCCGGCGCTTGAACTTGTTCGTGTCGTAGCCCAGCGACGCGGTCCGGCGCTCGCTCTCGCGGATCGCCTTGACCACGCGGCCGAACGGCGAGTCCAGCACCCTGACCGCCGCCGCGTACGTCAGCACCATCACGACCAGCGTGAGGTAGTAAAACGCCGTCGTGTCGCCCAGGTCGATCCCGAACATCGAGGGGATCGGCATGAGCAGGCCGTTGACGCCGCCGGTCACCTCCGACCAGGTGACGGCGACCTGGTGGAACAGTTCCGCGAACGCCAGCGTGATCATGGCGAAGTAGACGCCCGTGAGCCGGATCGACAGCGCGCCGATGCCCCAGGCGACGACGCCGCAGGCGAGCGCCGCCAGGACCAGCGCGAACAGGAACTGGTCGACGTAGTTCACCGTGGCGTACACGGTGACGTACGCGCCGATCCCCCAGAACGCCGCGTGGCCGAACGACAGCAGGCCCATGTAGCCCATGACGATGTCGAGGCTCAGCGCCAGCAGCGCCCAGATGAAGATGAGCGAGAGCAGGCCGACGTAGTACTGGGTGTAGATGACGTCGATCCCGAACGGCACGAGGGCCAGCACGCCGAGCGTCGCGAGCACGGGCAGCGACGTGAGCCGGATCGGCGGGATCACCTCGTCGAACGACACCTTCGTCGAGGCGTCGCGCACCTTGTACTCCCCGAGCAGCCCCTGCGGCCGCAGGAGCAACACGAGGATCATCAGCAGGTACACGGAGAAGCCGGTGAGCTGGGGGACGAACACGTTCCCCAGCGACTCCACCAGCCCGATGAGGATGGCGGCGATGGCGGAGCCGCGGAAGCTCCCCAGACCGCCGACGACGACGGTGATGAAGGCGATGATCAGGATCGAGTCCCCCATCGTCGGGGAGACGCTCAGGAACGGCGCGGCGAGCACGCCGGCCGCCCCGGCGAGCCCGGCACCCAGCGCGAATACGAGCGTGAAGTAGTTCGACACGTCGATCCCGAGCAGCCGCACGGTGTCGGGGTTCTGCGCCCCGGCGCGGACGATGAGTCCGAACTCGGTGTAGCGGAACAGCGCCCAGACCAGCCCCGCGACGGTGGCCCCCGCGGCGACCAGGAACAGCTTGTACACCGGGTAGCTGATCGCGATCGAGCCGAGTTCGAGCGCGGCCGACCCGGAGAGTATCTCGGGCGTCGAGAACTGCTGTGGCTGGCTGCCCCAGAGGTACTCGACCCCCTCGGTGATCATCAGCATCACCCCGAACGTCAGGATGATGTGGTACAGGGGGTCGCGGTCGTAGATCCGGTGGAGGGTCAGCCGCTCTATCACGCCGCCCAGCACGCCGACGAGCACCGGCGCGACCAGCAACGCGAGCCAGAAGCTCCCCGTCACGTCGATCACGGAGAGGCCCAGGTACGCGCCGAGCATGTACATCGCCCCGTGGGCGAAGTTGATGATGTCCGTCATGCCGAAGATGACGGACAGCCCCGCCGCGATCAGGAGATACAGGATCCCCAGCGTGAGCCCGTTGAGCAGCTGCGTGACGAACAGGGATGCGCTAGTCATCGGGGACTAGAAGTCACAGCCCGTCTCCTCGCAGGGGAGCATGGTGTCGTCGGCGGACACCGTCTCCATGACGTTGATGGAGGGCCAGTCGTACTCGTCGGGCTCGACGATCTCGCCGACGTTGTACGGGCGGACGGCCTGGTGGTCGCACTCCCGGAACTGCGTCGGCCCCATCGGGGACGTGTACTCGATGCTGGTCAGGGCGTCGACCAGATCGTCCAGCCCGGTACCGCCGGCCTCCTCGACCGCCTGGGCGTACATGTTCATGTGCGTCCAGGAGACGTGCGCGAAGTTGTCCGGGGGCTGGTCCCAGCGGTCCTCGTAGTCCGAGACGAACGAGTCGTTCTCCGGGGAGTCGTACCCCTCGAAGTAGCGGATCGCCCCGTACGTGCCGACGGCGGCCTCCGGCGCGGCCTTCCGGATGAACTGGAAGGAGTTGACCGGGCTGACGATGGTCATCTCGTCTTTCAGCCCGGAGCTCTGTGCCTGCTTGAGGAACTGCACGGCGTCGCCGCCGTTGACGCCGGTGACGACCCAGTCGGCGTCGGAGTCGGCCATCTGGCTGATGTACGACGAGAAGTCGGTCGCGCCGAGTTCGCTCGTCGTCTCCCCGACGATGTTCACGTCGCTGTTTGCCGCCTGCGCCTGGTTCTTCCAGGCGCTCGCGACGCTGTTGCCCCAGAGGTAGTCCGCGTTGTGGACCCACACGTTGGTTCCGAAGTTCTCGACGGCCCAGCCGGCCGCCGCGGTCGCGGTCTGGGAGGCGCGGGTCTCGTAGCGGAACGTGTTCCGCGTACACGAGTCCATCGTGATCTCGTCGGCCGCGATGTCCGGGAAAAACGGGATGTCGCGCTGCTCGGCGTAGGACTGGACCGCGGAGCCGGCCGAGCTAGAGATGGTGCCAAACAGCGCGTCGACGCCCTCGTCCTCGACGAACCGCCGCGCGACCTGCCGGGCGGTCTGGGGGTCGGCCTGGGAGTCGTCGTGGAACGCCTCGATCTCGTTGCCGTCGATGCCGCCGTCGTCGTTGAGCTGCTCGATCGCCAGCTTCGCGCCCTCCTCCTGGTAGGCCGCGAGGCCGCTGTATGGCCCGGTGTGCGGATAGAGCCAGCCGATGGAGATCGAATCGCCGTCGCCGCCGCCTGTGAGACAGCCCGTTACGCCGACGAGGCTCGTCGCGCCGACGCCCGCGGTCGCGCGGAGAACGTCGCGTCTTCTAGTGGATGGACTCTCCCCCTGCTTGCTGTTCTCGGACATTCTACCGGTACTGTGTTGCCACCCCGCATATAGCTTTGGGTATTCCTCACCAATATCCACTAACGTTCCACGGGACCGCGCCTTACGCCGGTCGGGACGGTCAGGACGGGTGAGACCGCGATGCGTCTCCGTCTCCCCCACATGACAGCCACATTCAATAAATGTTAAACGTTATGTTCTCTCGGGATCAGACGTGAGTACCGAATGAGCGAGGACTTGCGACCGTTAACTGCAGGATCCGTCGACGCCGACGTGGAGACGCTGTCGGAGGCGGACGTCGACGTCGGCATCCACCGGATCCTCGAACCGGACGGAACGTACGATCCGGACGCGGTGCCGGACGTGGACGACGAGACGCTGCGGGACCTCTACCGCTGGATGGTGCTCCAGCGGGTCGTCGACGAGCGCGCGACCAAACTCCAGCGTCGGGGACGGCTCGGCACGTACGCCTCCGGGCGCGGGCAGGAGGCCAGCATCGTGGGGAGCGGCTTCGCGCTCGACGACGCCGACCGCGTGTTCCCGTACGGCCGGGAGGCGGCGACGCTGCTCATCCACGGGCTCTCGCTCCGGGACCTCCTGCTGTACTGGCGCGGGATCGAGGACGCCTCGAAGATGGAGGGCGTGAACGCCTTCGGCGTCGCGATCTCCATCGGGTCCCACATCCCGGTCGCCGCGGGCACCGCGTGGGGGATGAAACTGGACGGCGCGGACGCCGTCGCCTTCGCCAACCTCGGCGACGGCGCGACGTCGACCGGCGCGTTCCACGAGGGGATCAACTTCGCGGGCGTCATCGACGCGCCGGCGGTGTTTTTCACGCAGAACAACCAGTACGCCATCTCGCTGTCGTTCGACGGCCAGACCGCCGCCGACTCCGTCGCCCAGAAGGCGGTCGGCTACGGGATCGACGGCATCCGCGTCGACGGCAACGACGTGCTCGCCGTGTACGAGGCGGTTTCGGCCGCCCGCGATCGGGCGCTCGCCGGCAACCCGGTGCTCGTCGAGGCCGTCACGTACCGGCGTGCGGCCCACACCACGAGCGACGACCCCAACCGGTACCGCGACGACGAGGAGGTCGAGGAGTGGGCCGAGCGCGACCCGCTGGAGCGGTACCGCGAGTTCCTGCGCGCGGAGGGGCTGTACGACGATATCGACGAGGAGGCGCTCCGTGAGGAGGTCGACGAGATGTTCGACGAGGCGGTCGACGCCGCCGACGACTTCGCGGAGCGCGAGGTGTCCGAAATCTTCGAACACCTCCACGCGGAGACGCCCCCGGAGCTGCGCCGCCAGTTCGACGAGTTCGAGGACCTGCTGGAGCGTCGCCCCGACATGTACGACTACATCGAACGGCGGCCCAAGGGGTGACCATGGAGGCCACCATCGTCGAGGCGATAAACGACGCATTGCACGAGGAGATGGGCAACGACGACCGGACGCTCGTCTTCGGGGAGGACGTCGCCCAGTCCGGCGGCGTGTTCCGCGCGACCGAGGGCCTGCTGGACGAGTACGGCGGCGATCGCGTCCTCGACACGCCGCTCTCGGAGATCGGCATCGTCGGCGCGGCGGTCGGCCTCGCCACCTACGGCTACCGCCCGATCGCCGAGATCCAGTTCTCCGGGTTCCTCCCGCCGGCGTTCGACCAGTTGGTCACCAACGCCAGCCGGATCCGGTGGCGGACCCGCGGCGAACTCACCGCGCCGATGACCGTTCGCACCCCGTACGGGGCCGGCGTCCGCGCGCTCGAACACCACTCCGAGAGCTTGGAGGCGGCGTACGCGCACATCCCGGGCCTCAAGGTCGCGGTCCCGAGCACGCCCCACGACGCCAAGGGGATGCTCATCAGCGCGGTGCGGGACCCCGACCCCGTGCTGTTCATGGAGCCGAAGCACGTCTACCGTTCGTTCCGCGAGGAGGTGCCCGAGGGGACGTACACCGAACCGCTCGGGAAAGCGGCCGTCCGCGAGGAGGGCGAGGACGTCACCGTGGTCGCCTGGGGCGCGATGATGCACAAGACCCGGGAGGCCGTCGACGCGCTCGACGACGTCGACGTGGAACTGGTCGACCTCCGCTCCATCTCGCCGCTCGACCGCGAGACGGTCGTCGAGTCCGTCAAGAAGACGGGCCGGTGCGTCGTCGTCCACGAGGCCCCGAAGACCGGCGGGTTCGCCGGCGAGCTTATCGCCACCATCAACGACGAGGCGCTGATGTACCTCGAAGCGCCGGTCAACCGGGTGACGGGGTTCGACGTGCCCGTGCCGCTGCTGGCGATGGAGGACTTCTACATCCCCCAGCCGCCCCGCATCGAGGAGGCGATCCGGGAGACGGTCGACTACTGAACGCCCCGGGTCAGGGCCGTCACGCTCACACCCGGGGTCGAATCGGGCCGTTTCGACGGTCGCGTGGCGGCTGGGGTCGCTGCGTTGGGCGTCCCGACCGGTCGACCGGGCGTTCGACTATGTGAGACGCCCGTCCAATCGGTGCGAAAACACTATCAGCGCAGTCCCTGTATCGATCGATCATGAGTGATTCCCCGAAAACGATCGGCGCGATCGAACGTTCGTACGATATCGTCGAAGCGATCGAACGGGAGGGGCCGGTCGGCGTGTCCGCCATCGCGTCGGAGGTCGACCTCGCGAAAAGCACCGTGTACACGCACCTGAACACGCTCCGCGAGGCCGGCTACCTCGTGAAGGAGGACGGGCGATACCGGCTCAGCTGTCAGTACCTCCGCCTCGGCGCGTCCGTCCAGCATGACGTCGACCTGTACCGGGAGGGGAAAGCGGAGGTGGACTCGCTGGCCGCCGACACCGGCGAGCGGACGAACCTCGTCATCGAGGAGGGCGGCCGCGGGACGTGCGTGTACGCGACGAACCCGAGCGGGTCGACCGAGGCGTACATGTCCCTCGGCGAGCAGCGCCCGATGCACGCGACCGCCACCGGGAAGGCCATCCTCGCGCACCTCCCGGAGTCGCGGGTCGACGCCATCGTGGACGAGCACGGCCTCCCCGAGTTCACGTCGCAGACGATCACCTCCCGGGAGGCGCTCCACGAGGAACTGGCCGAAATCCGGGACTCCGGGGTCTCCTTCGACAACGAGGAGAGCGTCGAGGGGCTCTGTTGCATCGCCACGCCGGTGCTGGTGGAGGGGGAGCCGCTCGGGTCGATAAGCGTGTCCGGGCCGTGCAGCCAGTTCACCGAGCCTGACCGTCGCGAGGAGCTTTGCGAGGCCGTCCAGGACACGGCGAACGTGATACAGCTCGACTTCGTGCTCGCCTGACGGCCGACTTCGGGGAAGCCCGGTTTTACGATGTCGAACAGAGTTCCGATATTGCGCGGATAGTCCCGTCTCGATTACAGCCATAGTAGCGTAATCGGGGCTGGGAGGGGAAGTGACCCGCCCCTCCGTGGGGTCTCACCGACACGGTCGGCCGACCACGGTTTCTGACCGACGATTCCGGTCGCGACCCTCGCGCGCGCAGGAAACAAGGCATAAATAACGGGATTACCCTGCCTAGGACAGGATGAAAATAACCGACTACGAACTGTTCGAGGTCCCGCCGCGCTGGCTCTTCCTGAAGATGGAAACCGACGACGGCACCGTCGGCTGGGGCGAACCGGTCGTCGAGGGGCGCTCGAAGTCCGTGCGAGCGGCCGTCGAGGAACTGATGGACGGCTACATGGTCGGCGAGGACCCCCGCGACATCGAACACCACTGGCAGCGGCTCTACCGCGGCGGCTTCTATCGGGGCGGCCCCGTCCTGATGTCGGCCATCGCCGGCATCGACCAGGCGCTCTGGGACATCAAGGGCAAACACCTCGGCGTCCCGGTGTACGAACTGCTCGGCGGCAAGGCCCGCGACCGCATCCGCATCTACTCGTGGATCGGCGGCGACGAACCGTCCGACGTCGGCGAGGCCGCCGCCGAGCGCGTCGACGCGGGCTTTACGGCGCTCAAGATGAACGCCACCGCCGACCTGCGCCACGTCGACACCCCCCGGGCCATCGAGGGCGCTCGGAACAGGGTCCGCGAGGTCCGGGAGGCGGTCGGCGACGACGTGGACATCGGCGTCGACTTCCACGGCCGCGTCTCGAAGTCGATGGCAAAGCGGATCGCGGCCGCCATCGAGGAGTTTGACCCGATGTTCGTCGAGGAGCCGGTGTTGCCCGAGAACAACGAGGCGCTCCCGGACATCGCGGCCCACACCACCGTGCCCATCGCGACGGGCGAGCGGATGTACTCGCGGTGGGACTTCAAGGAGGTGTTCGAGGCGGGCGCGGTCGACATCATCCAGCCGGATCTGTCCCACGCCGGCGGCATCACCGAGGTCAAGAAGATAGCCGCGATGGCCGAGGCGTACGACGTGGCGCTCGCGCCCCACTGCCCGCTCGGTCCCATCGCGCTGGCCTCCTGCGTGCAGGTCGACGCCTGCTCGCCGAACGCGCTGATCCAGGAGCAGAGCCTCGGCATCCACTACAACGAGACGAACGACGTGCTGGACTACCTCGCCGACCCGGACGTGTTCGACTACGAGGACGGCTACATCGACCTCCCCGAGGAACCGGGACTCGGGATCGACATCGACGAGGCGTACGTCCGCGAGCGCGCCGAGCAGGACGTCGACTGGCACAATCCGGTCTGGACCCACGACGACGGGAGCGTCGCCGAGTGGTGACCGTGCCGCGGTGACTGGCCGGGGACGGCGGTCCCCGTCGGACCGCATCCGGCACCGACGACTTCGGGCGGACCTGTTCGTTCAGCAGATATGAAATTTCGAATTTGTTTCTAAGGGTATTATTTCGGGCGCTGGTTGATCTGTTTCCGGGTATCCAACCACTGAGGCGCGATATTTTGTGTGATATCCTCGGGTGAGAGTCGGAGCGGTCTTCGAACGATCGACCGCGGACCGATTACACCGAATTGGCGGTTTCGACGCCATTTCGGCCGGGTATCGGGTCGTGACCTGCGATTACCGTTTCAACCGGAAATCATGATTAAAGTTCGTACAATTACTCCAATTATAATCTTGTTTTAACTTGGTCCCGGACCGCGGACGGCGGAGATGAACCGGCGGGGCGCCGCGGCGTCACTCGAAGTGCGGGACGACTTCGTCGCCGAGGCGGTTCACGCACTCGACCATCTCGTCGGTGCCGATCCCGGGGTGGTACGTCCGCAGGATGAAGTGGACGTCGTCGCCGAGCGCGTCGCGGTAGCGTTCCAGCCCGTCGATCACGTCGTCCGGCGTCCCGTAGATCGCCTGCTCTTTCAGTTCCTCCACGCGCTCGTCGGACAGTTCGTCGACGGACTCGCCGGAGAAGATCTCCTCGTAGCGCCGCTGGAGGTAGAGGTAGCCGTCGCGCATCCGCTCCCAGGCGTCCGCCTTCGAGTCGCCGACGAAGCCGTGCTGGAGGACGTACACGGTGAAGTCGCCGTCGAGGCCCTCCTCCTCGCGGACGCGCTCGATGTCCTCCTTGCGCTTGCGGACCCCCTCGACGGAGAGCGCGGAGGGCGCACACCAGGCGTCGGCCGTCCGGGCCGCGCGCCTGACCGCGGGTTTGGCCGCGCCGCCGAGCATGACCGGGAGGTCGCCCTCGGGCTTCGGCGTCACCGTCACGTCCGGGTCGGCGTCGCTGAACTCGGCGTCGTAGTCGAGGGCCCCCTCGGACCACGCCCCCCGGAGGACGGAGACGGCGTCCGCGAGCCGTTCGGCGCGCTCGTCGACCGGGACGCCAAAGCCCTCGAACTCGCCGGGGTTCGAACCGATCGCGAGGCCGAGCGTCGTCCGCCCGCCGGAGAGCAGGTCGACCGTGGCCGCGTCCTCGGCCAGCCGGACGGGGTCGTACAGCGGCGCGAGCGCGATGCATGTGCCTATCTCCACGTCGTCGGTGGCGGCCGCGAGCGCGCCGAGCGCCGGCATCGGGGCCGAGAGGTAGCCGTCCTCCATGAAGTGATGTTCGGACACCCACGCGCTGGCGAGGCCGGCGTCGTCGATGGCCTCGCCGAGCGTGAGCATCTCGTCGTACAGGTCGCCGGTCGGGCGGTCGTCGTCCGGGCGGCGCTGGCAGGTGAACAGTCCCGTGCCGATCTCCATACCGGACGCTCTTGAGGAACCATTATAGTTCTTGGCGGTCTCGGTCCGCGGCCCCGACCGGGGCCGCGGTCGATGGGGGAACACCGAAGTGGGGGGCCGGGGTACACGGCCCCATGGACACGAGCGACAGGCTCGTCGAGTCGCTGGAGAACCTCGGCGTCGAGCGCGTCTTCGGCTACCCTGGCGGGCGCGCGATCGAACTGTTCGAGGGGCTTCAGGAGTCGTCGGTCGACGTCGTCAGACCCCGAGACGAGCGCGAAGCCAGCGTCATGGCGGAGATGCACGGCCGGTTGACCGGGTCGCCCGGCGTGCTCACCGGGCAGGGGCCGTGGATCGGCAGCCTCGGCTCCATCGGCCAGATGGAGGCCCGCCTCGGGTCGTCGCCGATGGTGACGATCACCGAGGCCTCGGAGCGGGGGAACTACTCCACGGTCGCGCCGTACCAGCAGTCCCGGGGCGACTACGGCGGCCTCGAACTGCCGAAGATACTGGACGCCGTGACGAAGGAACACTGGTTCCCGCGGTCGCCGACCGAGACGGTCCGCAGCCTCCAGTTGGCGTTCAAACACGCCGTCGCGGGGCGGCCCGGGCCGACCGCCATCGTGCTGGACGGCGACGCCGTCACCGAGGAGTTCGACGGCGACGTGTTGCCGCCGGTGTGGGACGACGAGCGCCAGACCCGGACGTGGGAGTCCCGGCCGACCGCGGAGGACGTGGCACGCGCCGCGGAGGCGCTGGAGGCGGCCGATCGCCCCGTCGTCGTCGCCGGGAACGGCGTCCACGCGGCGGACGCGTACGACGAACTGCGGGCGGTCGCGGAGGCGTACGACGCCGCCGTCGCCACCTCCTACCTCGGCAAGTCGACCATCGCGGAGACGCATCCGCTGGCCGCCGGCGTGATCGGCTCGTTCGGCCACGAAGGGGCGAATCAGGTCGTCAGTGAAGCCGACGCGCTGCTCGTGGTGGGCTGCCGGCTCAACCCAATGGACACGAACTGGCAGGCCCCGGAGTTCATCCGGCCCGACGAGCAGACTATCGTGCACGCGGACATCGACTCGCGGAACGCGGGGTGGGTGTACCCCGCCGACGTCGGCCTGATCGGCGACGCCGCCGAGAGCCTGGGCGCGCTGGCCGAGGCCGGCGGGGCGAGCAACGACTGGGCGGAAGAACGCGCCGAGCGCGCGCGGGAGTCGTTCCACGTCCCCGAATGCGACTCCGACGCCTCGCCGATCCTCCCCCAGCGCGCGGTGAAGGAGATAGAGCGCGTCGTCGACGAGGACACCGTCGTCACGGCCGACTCCGGGAACAACCGCTTCTGGCTGCTGAACTACCTCCAGGCCCCGGCGACGGGCACGTACTACGGCAGCGGCGGCGTCGGCGCGATGGGCTGGGCAGCGCCGGCGGCGGTGTCGGCGGCGCTGGAGACCGACGGCGACGTGATAGCGGTCGCGGGCGACGGCGGCTTCGCCATGACGATGACCAGCGTCGAGACGGCCGTCCAGCAGGGCGTCGCCCCGACGTTCGTCGTCCTCAACGACACCAGCCTCGGGATGGTCCGGCAGATGGACGGCGACGTCGCCGGCGTCGAGTTCCACGACACGGACTTCGTCGCCGCCGCCCGCGCGTTCGGCGCCGACGGACTCCGGGCGACGACGCCCGCCGACCTGCGCGACGCGCTGGACGAGGCGACGGCGTCGGACAACCCGACCGTCGTCGACGTGCGGATCGACCGCGAGCAGGACATGGCCGAGACGCTCCAGTCCTCGTTCTACGCCTCGGTCGGCGGCCTCCACGAGTAGGTGGCGGTGGGGTTCGCCCCGAGGCTGGCTCCCCGCCCTCGATCCGACACGGATACACTTTTCACCCTCCGCCGGGCAGTGGTTCGTATGTCATCATCGACCGTACTGGTCACGGGCGGTACCGGCTTCATCGGCTCCTACGTCGCGAAGGAGTTCGTCGACCACGGCCACGACGTGGTCGCCTACGACCTCTCGACGGACACGGAGATACTGGGGAAGCTCGGCGTCGCCGACGACGTGGCGGTGCGGCGCGGGGACGTGACGGATCCGACCGACGTAGTGCGGGCGGTCCGCGAGACGGGGACGACCCACGTCGTCCACCTCGCGGCGCTGCTGACGAACGCGGCCGAGGACAACCCCCGGGCTGCGATGAAGGTCAACGTCGAGGGGACGAACAACGTGTTCGAGGCCGCGCGGACGCTCTCCGACCAGGTCGAGCGCGTCGCGTGGGCCTCCAGCGCCGCCATCTACGCCCCGCCCGAGAACTACGATGACTGGGTGACCGAGGACGACCTCGTCTACCCCGACACGCTGTACGGCGCGAGCAAGGGGTACAACGAACACCAGGCGCGCGTCTACCGCGAGGAGTTCGGCGTCTCCGACGTGGCGCTCCGGCCGACGGTCGCGTACGGCCCGTACCGCGAGACCGGCGGGTCGGCGTTCCTCGCCAACATCGTCGAGAAGCCCGCCCTCGGCGAGCCGTTCAGCGTCGAGTACGGCGACCAGGCGATCGACTGGCAGCACGTCGCCGACGTGGCGCAGGCGTTCCGCCGGGCGGCGCTCGCGCCGGAGGCGGACCTCTCCCAGCGCGTCTACAACGTCCGCGGCGAACTGGCGACGATCCGGGAGGCCGCCGAGACGATGCGGGAACTCATGCCCGACGCGGACCTGACGGTCTCGGACGAGGGCGAGCTACCGTGGACCCAGCGGCTCGACATGACGGCCGCACAGGAGGACCTCGGCTACGATCCCGAGTACGACCTCGAAGCCGGGTTCCGGCAGTACGCCAACGTGTTGCGGGAGGAGGCCGGACTGGAGCCGCTGGAGTGAGGGCGGGGACTACCCAGCTACTCGAATCGCGGAACGACGATACGCGGGAAAACGGAACGTCGAGATCCCGTGAAAACGGGACAGAGAGACAACCATGAGCGATGACGACGGCCCGTTCGGAGGGACCGAGGAGTATTACGCCAAGCACCGCCCCGGATACGGGGACGCGGCGCTGTCGTACCTCCGCGAGCGGTTCGACCTGGACGGGGACACCCGCGTCCTCGATCTGGGCTGCGGGGCCGGACAGATCGCAGTGCCCCTCGCCGCGCACGTCGGCGAGGCGGTCGGGATGGATCCGAACGAGGCGATGCTCAGGCAGGCGGAACGGCGGGCCGAGGCCGCCGGTCGAGAGAACCTGACGTGGGTCATCGGGTCCGACGCGGACCTCTCGGGTGAACTGGGCGGGTTCGGGCTCGCCACGATGGGGCGCTCGTTTCACTGGATGGACGAACGTGAGACGCTGGAGCGCCTTCGCGGGCTTCTCGAACCGGGCGGGGGCGTCGCCATCCTCGACGACGAGGAGTGGTTCACCCGCGGGACCGAAGGCTGGCAGGACGCAGTATACGACCTCGCCGCGGAGTACCTCGACGAACTGCCCGAGCGGACCGGGCCGGTCGACCACTCCGCCGAAGACCCCTGGGACGAACTCGTCGAGTCGGTCGGGTTCGACGACGTCGAGGCGGCGACGTTCGCGGTCGAACGGGAGTGGACCGTCGACGCAGTCGTGGGTTACGCCTTCTCGCTGTCGTACTGCTCGCCGGACCGGTTCGGGGAGGAGAAGGCCGCGTTCGAGTCGGCCCTGCGCGAACGCCTCGCCCAGCGTCCCGAGGAGACGTTCCCGCAGCGCACCGAGGTGACCGTCATCTCCGGGCGGCGGTAGGTCGGTACTCAGCGTCTCGGAGCCTGCGGATCTGCGGGTCGTTTCCGACCGCGTGAGTCGGACCGAACCTACTGCGTCTGCGAGTACTCGTCGACCCACTCCTGCAGGCTGATTCCCATCGCGGCCTGCGTGATGGCGTTCGACGACGCGGAGTTTGCGGACTTGACCAGTTCCGCTTCGAGGGTTCTGGATGGGATCTCGCCGATGAAATGCGGGATCGCGCGCTGGACCGCGAGCGGGCAGCCGACCTCGTGGGCGAGCGCGTAGCCCGACAGCGAGTGAGGGATTTCATCGGTCGCGTACTCCGGGTCCGGGTCGACCAGTTCCCCGTCGACGTGGTCGACGTACTCGTAGCACTTCCCGACGTCGTGCAGCAGGCAGGCAGCGCGGACGACGTCCAGGTCGGGGTCCGCGCCGTGGAAGTCGCGCTGCTGGGCGGCCGCGTCGGCGGCGATGCGGGTCACGCCGCGGACGTGCTCGACGTTCGTGACCTCATGGATGTTCCAGGCGTACGGGATGGCCTCGACGTGGGACCAGCCGCCGCGTTCGAGGCCGAGCCGCCACGCCTCGACGACCTTTTCGCGAAGGTCGTCGTCCTCGATGTCGGCGAGTTCCGGGAACGCGTCGCGGACCTGCGCGTCGTAGTCCGGCATGTCAGGCGTCGTCGCCGCGGGCGGTCGCGTCGGTCCCCCGCTTCTGGACGGTCTCGCGGCCGATGAACCGCGGGCGCTCCTCCACGGCGAGGAAGTTGTCCACGTCCTCCCGGGCCTCCTTTGCCTTCCCGCGGTCCGGGTCGTAGTCCCGCGTCCCCTCACTGCCGAGCGCGTCGTAGAGCGCCTCCAGGTCCTCGAAGTACAGTTCCGCGACGCCGTCGAACTCCGCGTTCTCGGGGTCCGTCGGGAGCACCGTCGCGTACCGGACGACGCCCTCTATCTCCCGGGCGATGGGCGTGTGGTTCTCCTGCCAGTGCTCCACGAACTCCTCGTGGCTCATCCCCTCCTGCCGCACGAGGAACGCGGAGTGCTTGTACAGGCCGTCGGTGTCGCCGTCGACTTCGTCCTTCTGGACGATCTCCTCGCCGATGAACCGCGGGCGCTCCTCGACGTCGAGGAAGTTGTTCACGTCCTCCCGGGCCTCCGCGGCGACCTCCTTCGTCGGGTCGTAGTCGCGGCTCCCCGGGCTGCCGAGCGCGGCATGGAGGTCGTCGAGGCTCTCGAAGTACAGCTCCGCGAGCCCGTCGAACTCCGCGTTCTCGGGGTCCGTCGGGAGTACGGTCTGGTAGCGGGTGACCCCCTCGATCTCGCGGGCGATCGGCGTGTGGTTCTCCTGCCAGTACTCCACGAACTCCTCGTGGCTCATCCCCTCCTGCCGCACGAGCAGGGCGACGTGCTTGTACATCGTCGGAACCGTCGCCGTACGCGATTATAAATCGTGTGGAACACGCGCGGCGTGGTGTAGAACTCGGACGGCGCTGGCCGCGGCGCGCTACGGCACCGACGGCGTCGCGTCGCAGTCCGGGCGGACGAAATCAGTGGGTCGGCCGGGTTAGTGGTCGATCCGCGTGATCTCCTCGACGGGCCACTGGCTCAGGATCTCGACGCCGTTCTCGCGGACGACGACCATCTCCTCGACGCGGACGCCCTGTCGCTCGGCGGGCTGCATCGTCTCGACGGCCATCGTCATCCCCTCCTCGATTTCGATGGGATGCTCGGGCGAGAGGCCGCGCCAGATGAGCGGCTGCTCGTACAGCTGGAGCCCGAGGCCGTGGGCCCAGTGGTTCGTCGTCATCTGCCAGAACTCGTCGGCGTCGTACCAGTCCATGTGCTCGCCCTCCTCGTCGGGGAAGCCGCGGCATATCTCGTCGGTGGTCGCGCCCGGTTCGATGCGTTCGAGCACGTCGTACAGGTCGTCGCGGGCCTTCTCGTAGGCGTCCTGCTGGGCCTGCGTCGGTTCGCCCATGGAGAACGTGCGGTAGTAACACGAGCGGTAGCCGAGGTAGCCGATGTTGTAGAAGTCGGCGTAGACGAGGTCGCCCGGCCGGATCGCGCGGTCGGTGGTGTTGGCCTGGTGTTTCGGCCAGGTGTTCGGCCCCGAGGTGACGTAGCCGCCCTGGGCCATCGCGCCGTGACGCCACAGTTCCCGGACGGCGTCGCCCCACACCTCCGACTCGCGCTTGCCCGGTTTCGCGCTCTCGGTGATCGCCTGGAAGCCGGCCTCGCAGATCGCCGCGACCATGCGGAGACACTCGATCTCGTCGCGCGTTTTCGTCTTGCGGGCGTCGTGCATCAGGTCGACGCACTCCTTCGTCCGGACCTCGACGCCGTCGTTCTCGAACGCGTTGACGAGGCCGCGGTTGTCGACGTCCAGCCCCATCGGCTCGTTGGCGACGCCGTACTCCTCCAGCGCGTCGGTGACCAACCGGGCCATCTTCTCCTTGAGGAACGAGCGGGCGGAGTCGCGGCCGGACGCGCGCGGGACGTTGCCCAGCCCCGGGCAGGCGTAGCGCACGTCGTTCAGCCAGGGGCAGTTGTACCGCTGGTTGCTCGCGTGGTCGGCCGTATCCCAGTGGACCACGTCGCCGTCCTCCGTCAGGAGGGTGTAGTGGTCCGCGCCCGACCCGCCGGTCATCGCGAGGCCCGTGACGTAGCGGATGTTGGGGTCCGAGACGAGCAGCATGCTCCCCAGGTCGCTGTCCTTCAGGCGGTCAAGCGCCCGGTCGTAGCGCTCCCGCCGGAGGCGCTTGACGTCGATCCGCTCCTCCCAGTCGACCGCCTGGGTGCCGCGCGTTCCCTCCATGAAGTCCCGCTGATAGAGGCTCATCTCGGGACGACCTACCGCGGCCACTCAAATGAATATTCCTGAACGTCGACGGGCGGCCGTCCCCCGTCGGTCACGGTGACCGGGTGTCGTGGACGCCTCGGTGCTCCCCTACCCCTCCAGCACCTCGACGAGGTTGTCCTCCGGGTCGCGGAGGAACAGGATCCGGGTCCCGCTCTCGGTCGTCTGCGGGGCGCTCAGCGTGTCGACGCCGTCGGGCAGGTCGTCGTAGAACCGGTCGATGTCGTCGACCGCCAGGCCGAGGTGCTTCGCGCCGGCCTGGTTGACCGACTCGGCGGTCGCATCGGATCCCGACGGGTCGTACTCGACGAGTTCCACCCGCGCGCCGCCTGCGTCGAGGTGGGCGAACCGGCCTGTCGCGTCCGGGACGCCGACACCGGTGGCGAACGCCTCGCCGGAGACGGTGAAACGGGAGAGGACGTCGAGTCCGAGTGTCTCGCTGTAGAACTCGACCGCGCTGTCGAGGTCGGTGACGGTGACGCCGAAGTGGTGTGCGTCGAGGGACTGCATGGTCGTGGGTCCCCTCGCGGCGGACATAGGTGCTTCGTCTCCGTGGGAGCGGAGGCGGATCAGACACGAGCGGTCGATCCGAGGCGCGGTCGGTCGGGGAGGAGAGTGCAGTCGAGGACGAGTATGCAGTCGGGGACGAGAGTGAAGTGGAAACGAGACGACGGTCAGCCGACACGCTAATTAGAACGTGTCTCCTTCGGACCAACACAATGATGCTGCCGACACACGCGCTGGCGGGGATGGCGTTCGCGCTGTCCGCGACCCCCGTCGCGCCGGAGTTCGCGGGGGTCGCCCTCGTTGCGGGGCTCCTGGGCGGGGTGTTCCCGGACCTCGACCTGTACGCCGGGCACCGGAAGTCGCTCCACTACCCGGTGTACTACTCCGTCCTCGCGGTCCCGACGCTGGCTGCCGCAGCGGTCGTTCCGGCCGCAGCGACGGTCTTCGCCGGGTTTTTCGTCGCGGCGGCGGCCCTCCACAGCGTGACCGACGTCTTCGGTGGCGGGCTTGAGTTGCGACCCTGGGAGGCCACCTCCGACCGCGCCGTGTACGACCACCACGGCGGGCGCTGGATCGCCCCCCGGCGCTGGGTTGGCTACGACGGATCGCCGAGCGACCTCCTCCTCTCGGCGACGCTCGCGGTGCCCCTGTTGCTGACGGTTGAGGCTCCGCTCGACCGGGTCGTGATGGTCGCCGTCGCCGTCGCCGTCGTGTACACCGCCGTCCGACGGCTGCTCCCGACGGTCGCCGACCGACTCGTCGACGTGGTCACGCCCCGGCTCCCGGACCACGTGGTGCCCTACGTGCCGCCACGCTATCGGGATGAATAGCGCAGTGCGCCGGGGGGTTCGCACGCAGGGACTTCGCGCATAGGGGTTTCGCCCTCGGAAGTTCCATAACCCAGCGTCCGGAAGAAATCGAACACGAATGGTCTCGCTCACGTCTCTGCTGGTGCCGGCGCTCCAGGGGGCCGTCTTCCTGCTCCTTGTTCTGGCTGTTCGCCGCCGGAACGCCGCTGCGGCGGTAAACGCGTTGGTCGCCTTCGTTCTGGCCGTGTTGCCGAGCGTCGCCGGGGCGTACGTCGGACCGGAACAAACCCCATCCGTCGTGCTCCCGCTGTGGCTGGCGACGGCCGGCGTCCTCCACTCGATGGGCATGCTGGGGCTGTACGAATCAGTGTGGTGGTGGGACCACCTCACCCACACCGTTTCCGGCGGACTCGTCGCGGCCCTCGTCTACGCCGGCATCTTGGTCACGCGCCCCACTCTCGGCGGTATCGTCGGCGATATCGGGGGTCCGTTGTCCTCCCCCAGGGCGCTGACAGTCGGGTTCTCGTTCGCCATCGGCGTCTTCTGGGAACTGATCGAACTGGTCGCACGCGAAGTCGGGGAGTGGTTCGACGTCGAACCGGTGTTGGTCCACTACGGCTGGCGCGACACCGCCCTCGACCTCGTGTTCGACGTCGTTGCCGCGGTGCTGGTGATAGCGCTCGACCTCCGCGTCTTCGTCGGGAGCGCCGAACGGTTCCCGGCCGCGACTGAGACGCTGCTGGTCGGAGCCGTCTGGACGGTCTTCGTCGGGTCCGTCGTGATGGCGGTTTTCGTCGGGTTCAGGACCAAGGTGAGGACGTAGGAACGGGTGGGAGCGTCGGAGTGGAACCCTCCAGCCGCGTTCCCGTTTCCCCCAAACGCCTCTCGGATCGCACTTCTCACTCGGCCTTCACTTCCCTCACACCCCTCTATCGATTTGTTCGAAGGGCTGTTCGAGGCAGTGACGGGGTCGGTCGGACACACACACACCTCTATCGATTTGTTCGGGTGGTGTAGTGGGGGTGGGTATGTTGTGCATAGCAGGTATGGGGAACGAAAGTAGTTGGAAACTGTGGGATTTATCAAACGTTGCCGTATGAACACTGAGTCCAGCCTGTTGATCGACCCCGGGTTTAAGTACTCGTGTGGAGAGAAAAAGCGTAGCAGGCATCCGGATCGAACAAATCGATATCGGGGTGTATCGTTCTAGTCTTCTAGATCTACTTCTAGTCTAGTAAGTAGTGAGAAGAAATAAGATAATAGACATATAAGATGTAGTGTAGCCAAGAACCCGCTAGTCCGACCTCGACAGACGAGGTTTCCATTTGCCGGCCCGTTGACGACCCTGTCTAACCCCCTCCCCCACCCTTCCCCACGAAACAAATCGATAGAGGTGTGTGTGTGTTGACTCCGTCCATTCACCGTGTATCAGTTCTCACCCCGTCCGTCAGTTGTGAGACGCTATCCGCAATCGACACGACTGCTAACGATCCGGGTGGGTCATCGACGTGGACGAAACAAATCGTCGGGGGTTTCGACGGACGAACTTGCTCCGGCCGTATTCCCCACCGAGAACGGCTATTTCGATGTAAATCAAATCGATAGGGGAACCTTTTTTACTGGGGAATCGGATGGGATCGGTATGTCTGACCCCGGCGACGACTCCAGGGACGCAGGGTCGATAAAGGACATGATCCTGGAGCAGGAGGAGACGGCGACGCTCATCCGCGACCGGACGCTTCTGGACCCGACGAAGATCGTCGACGAGGACCGGATCGTCGGTCGGGACGAACAGTTGTCGGAGATCACCCGTCACCTCCGGGTCGCGATAAGCGGCGAGCGGCCGCCGAACCTGTTTCTCTACGGTCCCTCCGGAACCGGCAAGTCGCTGATAATCAACGCCGTCTGCGGGAACATCGTCGAACTCACGGAGAACCGCGAGACGAACTTCGGCGTCTTCCAGATGAACTGTCAGAACGTCGGTACCCTGGGGTCCGCGGTGTACGAACTGGCGCGGAAAGTCGCCGACGACGCGGGGGTGAGCGTCGAGGTTCCCGAACACGGCATCCCGACGAAGAAGAAGTGGAACGAGCTCTACCGCCTCGTCAACGAGCACTACGACATCGCCGTCTTCGTCCTCGACGAACTCGACATGCTCGTCGGCCGTCGGGACAAGGATGAGCCGGCGTTCTCGCGGCTGCTCTATCAGCTCTCCCGCGCGGGCAGCACCGACGAGATAACGGCCAAGATATCGGTGGCGGCGATCTCCAACGACACGAAGATGATGGAGGACGTCGGGTCCCGCGCGCTGAGTTCGTTCACGCCCGAGGACGTCCACTTCGACGACTACGACGCCAACCAGCTCCGGGAGATACTCGAACACCGGCGCGACGCGTTCCACGACGACGCGCTCTCCGACGACGTGTTGCCCCTCGCCTCGGCCTTCGCCGCACAGACGCACGGCGACGCCCGGAAGGCCATCGACCTCGTCCGGACAGCGGGGTCGATCGCCGAGCGCGCGGGGTCCCCGCAGGTTCAGGAGGAACACGTCCGCAGCGCTCAGGACAAAGTCGAGAAGAACCGCGTGCTGGAGGTGACGCGTGGGATTTCGACGCAGAAGAAGCTCTGCCTGTACGCGACGGCCGCCGTCGCGGCCGAGACTGGCAACAACGCCGCCAAGAGCCCCCACGGGTACACGGTGTACCAGTACCTCACGCAGGCGCTGGACGCGGAGCAGTACTACCAGGAGACGTACGTCAACAAGATGAAGGAGCTGACGACGTACTCGCTGGTCGAGTCCGAGCGGAAGAGCCAGGGCCCGAACTCCGGCAGCTACCTCGAGTTCACGTTCGGCGAGGACCCGGCGACGATCATCGAGACGCTCCGCGAGGACTCCCGGCTCGACGACATCCACGAGGACGAACTCCGCTCTGTCGTGAACGCACAACTGCGGGAATAGGCCCGCTTCCCCGCCGGCCGAACAAATCGATAGAGGGGTGTCACACCCGTAGACGCGCCGGTCGACCGAACAAATCGATAGAGCCGTCTCCGTCGCCGCTCCGGGCCGGGCAGCGACGACTCGGTGGTGTTCGCGTTACCGCCTGAACGGTGTTCGCAGTCCCGCCTGTATTGTCAACCGGGCCCGCCTCACTCGAATTCTTAACTCCCCACACTCTCGAACGTATTGCGGAAATGACCACCGAAACAAATCGATAGCGGTGTGGTACCGCCCGATCCCACCCGCGTGACTGCCCGACGGACCTAACAAATCGATAGAGGCGGGGGACGCCGTTCCCCGCTCGAAACAAATCGATAGAAGTGTGAAACCACCACAGGAGAGGGCCGAAACAAATCGATAGAGACGTGAGAGCGGTCGATATTCGCAATTACAAATCGATAGCGGTGTGGTCGCCGGCCGGCCCCCGCCACAACAAATCGATAGAGGTGTGTCCACCGGAGGACGGACCTCAGCCGCGATAACGAGGGGCAAGGACCCATAACTGACTTGTGACGGTCGGGTGATGGCGACACCATGGCGAACGACTTCGTGAACCCGCCGGCGCTGTCGCCGGGGGACCGCGTCGCAGTGCTCGCGCCCTCCAGCGGCGGCGCGCGGACGGCCCCGCACGTGTTCGAACTCGGACTCGACCGGCTCCGAACGACGTTCGACCTGGAGCCGGTCGTGTATCCCACGGCGCGGCAGGGCGACGAGTTTCTGGCCGCCAACCCGCGGGCCCGCGCCGCGGACCTCCACGCGGCGGTCCGCGATCCCGAAATCGCTGGCATCGTCGCCACCATCGGCGGCGCGGACCAGTTGCGGGTCCTCCGGCACGTCGACACCGAGGTGCTGGCCGAACATCCGACCCGGTTCTACGGCATGAGCGACAACACGAACCTCTCGCTCGCGTTCTGGAACGCAGGCGTGGTGTCGTACAACGGCGCGCAACTGATGAACGAACTGGCCGTCCCCGGCGAACTCCCCGAGTACACCGAGCGGTACTGCCGGCGCGCGTTCTTCGAGGACTCCATCGGCGAACTGGAGCCCTCGTCGGAGTGGACGGACGAGCCCACCACCTGGTGGACGAACCCGTCGGAGATGGGGTCGCCGCCGGCGTACGAGCCGAACCCCGGCTGGCGCTGGGCCGGCGGGACGGAGTCGGTCACGGGCCGGCTGTGGGGCGGGAGCCAGGCGATCCTGAAGTGGAACCTCGCGGCGGACCGATACGTCCCCGACGCCGACGAACTCGACGGGGCCGTCCTCGCCGTCGAAACCGCCGAGACGCTCCCGAGCGAGGTGGAGGTCCGCGGCACGCTGATGAGCATGGGCGAGCGCGGCCTGCTCGAACGCTTCGCGGCGGTTCTGGTCGGCCGGCCGCCGGGCCGGAGCTACCTGGAGGAGCCACCCAGGGAGGAACGCGAGGCCTACCGGGAGCGCCTGTACGACGCCATCGTGGACGAGGTGGGACGGTACAACCCCGACGCGCCGGTGGTTCTCGGCCTGGACTGGGGCCACACGAACCCCGTCTCGCCGCTCCCGATGGGGGCACGCGTCTCCGTCGACCCCGGCTCGGAATCGATTACGTTCGAGTAAGATCGCCGGTTACCCGTTCGACGCGGAGGCTCCAGATACCGCTCCGACCCAACACGGTTACACTAGAGAGTATAACTACTCAGTAACACCGGATATTCACACTTCTCAGTTACACTCTCCGGTCGGGCACTCCCCGTCGGCGTGGCTTCGGAACGCAGCCTCGAACCCGTCCACCGCCGTTCGGACGGGGCGAGCGGCGGCGGCCGCCACCGCGCAGTCCCCGTCCCCGAGTTCGCTACAGATTCGCCGCAACTCCGTTGGGTCGAACTCCCCGGCGTACACCGCTCGGAGCCGTTCGTGGAGTTCCGGGACCGTCTCCCGACAGCCCTCGCACCGGCCGCACCCGTGTTCCCGTGCGTAGCGGATGCGCTTGCCGGCGGCCGCCACCGGGCACCGGGTCTCGTCGAACAGTTCGACCACGCCGTTCGTGCCTAACCCGGCCGCCACCAACGCGTCGGCGTCCGCGGCAACGTCGAGCGAGCGGGTCAGGCCGCCGAGGCGGCCGCCCACGCACGCGAACTGGAACCCGGGATCCTCAACCGCTTCGAGAGCGGCGGATAGGGACGCGTCGGTCGGGAGTTCGACGGTCGCCCGGTCGGCGTCGCCACACACCGTCACCAGCCGGGTGCCGGGGTCGTGGTCGGCACCGGGCCAGTCGGCCGCGCCGTCCGCGGAATCGGCCGCGTCGTCGCCCGGGGAGGCGTCGCCGGCGAGCGCGCGGACCCCCGCCAGCGTCCGCGGGGTGTGGACCACGGCAGGTCGGTCGTCGTACGCCGGGGCCGCCTCCGCCCCGCGCACCGTCACCGCCGCGGCACTGCCCGGAGCGTCGGCGGCGACGGCTTCGACACGCTCGCGTGCGAGACGATTTTCCTCGTCCACCGCGACCACCACTTCGGACGCGTCGACGAGGTCCGCGACGGCCACCGCGGCGTCGACGACCGCGGCCGGGTCGGATTCGAGCAGCAACCGGTCCGCGTCGGCGTCCGGGTCGCCGCCGGTTCCGTCGACGACCACGACCGGGTTACCCTCCGCCGGATCATCGTCCGCGGAATCACCTTCCGCCGGATTACCCTCCGCCTCGCGGACGGCGTCCCAGACCGCCGCTACGGGGCCGTCGCCGTCATCGGCCTGTCCGCGGCCTCGAAACCCCGACCGCCGGGCGACCGCTTCCAGTTCGGCCGGGTCCGTGGTCCCGACCGGCGACCCGTCGGTGGGGTCGACCCAGCCACAGGCGTCGAGCACGCGTCGCTCGCCGACGCCGAGCGGCCCGTCGTCGGGAGTCGGGAACGAGCGTTCATCGGCTGGAGCGTCCGCGAGGGCGAACGCGGGCGGTTCCAGCAGGCCGTCCGCGAGGGCGTCGACCAGCCCCTTCGCGCCCGAGGGCGTCACCCGGCCGTAGGCGGCGGTTCGGCCGTCCCGCGTCGCCGCGAGGATCGGTTCCTGCCACGTCAGCCCCGTCGGCCCGACCGTCCGCACGGCGACGCCGTCGGGCGCGGCCTCCCTCGCCGCCCGCGCCACGTCGCCGCCGCCGCGGCTGCCGACGGTCACGCGGACCGTGGTCGCGGCGTCCGCTTCGGGTTCTGTCATGCGTTCCGGAAGGGGTGCCAGCGCCGTAAGCGTTGGCAAGCGCGCCCAGCGCCCGGCCGCGTTCGTCGCGGAACGCGGATTTATCAGTGCTGAACGAGTAATTGATCCCGATCAGGGGATGCACGACCACCTCACCGACTTCATCGACGACGACCCGCCGGAGGAGTGGTCGCTCGCGGTCGTCAACCGAACGCGTCCCCAACCCGTTCAGGAGATGGTCGAGTCGCTGTTCGACGGCCAGCCTGTCGCCGTCAGCGACGAGGAGATAGTGGACTGCGACGAGAACGCGGTGATCCTCCTGCGCGGGGGCGAGGTCGTCGCCAGTTCGGCGCTGAGCGAACTGGAGGACACGATCCTGTTCGTCAACTCGGACCTGTACGTCACCGGCGCGCGGTCGCTGGGCGAGATCGAGGTGCCGGACGTAATATCGTGGCTGGAGAACACCCCGTTCAGGCTGCGCGGGTTCCCCGAATCGGACACCGAGAAGCTCCCGCTCATCCTGCTCTCCCGGTTCATCGAGCAGTCGGCCTACGACACCGACGGCGGCCGCCTCCGATCGTCGTTCCAGCGGCTCTCGCGCATCGAGGACGAGCGGGGGACGCGGAACGTCTACCACCGACTCGCGGACACGGACGTCGACGTCCACGTATACGGGATACCCGACTGGATCCCGCCGGAGACGTTCGACGGCACGATCCACGCGGGCTACGGCGACGAGTTCCGGAACAGCTGGTTCGTCGTGTACGACGCCCCCGATGACAGCGCCGACTCCGCCGCCCTCGTCGCGTATCAGGTCCGTCAGAACGAGTGGCTCGGCGAGTGGACGTTC
This sequence comes from Halostella litorea, assembly GCF_004785955.1. Lineage (NCBI taxonomy): Archaea > Methanobacteriati > Methanobacteriota > Halobacteria > Halobacteriales > Natronoarchaeaceae > Halostella > Halostella litorea. The sequence continues at coordinate 239,051 of NZ_SJER01000004.1, read as the reverse complement.
GACGACGCGCGGGTGAGTCGGATAACCCGGTATCTGGAACGGAACCTGTGACCGCGACGCGGGAACGCGGCATCCGGGCCACCCCCACGCCGTGACGCCCCGTACGCCGTGACGCCTCGCACATCGTGACGCCCCGCACGCCGAGACGCTCCGCGTCAGTGAACGCTGCGGTCGTCGCTCTCGTCTATCTCTTCTCTCGGCTCGGCGTTGCCGAACGAGACGCTTCCCCTCTCACCGGGCGCGGCCCACGCGACGGCGTTCCGGAGGATCCGCCGCACTTCCGGCTGGTGGTAGACGGGGTACGTCTCGTGGCCCGGCCGGAAGTAGAACACCCGGCCGCTGCCCCGGCGGTAACAGCAGCCCGAGCGGAACACCTCGCCGCCCTCGAACCAGGAGGTAAACACCAGCGCGTCGGGTTGGGGAACGTCGAAGCGCTCCCCGTACATCTCCGCCTCGGGCACCTCGACGCACTCGTCGACGCCCGCGGCGATCGGGTGACCGGGCTCGACGACCCACAGCCGCTCGGTCTCGGCGGCCTCGCGCCACTTGAGCGAGCAGGAAGTGCCCATGAGCGCCTTGAATATCTTCGAGTAGTGCGCGGAGTGGAGCGCGACCAGGCCCATCCCGTCGAGCACGCGCTCGCGGACGCGCTCGACGACGTCGTCAGCGACCTCGTCGTGGGCGGCGTGACCCCACCAGGTGAGCACGTCCGTCGACGCCAGCACGTCCTCGGTGAGGCCGTGTTCCGGTTCGTCGAGCGTCGCGGTCCGCACCTCGACCGCCGGCCGCTCCACGTCGTCAGTCGCCTCGGTCAGCGCGTCGGCTATCGCGCCGTGGATCCCGTCCGGGTACAGCTCCGCGACCGCCTCGTGATCGCGCTCGTGTCGGTGCTCGTTCCACACGGTGACTCGGGTCGGCATGTTCGACGTTCCCCGACCCCGCGCAAATAGGTTCGGGGCGCGGCCGGCCCGCCGACTCAGAAGTCGCGTTCGGCGAGCGCCACGGGTACGCCCCGCTTCGCCACGTCGGCGGTGAACGCGCCTGAGTCGGCCCGCAGATCCGGGAACGTGTTGTAGTGGATCGGGAGCACGAGTCCGGGGTCGATCCGCTCGGCCAGATCCGCCGCGTCGTGGCGGTCCATCGTGAAACTCCGCGATATGGAGGGCATGAACACGTCGGCGTCGATGTCCCGGTGCTCGTCCAGCGCGTCGGAGTCGCCGGGCCAGAAGCAGCGGACGCCGTCGACGGCCGCGACGAACCCGCAGCCAAAGCCCTCCGGGTGGAGCGGTTCCCCGCCGCTCGCGTTCGGGCCGTCGGGGCGGTTGTACGCCGGCGTGACGCGCACGTCGACGCCGCCGACGTTCACCTCGTCGCCGTAGCCGACCCGGACCACGTCGTAGGGAAGCGCCTCCGGTTCGCGCACGTCCCGGCCGCCGCTTGCCCCGATGGCGTCGGCCGACACGGCCTCGTACACGACGAGCGTCGCGTCGTCGCTCGCCACGCGCTCGACCCCGTCGTCGTCGTAGTGGTGGTCGTGGGTCACGAGCACCACGTCGCCGTCCCCCGCGTCGTACGGCCCGCCGCTCGGGTGGTCCGCGCCGCCGTAGCGCTCGGCCCACTCCCCGGTCAGCGTGCCGTACCGGCCTGGGTCGGTGTAGACGACGCCGTCGTCGCCGGCTATCCGGGCAGTCGCGTAGCCGAACCAGTCCAGCGAGAGGCCGCGGTGACGTACCATGGCCCGTCGTTCGCCGCGTCGGTACTAAAGCGGCGGGTTCCCCGACAAACGTTAACTCGGTCCGGGCCGACCGATACGCATGACCTGCCCGTACCTGGAGTATCGCCGCGGCTCGGGCGACCGCCAGTTCGACGCGGAGCGGGCGTACTGCACCGCCGTCGACCGGTTCGTCCAGCCGATGCGCGCGGATGTCTGCAACGACCGCTACGACCTCGACCACGCGGCCCACTGCGAGATTTACCGGGAGCACGAGGGCGGCGACGACGGGGACGGTGACGCGCAGTGACCTACGACGACTTCCTCGGCGGCGAACCGCTCGTCGTCACCGCGGCGCTCACCGGCGGCGTCCACGGGAAGGAGGCCAACCCGAACCTGCCGGAGACGCCCGAGGAGATCGGCCGCGCGGCGGCCGCGGCGGAGGACGCCGGCGCGTCGGTCGTCCACCTGCACGCCCGGCGGCCGAACGGCGAGCGCTCGTTCGCCACCGAGCGATTTCAGGAGATCGACGACGCCGTGCGACGCCACGCCGACGACGTGGTGATCCAGCATTCGACCGGCGGCACCGGTGCGCCGGACGCCGACCGACACCTCCCGCTGCGGACGGATCCGCCGCCGGAGATGGCGTCGCTGGACATGGGCCCGCTGAACCGCTACGACCACCTGACGAGCGAGAACACGCGCGGGCTGGTCGACTCGCTCCACGCCGAGATGCGCGACCGGGGGATAAAGCCCGAACTGGAGGTGTTCAACGACGGCCACATGAACGAGGTCCACGGCCTGCTGGAGCGCCGCGACCTCGCGGACCCCGTCTACGCGACGCTCATCTTCGGCGGCGGGACGCTCACCCGGCCGCGGCCGCGCAACCTGCTGAACGCCGTCGACAACCTCCCCGACGGCGCGCGGTTCAACGTCCTCGGATTCGGCCCCCACCAGTTGCCGTTCGCGACGCTCGGGATCCTGCTTGGCGGGCACGTCCGTGTCGGCCTGGAGGACAACGTCTACTACCGGAAAGGCGAACTGGCGGAGAGCAACGCTCAGTTGGTCTCTCGGGTTGTCCGCATCGCCGAGGAACTCGGCCGCGACGTCGCGACGCCGTCGCAGGCGCGCGATGTGCTCGGGATCTGACGGTCGACCGCTCCGGCATCGGGGCGTCGAGCACTCTCCCCGCCTCCGCTCTTCTGGACAGGGACACGGGGTCTCGACGGATATATTAGCTACCAGTAGAGAATCAGTTTATATATGAATTCAGATAATAGATGGGCCTACCTCGGCTGATCGGTGAGATGATGGCATGGACGGATCCGGCGAGATGTACTCGTGATCCGTGAAACACCGAACTGATTCGAAATAACGGGATACAGCCCGGATCTGATTCCACTATTCCGTTCAGCTAGCCTCCGATCAATTTCGCGATGTAGTGACCGTTTCCAATCTAAATCCCGGAGAAGTATATAATTCGAATTTAATCTCCTTTAGTGACTGTTTCCGCTATCTACCTTGCTTCGGCCGCCCGGGGGCGACCATATAAGTATCCGCCTTCCGCAGGTACGGGCATGCACGTCACCGACGCGGACGGGGTCAGACGCATCACCTTCGACCGGCCCGACGCGAGCAACGCCTTCACCGCGGCCGTCGCCCGCGACCTGGCCGACGCCCTCGCGGACCTCGACCCGGGCGAACTGGACGCTGTCGTCGTCACCGGAGAAGGGGACGCGTTCAGCGCCGGCGGGGACATTCAGGCGATGGCCGAGCGCGACGAGACCGCCCGCGAGGCGTACGAGCGCGTCCGCGAGACGCTGGGCCGCGTGGCCGAGCGGGTGCTCTCCGCGCCGGTGCCGGTCGTGGCGAGGGTGAACGGCGACGCCGTCGGCGCGGGCCTCTCGCTCGTCGCGGCCGCGGACTTCGCCGTCGCCGCGGACGACGCCCGGCTGGGGGCGTCGTTCATCAACGTCGGCCTCGTCCCCGACCTGGGCGGCACCGTGACGCTCCCGCGGCTCGTCGGCCTCCGGACGGCGAAGGAACTGGCGTTCACCGGCGACCTGATCGACGCCGCCACCGCGGCCGAGATGGATCTGGTCAACGAGGCGGTGCCGGCCGACGAACTGGACGACGCCGTCGGGGACCTGCTGGAGACGCTCGCGGCTCGGCCGACCGAGAACATCGCGCTGGCCAAGGAGGCGATCCACGAGAACCTGGGCGAGCCGGTCGACGACGGGCTCCGCCGCGAGGCGCACTTCCAGACGCTCGCGTACGACACCGACGCCCACGAGGAGGGCGTCGAGGCGTTCCTCGAGGGCCGGCGGCCGGACTTCGGTTAGTCGTCGGTCCCGGCCCGGTCGCTCGGCGTGGCGTCGGCGTGTTCACGGCAGACGTACCCCCGCTCCGCGGCCTCGGTCAGCGGCGTCCGGACGTGACAGACGGGGCAGGTTAGCTGGACGTCGACGGAAACCTCCGCGGCGTCGCCGTCGGCGATTTCCCCTTTCGAGACGAGCGACCGCAGCGCCTCGTCGGCCTTCTCCTCGGTCCGCTCGGCGGCGATGCGGACGCTCTCCAGTTCCCAGTCGGAACTGGCCTCCGCGGGCGCTTTCGACCCGTCGAGGCAGTCCTTGAGGTGGTGGCGCATCGTGCTCCAGGAGATCATGGCAGACGTCAACTCCTCCGCGTCGATGCCCGCGGCGCGGAGGTCGTCCGCCAGTTCGCGGCGGGTGAGGTCGTCGTCGGAGCGCAGCGCCTCGTACTCGCTGTCGAGCCTGACGCCCGTCGCCTCGCGGTTGTGCTCGTCGTACACCCGCTTGAGCAGGCGCTTGTTGAACCACTCCGTCAGCGAGCGGTACCCCTCCGCGGCCCGGCCGTCGGCGCCGGTCCAGCGCTGCAGGAGGTAGTCGTCGACGCCGTCGTACGCCGCCTGCGGCACGTCGAGGTCGTACTCGCGGGTCGCCGAATCGATCTTGCAGCTCATGCGGGATCAGCCGACGTCATCGGTCGTCGTTCGAACCGTGCCGCCTCGGACGCAAAAACCTTGTCACACCGCCGCTGTAAACCGCTCGACGGAAATTTCTCTCCCGCGAGTAGTAAACCTTAACGCGGTCGGCGAGAACATCCGCTATGACGTGGAACCTCACTGCGGAGAACATCGCCGGCATTCGCGAGGGGCACGCGACGATACACCCGGGGAACAACGTCGTGCGCGCCGCGAACTGGCAGGGAAAATCGAGCTTCCTCCAGGCCATCGAGACGGCGATGGGCACCAGAACGCCGCTCACTGAGGGGGCCGACGCCGGCCGGGTTCAACTCGACGCGCCCGACGGGTCGTACGCCGTCGAACTGACGCGGCGGAACGGCACCGTCGTGAGCGAGGGGGAGGTGTTTCTCGACGACGAGTACGACCGCATCCGGGCCGACCTGTACGCCTTCCTCGACGAGGACAACGCCGTCCGCGACGCCGTCCGCCGCGGCGAGAACCTGGAGGAACTGCTGACGCGCCCGCTCGACTTCGAGAACATCGAGGAGCGGATCGCCGACCTGAAAGCCGAGCGGTCGAGCGTCGAGGCAGAACTGGAGGAGGCCCGCGACGCGGCGCGACGCCTGCCGGGCGTCCAGGAGGACGTGACGCGGCTGACCGACGAACTCGAGGAGCTGGAGGCCGAACGCGCCGACCTCGCCGAACCGGACGCGACGGCCGAGAACGACGACCGCGAGGAGCTGAGCCGCCTGCGCGCCGAACGGAGCCAGACCGAACAGCGCGTCGACCGGCTGTCCGACGCCGTCGAGCGCATCGACGATAAGCTGGCGGAGGTCCGCGAGGAGTACGAGGCCCTGACGGTCCCCGACGAGGACGTGAGCGCCGAACTCGCCGAGGTCCGGGACCGCCGGGAGTCGATCCGGACCGACGTCGACCTGCTCCAGTCGGTGTACTCGGCCAACCGCCGCGTGCTGGAGGAGGGGCGCGTGGAGCTGCTCACCGACCTGGACCGGGGGATCATGGGCGACGAGGTCGACTGCTGGCTCTGCGGCGAGTCGACCGACGAGGGGACGGTCCGCGACCGCCTCGACGAGCTCAGCGACCGGATCTCGGAGCTCAAAGCCGAGCGCGCGGAGTACGACGACCGCGTCGCGGAACTGGAGAGCCGCCGCGAGGAGATCCGGGAGGCCAGGAAGCGCCGCGACGACCTGGAGCGCCGCGTCGACGACCTTGAGGCGAAGCGCGGGGACCGGGCCGAGAGCCTCGATTCGGCCCGGGAGCGGAAGGCGGAGCTCGACGACCGCATCGACGACCTCGAGGCGGCGGTCGCGGAGCACAGCGACGACCTCACCGAGATCAAAAGCGAGATCAAGCGGGCGGAGGCCGAACTCGAGGAGAAGCGCGAGGAGCTCTCGGAGATCGAGGGCCTGGCCGACCGCCGGGACACGCTGGAGGCGGAACACGACGACCTCGGGGAGGAGATCGCGGCGCTGCGCAACCGGAAGGCGGAGCTGAAACGCCGGACCCGCGAGGCGTTCGACGACGCGATCGACGACCTGCTCGCGCGGTTCGACACCAGCTTCGAGACGGCGCGGCTGACCAGCAACTTCGACCTGGTCGTCGCCCGCGACGGCCGCGAGGCCAGCGTCGACGCGCTGTCGGAGGGCGAACTCGAACTGCTCGGCATCGTCGCCGCGCTGGCCGGCCACGAGGCGTTCGAGGTGGCCCAGAACGTGCCCATCATGCTGCTCGACCAGCTCGGCGGCCTCACCGAGGGGAACCTCTCGACGCTGGTGGAGTACCTCGACGACAGGGCCGAGTTCCTCGTGTTCACCGCCTACCCCGAACACGACGCGTTCGACGGCAACGTGATCGAGCCCTCGGAGTGGGACGTCGTCAGCTCGGACCCGACGGTGCGGCCCTGACGGCGCGGCCGCGTTCCGCCGACTGGCGACGCGCGTCGCCCCCCGATCCCCGTCCTGCTTCCGGGTCGAACTGGCCGCTCACACGATAAGACTTTATTCGGGTAACATGGAAACACGTACCACTGGGTATGTCCGACGAATACGTCACGTCCGAAACCAACCTCCCCCCGGACCCCGAGCGCGACGAGATAAGTATCCAGGTGACCGACAAGGAGACCAAGGAGATCTTCAGCACCCGGGCCAGGGTCAGTCGCGACGCCGACGAACTCGACGACCCCGCCCCGCTCACCGTCGTCAAGGGGCCACACGAGAACACCGAGGAGCAGTGGTACATCGAGGTGCTGGAGACGGAGATCGACGCCGGGAGCGTCGACCGGGGGACCCTGGAGCGGGTGATGGACGCGACGGCGGACGGGCCCAACGTCATCAACACACGCTCGGAGGAGGTGAAGGCACTCCTGCGCTACCTCGTGGAGACCGGCCAGTACGGCTCCGTCTCCGAGGCGAGCCGGAAGATACTGTACGAGCACCTCTCGGAGCGCCACCCGGAACTGGTCAACGAGTACGTCGAGCTGAAGGTCAAACGCGAACAGCGCGAGCTGACCGGCGGGAGCGACGACGCATGACGGTCGACAGCCTCCGCGAGTACCTCCAGCGGCTGGAGGCCCGCGACGGGCTCGTCCGGGTCGAGGACCCGGTCTCGTGGAACCTGGAGGCGAGCGCGCTCACGATGCTCGCCAACGAAAACGACGACCGGATCCCGCTGTTCGAATCCGTCGAGGGCGCGCGGCTCGTCGGCGACCCGTACCGCGGCTCCCAGCGCCGCCCGTGGGACCGGATCGCGGTCGGGATGGACGTCCCGCCGGACACGTCGCGCCGGGAGTTCTACGACGAGACGATAGCGCGCCTGAAAGACCAGCGCGACCCGGTCACCGTGTCGCGGTCGGACGCCCCCTGCAAGGACGTCGTCGAAACCGGCGAGGACGTGAACCTGCTGGACTACCCGTGGCCGTACATCCACGCCGGCGACGGCGGGCGCTACTCGAACCTGCACACGCTGGTGACGCCCGACCTCGACTCGGACTGGGTCGACTACTCCTACCACCGCGCGATGGTCCACGACAGCGAGACGGCGAGCGTCCTGCTGCTGGCGGGCGAGCAGACGCCGAACCTCTACTACTACAAGTATGAGCGCCGCGACGAGCCGATGCCGGTCGCCATCGTCGTCGGGGCCGAACCCGCCGTGCAGTACAGCTCCGTGATGTGGATCCCCACCGGGCGCAGCGAGGTGGAGTTCGCGGGCGGCCTGAAGGGCGGCCCGGTCGAACTCGTCCCCTGCGAGACGAACGACCTCCGGGTCCCCGCGAGCGCGGAACTGGTGATCGAGGGCGAAATCGTCCCGAACGTCCGGCGGGACGAGGGGCCGTTCGGCGACTACTTCGGCTACATGCACGGCCCACGGCGCTCGATGCCGGCGCTCCAGGTGACGGCGATCACCCACCGCGAGCGCCCGATCATCCCCTTCTGCGTCGAGGGGTCCGGCGTGGGGTACACCGAGAACTCCACGAGTTCGATGGAGATCGGCTGTGTCGGCCCGGACGCGACGCTCGGCCTGCGTGCTGGCGGGTTCGACGTCGACCGCTGCGTCCCGTGGCAGTCGACGCCGCGGACGGTGTACGTCGTCTCGACGGACGCCACGGCGCCGGGCGACCTCCACGAACTCGCGAACTTCATCTTCACGACGTGGGGGATGCTCCACGTCGACTTCTTCGTGTTCGTCGACGGCGACGTCGACCCGCTCGACCAGCGCGCGGTGCTGGAGGCGCTCGCGCTGCATGCCGACCCCGACGAGGACTTCCACCAGTTCGGCGTCGAGTCGATGCCGAAGGTGCCCCTGAACATCTACCAGACGCCGAGCGAGAAGGGCGACGCCCAGACGGGCACCTCGAAGGCCAAGACCGCGAAGGCGTACATCGACGCGACGCGGTCGGACGACGACGACGCGCAAGCGGCCGCCACGGCGGGCGAGACGGCCGACCCCGACACGCGGTACTGGGCGCGCACGCTGCTCAAGGAGGCGGGGGCCGACCCCGACCGTCTGACCGGGTTCGACCCGACGGGGGCCGACACGTGACGACGTTTGCGGAACACGTCGACGGCCTGCGGGCGGCCGACGACCTGCTGGCCGTCGACGAGCGCGTCCACTGGGACACCGAGGCGGCAGTCGTCGCCAGCGAGGCGCTCCGGAACAACTGCGCGGCGCTTCGCTTCGCCGAGACATCGGGGTCGGTCGCGTACGCGAGCGGCGTGTACGCCGGCCCGGACCAGATATCGAGCCGGAGCCACCGGCCGTGGCGGCGCATCGCCGCCGGCCTGGGGATGGACCGGTCGGTGAGCTACGTCGACCTGCTCGACGCGCTCGCCCGGTGGGAGACGACGCCGCTCGACCGGGCGATGTTCGTCGACCCCGCGGCGGAGGAAGAGGCCGGCGACGACTTGTACGCGCTCGGCCTCCCCTCGGTCGACGACGAGGGCCGGCAGTCCGTGACGCAGGGCGTGATGGCCGTCGAGCGCGACGGGGAGACGTCGTGGGCTCCCGTCCGCGGGACGGTCCACCGCGGGTCGCTGCTCCGCGTCACCGTCCCGCGGCCCTTCCTCGACTGGTGCGACGGCGAGCGGACCGCGAGCATCTCGCTCGGCGTCTCGGCCGCGACGCTGATCGCCGCGCTCCAGGGGTGGACACAGGACACCACGGCCCCGGCCGTGCCCGAGCGCGCTGCGGGGCTGGCCGACGTGCCGTTAGCCCGGACGGACGGCCGCGTCGTCCCCGCGGCCGCCGAGGTACGGATCGACGGCGTCGCCCGCCCGACGGACGACGCGGTGGGCGGCCCCTCGGCGACCTGGGAGCGGGCCACGGAAACCGCGACGGTCGCCGTCGACGCAGACCGGATCCGGCTGCGCGAGGACCCGACCGTCCCGTTCGTCCCGCTGGGCGCGCCGCTGGCCGACGACGTGCACCTGGCGAGCCTGGTCGAGGCCGCGACCCTGTACCGGCGGGTGAACGGGTACTGGGGCGTCTCGCCGGTGTCGTGGGTCCAACTGCCCGTCGAGAGCCGGCTCGGGCTCTGTCTCGTGTCGAGCGAGATACTGTACGCGGGCTTCGACTGGCAACTCGCCAACGCCCTGTTCTCGTTCTCCGACTTCTTCGACAAGGTGCTCGTGCTGGACGAGTACGCCCGGCCGACGGACCTGGCCCGGGCGCTGGACGACATGTGGGTGAAGGCCCACCCCGGGAACGACTGGGTGTTCAGCGACCCGAACGCGCCGGCCGCGACCGCGCCCGTCTACCGCCGTGACGGCGAGACGGGGTCGCGGCTGTACATCAGCGCCATCTGGGACCCGCGGTGGGACGAGGACTACATCGCCCCCCGCGTCACCTTCGAGTCGTCGTTCCCGGAGAACGTCCGGGAGTCGGCGTTGGACCGCTGGGCGCTGCTGGGGGAGGGCGACGAGTGACCGACGTGTGCCGGGTCGCGGTGGGCGCGGGCACGCCGGAGGGCGTCAACAGTGCGTACGTCCTGCCGGACGCGGGCGTCGTCGTCGACCCCGGTCCGCCCGGCGAGGACGCCTGGACGGCGCTCCGCGGGGGCATCGACGACGCCGGCCTCGCGCTCGGCGACGTCGAGCACGTGCTGGTGACCCACTGGCACGCGGACCACTCGGGGCTCGCCGCGCGCCTCGCGGGGGCGGCGGACGCGACGCTCGCCATGCACGCCGCGGACGCGCCGCTGGTCGGCGACTACGCCGCCGAGCGCGAGCGTCGGCTGGACCGCGACGCCGCCGCGCTCCGCCGGTGGGGCGTCCCCGAGGCCGTGCGGACGCGGCTGGTCGAGCGCGACCGCCCCTCGCCCGTCCCGGACGAGTACGACGTCCGCGCGCTGTCGGACGGCGACTCGGTCGCCGGCGTCGAACTGGTCCACACGCCCGGCCACACCGCCGGCCACGCTTCGTTCCTCTACGACGGTCGGCTCCTGCTCGGGGACCTGCTGCTCCCCACCTACACGCCGAACGTCGGGGGAAGCGACACCCGCACCGACGACCCGCTGGCGGACTACCTCGCCTCGGTCGACCGCGTCGCGGCCGCCCACGAGCGCGGCGAACCGGGCCACGGGACGACGATGAACGTCCGCGAGGCGGCCGAGAACGTCCGGGAACACCACCGCGAGCGGGCGCGCCGGGTGCTCGACGCGCTTCCCGCGGACGGCGGCGCGACGCCGTGGGCCGTCGCTCAGGACCTGTTCGGCGAGATGAACGGCATCCACGCCAAGTTCGGCGCGGGTGAGGCGTCGGCTCACCTCCGACGGCTGGACGCCCTCAGGGCAGTTGAACCGTGCGCCGAGGACCCGGTCGCGTACCGGGCGCTCCCTGACGATTACTCGGTCGGTTCGAACTTGACGCCGTAGCGCGGCACGCCCTCCTGCTCGTAGATGCGCCGCACCGTCGCCGCCACCTCGTCGCCGACGGCGACGTTTTCGGGGTCCGCATCGGTAATCTGCGCCGGGAGCGTCACGGTCCCCTCCTTGCTTTCAAGCGCCACGATGGCGACGGCGTACGCGCCGTCGCGCTGCTGTAACTCCGCGAACTCCGGCGGCGCGCCGCCCTGGCCGATGACCGTCAGCGCGCGGACCGTCCCCGTCCGCGACGCCTCGAACGGCTCGAACTCGACGCGGGCGTGACAGGACTGGCAGGCCCCCTCGGGCGGGAACGTGACGCCGCCGCACTCGGGGCACTGCCCCGCGACGAGGCGGTAGCGCTGGTCGAGCGAGCGCCGCCAGTTCGGCAGGCTGACGTGCGCGCCGCCGCCCGACACCTCGCCGGAGACGACGTAGCCCCGTTCCCGGAGGTACGACGCGTAGTCGATGTCGGTGCCGCCGTCGAGGTCGGCGACCCCGGCGACCGACAGGCCGCCCTCGACGGCCAGCGCCGCCGCGGTGCCGCCGCCGAACGCGGCCGCGACGGTCGTCTCCCCGTCGTCCGCGCCGTCCAGCGCCGCGAGCAGGCCGAGCGGGACGGTCGCCGCGCCAGCGTCGCCCACGCGGTCGACGACGGTACCAGCGGCGACGGCCTCGTTCGACAGCGGGAGGTCGCCGGCCGCGCGGTACGGGAACCGGCCGTCGGGCTGGTGCACCGCCGCGGCGTCGGCCTCCTCGGGGTCGACCGACAGCGACGAGACGGCCTCGGTGACCGCGCCGCGGACGGCGTCGCGTTGGTAGGTCGTGATGTCCAGCCCCCCGACGTCGCCGTCGCCGCGCTCGCGGAAGCGCACGCCGGGCGTCTCGTCGGTGTGCCACGCGACGTCGCCGACTGCGGCCGCGGCGTCGTCGGAGACGACGAACGCCGCCGCGCCCGCGCCGAGCGGGTGGTCGGCGTCCGCGGGTTCGCCCTCCGGGCAGTCCGCGGCGACGACGAGCGCCGGGCCGTCGGCGTCCAGCGCCCGCGAGAGCGCCGCCGCGCCCGCGGCGGTGTGGCCCGTCTCCGTCGCCGTCGCAACGCTCTGGGGGAGGTCAAGCGCCCGGACGAGGCGCGGAACGAACTCGCCCTCCTCCAGCGGCGGCGTGGTCGTGGCGGCGGCGGCCAGCGTCACCTCGTCGCGGTCGACATCGGCGTCCGAGAGCGCGCGCTCGGCCGCGGAAACCGCCATCGTCAGCGCGTCCTCGTCGGCGGCGGGGACGGCCTTGCGCTCGATCCCGCTGGCGTGGCTCGTCCCCCACGCGTCGGCGAGTTCGTCGGTCGACAGCCGGAACCGGGGGACGTACGCTCCGGCGGCGGCGATCCCCCTCATGCTGCCTCCTCCCGTTCGAGGACGTGTACCGTCACACCGCCGCCGCTGCCGCCGACGTTGTGGGTCAGCCCGTACCGCGGGTCGTCGACCTGCACGTAGGCCTCGCCGCGGAGCTGTTTGAACGCCTCGACGATCTGGCCCGTCCCCGTCGCGCCGATGGGGTGGCCCTTCGACTTGAGGCCGCCGCTCGTGTTCGTCGGCAACTCGCCGTCGGGGTCGACGACGCCCTCGCGGAGCAACCGCCCGGCCTCGCCGCGCTCGCAGAAGCCCAGGTCCTCGTAGGCGAGCAACTCGGCGATGGCGAAGCAGTCGTGGACCTCCGCGAAGTCCAGGTCGTCGGGGCCGATCCCCGCCTCCTCGTAGGCGTCCTCGCCGGCCCGGACGCTCGCCGGGACGCTCGTCAGCGAGTCGCGCTGGAACAGGCCGACGCGCCCGCTGGACGCGCCCGCGCCGGCCACGCGGATCGGCGTGTCGGTCGCCTCGCGCGCAACGTCCTCGCTCGTCACCAGGACGGCGCTCGCGCCGTCGGTCGTCGGACAGCAGTGGTACAGGTTGAGCGGGTCCGCGACCGCGGGGGCCGAGACGGCGTCGTCGAGCGAGCACTCGAAGCCCAGGTGGGCCTTCGGGTTCCGCGCGCCGTTGCCGTGGTTCTTCACGGCGACGCGGCTCAGGTCCTCGACGGTGGTGCCGTACTCGTCCATGTGCGCGCTCGCCATCTGGGCGTACACCCCGGCGAACGTCGTGCCGCTGGTGCGCTCCCACTCCGTCTCGCCGGAGACGCCGAGCCACCAGCGCGTGTGGTCGGAACTCGCGTCGGTCATCACCTCGTAGCCCCCCGCCAGCGCCACGTCGACCATGCCGGACCTGACCGCCGTGACGGCCTGCCGGAACGCGTAGCCGCTGGCGGCGCAGGCGTTCTCGACCCGGGTCGTCGGCACGCCGTGGAGGCCGACGTGTTCGGTCACCGCCGGCCCGCTGAGGCCGATCTGGCGGCCGCCGACGCCGAGCGTGCCGAGGTACGCCTCGTCTATCGTGTCGGGCCCGAGGTCGCCGTCGACGCTGTCCAGCGCCGCGTCGAACGCGTCGTCGAACAGCGTGAGGTACGTCTCCTCCGGGAACGATCCGAACGCCGACTGTCCGGCCCCGACTACGTATGCGTCTCGCATGGGTCCGAGTATCCGTGCGCGGACCAAAAGTGTATAGGTGGCCCGCGGCGGCGAACGCGGGGGGTTCCGCCGCCCCTACACTTTTCACCGGCGGGGCTGAAGTCCAGGCCGTATGAGCTACACCGGCCCGACAGACCTGTATATCGACGGCGAGTGGACGACTGCCGAGAGCGGCGAGACGTTCGTGACGGAGGACCCAGCGACCGAGGAGCCGTACGCCGAGGTGGCGGAGGCCGCCGAGGCCGACGTCGACCGCGCGGTGGCGGCCGCCGACGCGGCGGTCGCCCGCGACGCCGAGTGGCGGTCGCTCGACCCGCGGGAGCGGGGGGCGAAACTGCACGCCTTCGCCGACGCCATCGAGGACCGGAAGGACGAGATCATCGCCGTCGAGTCCCACGACAACGGGAAGACGCCGTTCGAGGCGTCCATCGACGTGGACATGGTGATCGACACGTTCCGCTACTACGCCGGGTGGACCGACAAGGTGCAGGGCGACCAGGTGCCCGTCCCCGGCGACCGCCTCAACTACACCGTCCGCGAGCCGGTCGGCGTCACGGGACACATCATCCCGTGGAACTACCCGTTCCAGCTGGCCGGCCGGAGCCTCGCGCCCGCGCTGGCCTGTGGAAACAGCGCCGTCCTGAAGCCCTCCAGCACGACGCCGCTCTCGGCGCTGTACTACGCCGTCGCCGCCGACGAGGCCGGCTTCCCCGACGGCGTCCTCAACGTCGTCCCCGGCCGCGGGAGCGTCGCGGGGAACCACCTCGCGGAGCACCCGGAGGTCGAACACGTCGCCTTCACCGGGAGCACCGGGGTCGGCAAGGGCGTGATGGAGCGCGCCTCGCAGAACGTCACCGGCGTCACGCTCGAACTCGGCGGGAAGGGGCCGAACGTGGTGTTCCCGGACGCCGACCTCGACGAGGCCGCGATGGGCTGTCACTACGGCATCTTCATGAACGCCGGCCAGATGTGCTGGGCCGGCTCCCGCCTCGTCGTCCACGAATCGGTCCACGACGAGGTCGTCGAGCGCGTCGTCGAACAGGCCGAGTCGACGCCCCTCGGGAGCGGCATCGACGACGACGGCCGGATGGGGCCGACCGTCAGCGAGAGCCAGCAACAGGAGGTGCTCGACTACATCGAGACCGGGAAGGCCGAGGGCGCGACCGTCGCCTGCGGCGGCGGCGTCCCCGACGACAAGGAGCGGGGTTACTTCGTCGAGCCGACGGTGTTCACCGACGTGACGAACGACATGACCATCGCCCGGGAGGAGATATTCGGGCCGGTGCTGTCGGTGATCAGCTTCGAGGACTGCGAGGAGGCGATTCAGATCGCCAACGACTCGCCGTACGGCCTGATGGCCGGCATCTGGACCGAGGACCTGACCACCGCCCACACCGTCGCCGACCGCCTCGACTACGGCATGGTGACGGTCAACGAGTACCCGGTGACCCAGCCCCAGACACCCTTTGGCGGCTTCAAGCAGAGCGGCCTCGGCCGCGAGCAGGGGACCGAGGCGCTCCGGGAGTACACCCAGACGAAAAACGTCAACATCAGCCTGGAGTAGCGGTCGCGGCGACGCCGACGGGCGCGCGCCCCGGCCCGTCGCTCGCGCCGACCCGCGCGAACCTTTATGGGAGCGCCCCGCGCGTGTAGGGGTGTATGAGCCTCATCGAGAGCGCCCTCGCCGACGAACACCGCGAGGTCCGGGAGCGGGCCGCGGCGTTCGCCGAGGAGGTCGTCGAACCGGCAGCCGAGCGTATCGAGCGAACCGACGAGTTCCCCCGGGAGGTGATCGAGGAGGCGGGCGAGCGCGGCCTGCTCGGCATCCTCCTGCCGGAGGCCTACGGCGGCGAGGGGTCCGATTTCCTCTCGTACTGCCTCGCGGTCGAGCGGATCGCCGAGGCCTCCGGCGCGGTCGCGGAGACGATCCAGGGCCAGACGTTCGCGGCGCTCCCAGTCGCCAACTTCGGCACTGAGGCACAGAAGGAGCGGTACCTCGAACCGATGGCGCGCGGCGAGACGGTCGGCGCGATGCTCCTGACGGAACCGGACGCCGGTAGCTCCCCGAGCGAACTGTCGACGGTGGCCGAGGCCGATGACGACGGCTACCTGCTCTCCGGCGAGAAGTCGTTCGGGACGAACGCCGGCGTCGCGGACCTCCACCTCGTCGTCGCGCGCAAGCGCCCCGCGCCCGAGGAGGGCCACGGCGTCAGCGTCTTCCTCGTCCCGGGCGTCGACGACGCCGACGGGTTCGAGTTCGACCGCAAGGAGTACATGGGGATGCGCGGCCACGTCACCGGCGACTCGACGCTGTCGGACGTGCGCGTCGACGAGTCGGCGGTGCTTGGCGAGGTCGGGCACGGCTTCCGCATCGCCATGGGCACGATCGACATGGCCCGGACCGGCCTCGGCGCCATCGGCACCGGGATCTCCCGGGCGGCGTTCGACGCGGCGATAGACTACGCGGGCGACCGCGAGCAGGGCGGGCAGGCCGTCGGCGAGTACCAGGCGGTGCAGGTGCTCGTCGCGGACATGGACGCCCGGCTCGACGGCGCGCGCCACCTCGTGTACGACTCCGCGAAGGCCATCGCTGACGGGGAGGCGAGCACGCGCCAGTCGAGCAAGGCGAAGTACGTCGCCAGCGAGGCCGCCGAGTTCGTCACGCGGAACGCGATGCAGGTCCACGGCGGGAAGGGCTACCGGACGGACCTGCCGCTGGAGCGGTACTACCGGGACGCGAAGATCCTGAGCATCATCGGCGGGACGACGGAGATACAGAAGACTACGGTCGCGGGCGAGGCGCTCGGGCTGTAACCCGTCCCCGCGGTCCTACTCCTCGTCGGGCGCTCCCGGTTCCTTGTCGCCGAGTTCGACGCCGAGGAAGTCCGGGTCGTGGTCGCCGAGGAAGGCGTCGACGCCCTCCTTTGCGACATCGGAGCCAAGCAGGCGGTTCTGGAGTTCGCGCTCGTGGGACAGCGCGTCCCACAGCGGCATCTCCAGCCCCTCGTTGACGGCCAGCTTGTTGTGGCCGACGGCCATGTGGGACTTGTGGGCGATCTGCTCGGCGAAGTCGCGGGCGGCGTCCTCGACCTCGTCCGGTGGGTGGACCTCGTCGAAGATGCCCCGCTCCTCGGCCTCCTCCGGCGTGATCGTCTCGCCGGTGATCATCATCTTGAGCGCCGTCGAGCGGTCGATGTAGCGCGGGAGCAGCTGGGTCCCGGCCTCGCCGGCGATGAGGCCGAGGTGGATCTCCGGCATGCCGACGTTGTAGTCGTCGTCGTTGCCGGCGTAGCGGAAGTCACAGGCGAGCGCGAGCTCCAGGCCGCCGCCCATGCAGTGCCCGTTGACCATCGCGATGAAGATGGTGTCGGTCGTCCGCATCTTCATGATGATCTCCTTGCTCGTCTGGCTCGCGTAGCCGACCTGTTTCCCGGACTCGCTCTGGAGCGCCTGGATGTCGAACCCGGTCGAGAAGAACTTCTCGTTGGCGCTGCCAAACAGCGCCGCGCGGACGTCCTCGTCGAACCGGACCGTCTCGACGGCGCGTTGCAGTTCGAGCAACACGTCGATGTTGTGCGCGTTCGCCGGCGGCCGGTCCAGGCGGATGGTTCCGATGTGGTCCTCCAGGTCGGTCTGGAAATACTCCAGGTCGAGCTCGCTAAACGATTGCATACAGGGTGTCAATTGACGGCCCGGTATAAGTAATTTCTCATCACGAAAATTCGTGATATCCGGCGCTGATCGGCCGCGATAGCGGCTCTCGAACGGATCGAAGTCCTGCGGTCCGCGCTACTCGTCGGGCTGTTTCCCGTCGTACTTGATCCGCTCGAAGACGGTGTTGCAGCCGTTGCAGTAGTACTGCGACTTCGAGATCTCGCTGCCGAACTTCGACTCCTGCTCGACGTCCCCGGAGCCACAGTGCGGGCACTCGACGTAAGGGGTTTCCACGTCGGCCATCATCGTGCGAACATGGCGTTTCGCTCGCCGCGGATCTGGACGAGGTCCTCCTCGTCGACGCCGCCCGACCCGACGCGCCGGCGGGTCTCGTCCCACTCGTCGGCGTCGGGGGCGTCCCAGTCGACGCCCGACAGCGACACGTCCGTGTCGGCGAACAGGTCGCGGTAGTGGTCGGCGAACCGCTCCCGGACATCGGCCGCGGAGACGCTCGTGAAGCCGCTCTCGACCAGCGGGTCCGACTCGTCGTCGTACGACTCGGGGCCGATGAACGCGAGCGCGGCCGGGATCGTCTCCTCCAGCGTGGCCTGCAGTTCGTCGGGCTGCTCGGCGGCCAGCGTCTCCAGCCGGGCGTCGTGGTACTCCAGGTGGAAGTACTCGTCCTCGCCGATCTTCGTGATCATGCCGTCCATCCCGTCGCTGTCGATGGCGTCGAGCAGGTACCACGCCGCGCGGTCCGCGGGCGCTATCGTCGCCACGAAGTCTGCCCACTCGCCGTCGATGCGGTCGAGCGCGGAGGCGTTGTTGAACTCCTCGGGCTCGCGCGCACCCCGCAGCCAGTCGCCGTCCCGGCCCTGGTCCTCCAGCTTCCGGAACAGCTGGCGGACGTGGCCGACCTCCTCCTGGGCCGCGCTGGAGCCGCCGATGTCGTCCTCCAGCGACGGCCCGGCGAGGCTCCACTGGGCACACCGGTGGCCGATGACGAGCTTCGTGTCGGCTATCGCCTGCACGTAGTCGACCGCCGCGTCGGGCCAGTCACTCATCGGCGCTCACCCCGTGGCGCATCGCCTGCGGTTCGACCTCCAGCAGGTCGTCCGCCCGGACGACCGCGAGGTAGTCCCAGTCCTCCTCGTCGTACGTGTTGTGTGCGTACATCTTTGCGAGCCGGTCGCTTTTCGCCCTGACGTTGCCCAGGTGGAGGGTGTCGTCGCCCTCGTTGCGCCGGGCGAACACCTCGTACTTCGTCTCCCCCGTCATAGGCCGATCCCCGATTCGTGCATCTTCTCACGCACTTCCTCGGTGAGCATGTCCTTCGACCAGACCGGGTCCCAGACGACTTCCACGTCGACGTCGTCGACGCCGTCGATCACGCGGAGACAGCTCCGCACGTCGTTTTTGATCATGTCGTAGGCCGGACAGCCCATGCAGGGGAACGACATCTCCACGTCGACGTGGCCGTCCTCGGCGGTCACGTCGTAGACCATCGCCATCTCGACCAGGCTGACCGGGATGTGCGGGTCCGGGATGCCGTCGAGCGCGTCCCACAGCGTCTCCTCGAACGGCGACGCGTCGGCCCGCCGGGCCTCGATGAACTCGCTGGTCCGGGGCGGACCGGACGCGCCGTCGACTGATTGCTTCGTCGACATCGTTCAGACCCCGACGTCGACCTTGCCGGACTGGATCAGGTTCACGTACTTCTCGTTTGCCGGGCCGCGGGAGCGCCAGCGGTCCATCACGTCGGACCAAGTGATCGACTCCTCGAACCGCCAGTCCTTGTTCTCCTGGTCGAAGGCGATGGGCAGGTCGTACTCGAGGACGTACTCGTCGGCCGCCTCGTCGTAGTGGGCGGGCACGTCGAGGTCGAGTTCGTCCATCAGCGGGAGCGTCCGCGAGAGCCAGTCCTGGCGGAGCTCGTCGTTGGACTTGCCCTTGATGCGGTAGTCGAGCTGCTCGGTGTTGCGCTTCTTGTCGTCCTCCATCCCGAACCACTCGACGCCGATGGGGAACATCCAGTCGACGGCCTCCTGGAGCTTCGCGTGGGTCTTGTCGTTCTTGTTGGCGAGGCGGCGCATCCACGTCTCGCCGTGGCGGAGGTGGAACTGCTCTTCCTTCTCGACTTTCGTCAGCGCGCGCTTCCAGGGCGCGTAGGACGTGTTCTCGTAGATGTCGCCGAGCAGCACCATCCCCGCGCGGTCGAAGATGCCGTGGGCGGTGACGAGTTCGGCGAAGTTCTCGATGTGCTGGTCGAACCCGTACGTGTTGCGGAACTCGTGGGGCTCGCGGCCGTAGACGAGTTCCTCGCGGTCCTCGCCCAGGTCCTCGAGCAGGCGGTAGGCGATGTGACCGTGGCCGAGTTCGTCCTGGATGACGCTGATGCAGGACGCCCGCGCGTCGATCGAGGGCGCGTTGAGCGACTGGTCGTAGTAGGCGGGCGCACTCATCAGCTCGGTGTCGCCGGAGACGAGGAGGATGCGCTTGAGGGCTTCCTTGTACCCCTCGGTCATCTCCTCCTCCGATTCGATCATCTTCCCGTTCTGAAGCTGCTTTTTCAGCTGTTTCTCGGTAGGCATGGTTGGGTCGGACAGTAATCCCTTACCGGGCCAGCATTATAATTGTTTTCTGTATACGATCCGCGTATCGAGCGGGCCGCGCGCCGCGGGCCGCCGATTTTATGCCGCCGTCCGCGTAACGTCGCCCATGGCAACCCCACCCACGGCGGACGTCGTCGACGTGCACGTCCACATGAACCCGTTCTGGCGGATGGACGACGCCGCGCTGGCGACGCTCCGGGAGCACTCCGCCGACTTCGACCGGAAGGTGGACCTCGCCCGGAACCCCGACCGGTTCGTCGACTACCTCGACTCGCAGGGCGTGGCGACGGCGGCGATCATCAACTACGTCAGCCCGGTCGTCGGCTACGGCCACGACATTAACGAGTGGGCGGCGTCGTTTCGTGCGGCCGCGCCCGACCGCGTGCTGGCGTTCGGCGGCTTCGACCCGAACCTGGCCGCCGACCCCGAAGCCGAGATAGACCGCGCGATAGACGACCTGTCGCTCGACGGCATCAAGATCCACCCGCCCCACCAGGAACTCAACGCCAACGACTACCGGGACGACCCGGACACGCGGGGGCTCGACTCGCTCGCGACGCTGTACGAGCGCTGTGCCGACGCCGGCGTGCCGGTGACGGTCCACACCGGCACGAGCATCTTCGCGGGCGCGCGGTCGCGGTACGCCGACCCGATGCCCCTCGACGACGTTGCCGTCGACTTCCCGGACCTGGACATCGTCATGGCCCACGGCGGCAGGCCGATGTACACCGAGGAGGCGTGGTTCCTCCTGCGCCGGCACGACAACGTCTACCTCGACATCTCCTCGTTCCCGCCGTCGAAACTGCTGGAGTACTTCCCCGAGATAGAGCGCGTCGACGACCGCGTCCTGTTCGGGAGCGACTGGCCCGGGCCGATGGTGCCCGACATCGGGGAGAACGTCGACGCCGTCCGGGACCTGGACCTGCCGGCCGACACCGTCGACCGCATCCTCCGGGGGAACGCGCGGTCGCTGTTCGACTGCTGAGGACCGCGACCGGCGGGGGAGATCGGGCGTCACCGACACGACCTTTTTTGGTAGTCGGGCGCAACCGGTCGTACATGGCCTACGAGGTGCGACACGCGACCAGCGACGACGGCGAGGACCTGATCGAACTCTGGCACGGGTTCACGGACCACCTCTCGAAGTACGACGACCGGTACCAGCACAAGGAGGACGCGGACGAGCGCTGGCTCAGCTACTTCGAGAACCAGCTCGTCGACTCCAAGTACGGGACGGTCGTCGTCGCCGAGGAGGAGTCGACCGGGGACCTGGTCGGCGTACTGGAGGCGCGGGTGATGGGCGACCATCCGATCTTCCGCCTGCAGGACCACGGGTACATCAACGGGCACTACGTCGAGGCCGAGCACCGCGGCGAGGGCGTCGGCAAGGCGCTCCTGGAGAAGGCCGACGAGTGGTTCGCCGGCCCGCCACACGAGGTGGAGTTCTACCGGATCGACGTGCTGGAGGGCGACGAGGAGGCACCGGCCCTCTACGAGGACCTCGGGTTCGAGCCCGTCGAACACGTGTACGAAAAGGCCGCGGGGAACCGGTAGAGCGCCATGGCCGACACGTACACCGTCGAACTCGTCGACCGCGACGAGACGATCGAGGTCCCCGCGGACAAGTCGATCCTCGAAGCGGCCGAGGAGGTCGGGATCGACCTCCCGTACCAGTGCCGGATGGGGGTCTGTGGGGTCTGCTGTGCCATGCGGGAGGACGGCTCGGAGGTCGACCAGACCGAGGGGATGTTCCTCTCCGAGAGCGAGAAGGAGGAGGGGTACGTGCTGACCTGCATCGGCAGGCCGCTCTCGAACCTCGAACTCCGGACCGACGAGAGCCCGTAAGCCGGTCGATTCCGTTTCGCGGGGCCGGTCAGTATCGCCGGCTACTCTTCTTCCGAGCGTATACGTTTAACGTATACGCATAGGTTTCCGCTCGATAGACGCCGTCCGCGCTACCGGCGGGTCCGTTCGTCGCTGTATGCGGCGGTTTCCCGCCGGGATGGCGCCGTTCCGGACCCACGAACGGCGTATACGATATCGTATACGCAAAGCCGTCGTCGTCGCGGCGGTTCGCACACGCGGATTAACACGTACTAAGGGTGTGTTAAAACTACGGGCCGAACTGTCCAACCCATCCTCGTCGCTTCGGGCGGGATCGGTCGCCCCAGTCTGGCAGTCGTTCGCACACTAGTTCGCTCACAGCGAACGAACGTTCGATCCCGGATCGACGCCAGGGGCCCCCTCGCGGCCGTACAGGCTGGAGGTATCGGCGGACGTGGACGCAGTCGCTAGCCGATCGCGGTGCGGAAGCAGTGTCTCGGCATCGTTCCGTTCACGAGCCCTTCGTTCGACGAGGGCGAACGACCGTTAGAGGTGCCGGATGTTGATCTCGATCTCGTTTGCGATCCCGAGCAGCCGTTCCGCGTACTCCGACTCCAGTTGCTCCCTCGGCAGCCGATTGGCCGCGCCCGAGAGGCTGATCGCGCCGTAGACACCGTCGCCGACCCGCTTTATCGGCGTCCCGATGGCGTTGAGCCCCTCCATCGCCTCGCCGATGTTGAACGCGACGCCCTGCTCGCGCACAGTTTCGAGTTCGGCGAGCAGTTCCTCCGGGTCCGTGGTCGTGTCGTCCGTCTTCGCCGGGAGCGGGCCGTCGCCGACGATCGCTTTCCGCTCCTCCTCCGGCAGGTGGGCCAGGATCGCCTTGCCCGCCGCCAGGAAGTGCAGTTCGGTCGTCGCGCCCTCGCGTGCGTACGTCTGGATCGGAGAGCGCCCCTCCGCCCCGTACAGGTACACCGCCTTCCCCTGGCGCTCGACGACGCACCAGACTTTGTGGCCGGTCTCCCGCGACAGTTCCTTCAGTCGGGGCTTGGCGACCTGGAACAGGTCGCTCTGGTTCCGCGCCCAGATCCCGTAGTCGTGGAACCGGTAGCTGATCACGTACTCGCCGTCGCTGCGCCGCATGAACCCGTGCTCCTCCAGCGTCTGCAGGTGGCTGTGGACGGTGCTTTTCGCCAGCCCCAACTCGTCGGCCAGCTCCGTCACCGTCGCCCCGTTTAGCTCCCGCACCGTCTCGACGATGCCGAGCAGCGTCTCGTCGGATTTCACGCCGCCCCCTGTGCCTTTCTGTGCCATACTCGGGTATGGGTACGTACTATAATAAACGTTAGTCGGTATTACCGAACGCGCCGGAGCGTCGCCTGGTCCGCAGCGACCCGTCACCGACCCGTGGTTTTTTGTGCTCCTGCGCGAACCCACCGCGTATGGCCGACAATCCAGTGGCCGACAAGGACTACTCCGTCCTGCCGCAGCAACAGGCGTTCAAAGTGCACGCGCCCGACGCCCCCGACCTGGTCGAGGGCGCGGGGGACAACCTGAAGACGGTCCACTCGGTGATGCTGACGAACGACATGTACGTCACCTGGACCACCGGACAGCCCGGGGACGTGTTCCCGCTCCACACCCACACGCCGGAGATGTACCAGATCCTGACGACGATCAAGGGCCGCTGCGTCTGGTACTACAAGGACAACGACGGCAACGAGCAGTCGATCGAGGCCGGGCCGGGCGACGTCGTCTACCTGCCCGGCGGCGCGGAAAACCGCGTGGAAGTGATCGGCGACGAGGAGCACATCCACATCGGCTCGTACCCGCGCGTCCGCGTCCCCCGCGTCGAACAGCTCACGGGGATCGTCCCCGACGAGGTCGAGAACCCGAAGGACTTCCGCGTCGGCGTCGACTTCGACAACGTGCGCGACGAGTTCCACGAGACCGACGACGAGTCGTTCTCGAAGGCCGACCACGAGTAACGGGCCTCCCCATGGAGGTCACTTCCCTCGACGCGGTTCCGGTGAGCGTCCCGAAGGCGACGGCGCTGCGGACCGGCGGGTCGGACGACTCCACCGCGGGGTCGGACTCCTTTGACCACGTGCTGGTCCGCGCCGAAACCGACGCCGGCGTCGTCGGCTACGGCGAGGTCGCGCCCCACCCCGACTGGCCCAAAAGCGGGACGCAGGCGACCGTGCGGTCGGTGATCGAGGCCGAGTTCGCGCCCGTCGTCGAGGGCCGCGACCCGGCCCACGTCGCGCGGGTCGCCGCGGACCTGGAGGCGGCGGTCGCGTCCCACCCCTTTGCCGTCGCCGGCGTCGACGCGGCGCTGCACGACGCCCTCGGCAAGGGGATGGGCCGGCCGGTGTACGAACTGCTCGGCGGGCCGACCGCGGCCGACCGCTCGCTCCCGCTGCACCACACGGTCGGGATCAAACCGCCCGAGGCGGTCCGCGAGGAGGTCGCGGCCGCGGCCGAGCGGGGGTTCTCGGCGTTCAAGCTGAAGGTCGGGGCCGACGACCACGACGCCGACCGCCGGCGGCTCGAAGCGGTCCGCGAGGCCTGCCCCGACGCCCGGATCCGCGTCGACGCAAACGGGACGTGGCACCCCGGCGAGGCCGTCCGGGCGATCCGCTCGCTGAACGACGCGGCCGACGGGATCGTCTTCGTCGAACAGCCGGTGCCCCAGGACGACCGGGCCGGACTCCGGCGCGTGCGAGCGGCCGTCGAACCGTCCGTCATGGCCGACGAGGGCTGTTACACGCCGGCCGACGTCGCGGCGCTGGCGAGCGCGGATGCCGTCGACGCGATAAACGTCAAGCCGGCCAAGGCGGGCGGACTCGCCGGCGCGACGCGCGTCGCGGCGGTCGCGGCCGCCCACGGCCTCCCGTGTTACGTCGGCGGGATGCTCGAACTGACCGTCGGCGCGGCCGCGGCCGCACACTTCGCGCTGGCCTCGCCCGAGCGGGCGTACCCGACCGGCCTCCTGAACGCCGACGCCGACGGGGCGCTGGTCGCCGACCCCGGCCGGTGGGACCCCGACGGGCCGACGTTTTCGGTTCCCGACGACCCAGGCCTGGGCGTCTCGGTCGACACGGACGCGGTAGAGCGGTACCGGACGGATTGAGGGCGGCGTGGCGACGCGTTCGGGCGTCGCGACCCCCGGTTCCCGCCCGCGACCGATCTGTGGGAAACGTTTAATACAGATACTCCATTCTATCAGTTCGCATGAGAGCGACTGACAGAGCACTAGGCATTAGAAACTACGTTGCCAACTGGGCGGAGGTCTCGGAGGGCGAGGAAGTCGTCGTCGTCGCCGACTCCTACGCCGACGAGGACGTGGTGAACGAGGTCGCCGCCGAGGCCCGATCGCAGGGGGCAAACGTCGTCGTCACCTGGATCGACTTCAACCCGATCCAGGCCCAGGGCGGCGGGCCGATCATCGACGAGGCGCTCAAATCCGCCGACAAGATGCTGCGGATGACCTTCGCGACCAGCCACGACCGCGGGACACAGAAGGCGATCATGGAACACGGGCTGGAGATGTACAGCGTCGCCAACCCGCATGACCCCGAGTTCTTCGCACAGGAGGCCGCGGCCTACCCCGTCGACCTCGTACTGGAGATAGAGAAGAAGGCCCTAGAGATCACGCGGGGCGGCTCGGAGATACGCGTCACCTGCGACAAGGGCACCGACGTCACCGCCACGTACAACCCGGAGGACTGGGGCGGCGACTTCGGGACGGTCCCCGCCGACGAGAAACGACCCGGCACCTACCCCGCGACGTTCCCGGGCGCTATCGCCGGCGTCCTCCCGCCGCAGGAGACGAACGGCGTGGTCTACTACGACGCGTTCAGCGGCGTCGGCGTCGGCGACGAGCCGATCAAGCTGACGTTCGAGGACAACTACTGCACGAACATCGAGGGCGGGCGCGCGGCCGACGAACTCAGCGACATCGTCGAGGGCGTCCCGAACGTCGGCTTCTGCGAGGAGTTCATGTTCGGGCTCCACCCGAAGGTCCGCGACGCGCCGCTGGACCAGAAGCCGATCCCGAACGAGGCCGAGCGCCGGTACGGCAACATCCACATCGCCATCGGCAACATGCGCTGTTTCAGCATGTACCCCTTCGAGGAGACCGGCGGCACGGAGCTCCACCTCGACGGTTTCGTGCTGGACCCGACGATCGAAATCGACGGCGAACCGGTCGTCGCCGACGGGAAGCTCACCTTCCTCGACGACCCGGACATCCGCGAAGTCGCCGCCGAGCACGGCGACCCCGACAAACTGCTCAAACAGAAGTGAGACCCCATGAGTGACATCACGACGGAACTCGTCAGCTTCCTCGAGGCGCTGGCGAACGACGACGAGGGCATCGAGACGCTCGAACAACAGCTCGCCGACCGCCGGTTCGTGTTCGACCTGTCCGACGCGGAGCCGTTCGTTCTGGACGCGTCGCCCGACGGCATCGAGTGCGAGCGCGGCCGGATCGAATCGCCCGACCTCGTCAACGAGGTCACCCGCGTCGAGGGCGACGTCGAGTCGCTCCACCGGATCATGCGCGGCGAGGTGTCGCCCCTGCAGGCGCTGAACGACGGCGACATCTTCATGTCGAGCATGATGGCCGCCAGGTGCTACAACTACGGGCTCCTGCGCGCGTTCCGCCGCGGCGCGGAGATCAACACCCCGGCCACGTTCGATTGGGAAACGTAGCATGTCGCTGCTCTCCGTCCGCGACCTGGAGGTTCGCTACGAGGTCGGCGACGGCTACGTCCACGCCGTCGACGGCGTCTCGTTCGACGTCGACCCGGAGAGCCTCGTGGGGGTGCTCGGCGAGTCCGGCTGCGGCAAGTCGACGCTCTCGAAGGCCATCGTCGGGGGGCTGGACGACAACGCTGTCGTCCACTCCGGCGAGATCAGGTTCGACGGGCAGGACCTGACGTCCCTCCCCGAAAAGCGGATGCGCGAGATCCGCTGGGAGCAGATCGCCTACATCCCACAGAGCGCGATGGGGAGCCTGGATCCGGTGTACACGATCCAGGACCAGCTCGTCGAGACGATCCGCGCCCACCGGGACATGTCGAAGGCCGACTGCGTGGAGCGGGCCGAGGAGGTGCTCGACCTCGTGGGGATCAGCGCCTCGCGGCTGCGGAGCTACCCCCACCAGCTCTCCGGCGGGATGCGCCAGCGCGTCCTGCTGGCGATGGCGCTCATCCTCGAGCCCGAACTCATCATCGCCGACGAGCCGACCACCGGCCTCGACGTGTTGCTCCGGGACAAGATCCTCAACGACATCGAGACCTACCGCGACGAGTTCGGGGTCTCGGCGCTGTTCGTCTCCCACGACATCGCCGACCTCGTGGAGACTTCGGAGTACCTGATCGAGATGTACGGCGGCAAGATCACCGAGCAGGGCCCGAGCAAGGAGCTGTTCGACGAGCCCGTCCACCCCTACACCATCGGGCTGAAGAACTCGCTGCCGGACCTGCACTCGTCGACCGACGAGATGATCGCGATGAAGATGCAACCGCCGAACCTGCTGCACCCGCCGGACGGGTGCCGGTTCATCAACAAGTGTCCGTACGCGGTCGAGGAGTGCGAAACCGCCCATCCCGAGTTCCGGGAGGAGCGGCCGGGCATCCACTCCGCGTGTTATCGGGCCGGGGAGGCGGACCGCATGCGGGCGGAGGCAACGGAGGTGAGCTGGTCCGATGTCGGGTGAGCCGCTGGTCGACATCCGCGGCCTGAAGAAGTACTACGCCGCGGAGTCAGGGTTCCTCCGCCGCCTGCTGGGCCAGGAGGAGCAGGTGAAGGCCGTCGACGACCTGGACCTCTCGATCGACCCGGGCGAGACGCTCGGGGTCATCGGCGAGAGCGGGTCTGGCAAGTCGACGCTCATCGAGACGACGCTCCGGCTGGAGGACCCCACCGAGGGGGAGATCGTGTTCGACGGCGAGGACATCTGCGAGTACTCCAACAAGGAGTTGCGGGCGTTCCGCGAGCGGGCCCAGATCATCTTTCAGGACCCCTACGAGACGCTCAACCCACGCAAGACGGTGTTCCAGGCGGTCGCGGAGCCGCTCAAGAACTTCCGGGACATGATCCACGAGGAGCTTGAGGCGAAGGTCGAGGCGACGCTGAACGACGTTGGGCTCAACCCCGCCGGGGACTACATGGAGCTGTTCCCGGACCAGCTGAGCGGGGGCGAGCGCCAGCGCGTCTGCATCGCCCGCGCCATCGTGCTGGACCCGGACCTGCTGGTGGCCGACGAGCCGCTGTCGATGCTCGACGTCTCCCTGCAGTCCGGGATCCTCCGCCTGCTCGACAGGCTGCAGGACGAACACGGCTTCGCGATGTTCTACGTCACCCACAACCTCTCGGTGGTGAAGCTGGTGGCCGACCGCATCGCCGTGATGTACCTCGGGAAGGTGGTCGAGCAGGGGCCCGCCCAGCGGATCGTCGGCGACCCGAAACACCCCTACACCCGGGCGCTCGTGGCCAGCCTGCCGACGCTTTCCGGCGACCGGGAGCGGGTGCTCCTGCCGACCCCCGAGGACGACGACGACCGGGACATCCAGGGCTGTCAGTTCCACCCGCGATGTCCCGACGCGATGCCGGAGTGCTCGGAGGCGGTGCCCGCGCTGACCGACGAGGGCACGGACCGCAAGGTCGCCTGCTACCTCCATCACGACGTGACCGAGGACGAAGCGGCGGCGTCGTCGGCCGGCCGCGACGGCGCGGCGTCCGACGACGCCCCGGAGCCCGAACAGCGGACCGAGGAACCGCCGCCGTCCGAGACGGGGCCGCAGTGAGCGCGCCGATGCGCGGCCCGTTCCCGTTCACGGCGCTGGTCAACCAGTCGGCGATGAAGCGGGCGCTGGTGCTGAACGCGGTCGACCCGTCTATCGGTGGCGTGCTGGTCCGCGGCGAGCGCGGCACCGCGAAGTCGACGGCGGTCCGCGCGCTCGCGGACGTGCTCCCCGACCACGAGGCCGTCGCGGACTGTCCGTACGGCTGCCCGCCGGACGACCCGCGGCGGATGTGCGACGACTGCCGTCGCCGCCGTCGCGCGGGCGAGTCGCTGCCGACGGAGCGGCGGCCGATGCGGGTGGTCGACCTGCCGCTGGACGCGACCGAGGACCGCCTCGTCGGCACGCTCGACGTCGAACGCGCGCTGGCCGACGGCGAGGCGCGGTTCGAACCGGGCGTGCTGGCGGCGGCCAACCGGAACGTGCTGTACGTCGACGAGGTGAACCTGCTCGACGACCACCTCGTGGACTCGCTGCTCGACGCGGCGGCGATGGGCGAGAACGTCGTCGAACGCGAGGGCGTCTCCCACCGCCACCCCGCCGAGTTCGTCCTCGTCGGCACGATGAACCCCGAGGAGGGGGAACTGCGACCGCAGTTGCTCGACCGGTTCGGGCTGGTCGTGGACGTGGCGGGCATCGACGACGTGGACGAGCGCGTCGAGATAAGCGAGCGGCGGGCGGCGTTCGACGCGGACCCCGCCGGGTTCCGCGACGACTACGCCGACGACCAGCGCGCGCTGACCCGCGACATCGCGGACGCCCGTGCCCGACTCGACGACGTGACGCTGCCGGCGGACGCGGCGGCGGCCGTCTCCGAACACGCCGTCGACGCGCGGGTGCCGGGGCTGCGCGGCGACATCGCAGTCCGGCGGACGGCCGCCGCCGCCGCGGCGCTCGACGGGGCGGGCGAGGTCACCGACCGCCACCTCGCCGAGGCGCGCCGCCTCGCGCTTGCCCACCGCCGGCCGGCGGCCGAACGCGACGCCGGGAGCGACCGCGAGGCGGTCCGCCTCCCCGACGACGTGGAACCGGGCGACCCCGCGGACACGGCCGACAGCGCCGACGCGGACTCCGACGGCCGCGTCCCGGTCAACGGCGGCCGGAACGACCTCATCGCTGACGTCGGTTCGACCTACCCGATCGACCGAACCGCCCTCGACCCCGCGAAGGACCGGACCCGCCGGGAGGAGTACGGCCGCCGGATCCCCTCGAAGATACGGGGCCGGAGCGGGCGGTACGTCGGCTCCCGTCGCCGGGACGACCCGGACGACGTGGCCGTCGACGCCACCCTGCGGGCCGCGGCGCGCCGGCAGGGGCGGCGACGCGGGTCCGACGCCGGGGACGGGATCGACGTCCGCCCCGCGGACGTGCGGGAGAAACTCCGCGAGCGGACGGCGGAGGGGCTGCTCGTGCTGGTCGTCGACGCCAGCGGGAGCGTGATGAACGGCTCGCGGATGCGCGAGACCAAACGCGCCGTGCTGTCGCTGATCGAGGACGCCTACCGGACGCGGGACCGCGTCGCCGTCGTCGCGTTCCGGGGGAAGGACGCCCGGGTCGTCGTGGAACCGACGCGCGACGTCGGCCGCGCCCGGCGGCAGGTGTCTGAGCTCCGCGTCGGCGGCAACACGCCGCTGTGTCACGGGCTCGCGACCGCCTACGAACTCGTCGAGCGGGAGCGCCGGCGCGACCCGGACGTGTACCCGCTGGTCGTCACCTTCAGCGACGGGAAGGCGAACGTCCCCTACGAGGACGGGGCCGACCCCGAGCGGGAGGCGCTCCGGGTCGCGGCCGCGCTCGCCGCGGCCGACGTCGAGACGGCGTACGTCGACACCGGCCACGGGCTGAACGACTCGACGTTCTCCCTGTGGTCCGAGGAGAAGGCGCTCGCGGCCAAGCGCGAGGAGTACGAGTGGAACCGCACGCTCGCCGACGCGATGGACGCGCAGTACGTACCGTTGATCGACCTGCCGGACGGGGACTACGTCGCCCCGTGACGCACCGTCCGGCCACCGAACCACCACACCATGACCGACACCGACACCGAGCAACGGAGTACCGACCCGACGACCTTCCCGTTCACGGCGCTGGTCAACCAGACGGAGATGAAGCGCGCGCTGGTGCTGAACGCGGTCGACCCGTCGATCGGCGGCGTGTTGATCCGCGGCGAGCGCGGCACCGCGAAGTCGACGGCCGTCCGCGCGCTCGCGGACGTGCTTCCCGACCAGGAGGCCGTGGCGGACTGTCCGTACGGCTGCCCGCCGGACGACCCACAGCGCATGTGCGAGGACTGCCGGGAGCGCGCCTCGGACGGCGACCCCCCGACGGAGACGCGGCCGATGCGGGTGGTCGACCTGCCGCTGGACGCGACCGAGGACCGCCTCACCGGGACGCTCGACATCGAGCGGGCGCTCGGCGACGGCGAGGCGCGGTTCGAACCGGGCGTGCTGGCGGCGGCCAACCGGAACGTGCTGTACGTCGACGAGGTGAACCTGCTCGACGACCACCTCGTCGACGCCCTGCTGGACGCCGCCGCGA
The DNA here is from genome assembly GCF_004785955.1 of Halostella litorea. NCBI lineage: Archaea > Methanobacteriati > Methanobacteriota > Halobacteria > Halobacteriales > Natronoarchaeaceae > Halostella > Halostella litorea. The sequence continues at coordinate 207,984 of NZ_SJER01000004.1, read as the reverse complement.
TGGGCGAGAACGTCGTCGAACGGGAGGGCGTCTCCCACCGCCACCCCGCCGAGTTCGTCCTCGTCGGCACGATGAACCCCGAGGAGGGGTCGCTGCGGCCGCAACTGCTCGACCGGTTCGGGCTGGTCGTGGACGTGGCGGGCATCGACGACGTGGAGGAGCGCGTCGAGATAAGCGAGCGACGGGCGGCGTTCGACGCCGACCCAGCGGCGTTCCGCGCGGCGTACGAGGACGACCAGCGCGCGCTGACCCGCGACATCGTCGACGCCCGCGCCCGACTGGGCGACGTGACGATCCCGGACCACGTCGCCCGCGCCATAGCGGCGACGAACGTGCGCCTCGACGTCGACGGGCACCGCGGGGACGACACGCTCCGGCGCGCTGCCGCGGCGCTCGCGGCCGTCCGCGGCGAATCGACCGTGACGGCCTCGGTGCTGCGGGACGTCGCGGGGATCGCGCTGGACCACCGGACCGAGCAGTTGCCGTTCGAGGAGGACGCCGTCGACGTCGACGAGGCGCTGTCGGCGGCGCTGGCCGAGCACGCGCCGCAGGGGGCCGAACACTGACATGATCGGGAAGTACGACCACCGAAAGCTATATGGTATGTTACGAATGATTGTGTACGAAGCGTCGTATGCGAGACAATCGCATACCGATCACCAATGACAGACGAAACCAACTCGCGGTACGGCAGGGAGGAACAGGCGCTGAACCGGCGAACGATGCTGAAAGGCGGCGTTGCGGCGACCGCGGCCCTGATGGCCGGCTGTAACAGCGGCGGCGGCGCCGACGGCGAGCAGGTCGGCACCCAGCAGATCCGCGTCGGCGAGCTGTCGAACTTCGTCGACGTGGCGCGGGAGACGGCGAACCAGTGGAGCGAGATCGGCGTGGAGTTCGAACTCGACACGACCACGTGGAACACGTTCGTCGGCGAGGCCTACACGAACCAGCCCGAGAACGTGAGCCACACGCCGTGGGGGTCGTCGCCCGACCGCGTCGACCCGGACTACTTCCTCTCGACGTACACCTCCGACTCGGCGGTGAACATCGCGGGGTACGAAAACGAGGAGTACGACGACCTGTTCAGCCAGCAGCGGGCCGCGTACGACCAGGAGGAGCGGGCGGAGATCATCGGGCAGATGCAGGAGATCCTCCGGGAGGACCTCCCCGAACTCATCTACGTCTGGCCGAAGGCGACGCTGCCGATCAACACGGGGCAGTTCGACATCCAGCCCACGGAGTTCATCGGGGCGCGGACGACGGGGACGATGACCGTCCTCAGCGCCGAACCGGTCGGGGACACGGACACGCTGGTCGTCGGCGCACAGCAGGAGATTGCCATCCCGAACCCGCTGGCCCCCGACTCGAACGACCTCCAGTACCTGCTCAAACTGGCGTACGACACGCCGAGCCGCGTGGGGCTGGACGGCGACCCGGTCAACTGGGCCGTCGAGAACTACGAGCAGATAGACGACACGACGATCGACATGACCCTCAGGGAGGGGATGACGTTCCACGACGGCGAGCCCGTCACCGCGGAGGACCTGGAGTTCACCTTCAACTTCCTGATGGAGTACTCCTTCCCCAAGTACGACCCGTTCCTGAGCGACGTGGAGGACGCCACCATGCAGACCGACCGGACGGTCCGCGTGTCCCTCGCCCAGCCGAACGTGGCGTTCCTGAACAGCGCGATGACGTTCATGAACATCCTCCCGATGCACATCTGGGAGAGCGTCCCCGACCAGGTCGACACGCCGGTCAACTGGGACGCCGACGTCGACGAACTGGTCGGGAGCGGCCCGCTGCAGATCACCGAGATCACCGACTCGGAGATCCGGTACGAGGCCTACGACGACCACTGGGAGACGCCTGCCTACGACGAGTTCATCTTCGTCAACCGGGCGAGCATGGAGGCGATCCGCGCGGACTTCGAGGAGCAGAACATCCACATGACCACGTCGTCGCCGCCGCCGTCCGTGACGGACGCGCTCGCGGAGAACGACTACATCTCCAAGTCCAGCGCGGCGAGCGTGCTCCAGATGAAGATGAGCTTCAACCTGGGGACCGCCCCGTTCGACGACCGCGCGTTCCGGCACGCGCTCATGCAGGCGACCGACCCGGACCGGATCATCCAGATCTTCTACAACGGCGAGGCCGACGTCGGCGACGGTACGCTGGTTCACCCCCAGTCCTCGTTCGCCGCCGACCTCCAGAACGTCGAGCGCGACATCGAGGGCGCGAAGCAGACGCTCCGGGATGCGGGCTACGAGTACGACAACAACGACAACCTGTACTACCCCGAGGAGTGACCCGCGGGATGGAACACTAACCCATGTCGAACTCGCTTTCCGAATTCCTGGTCCGCCGGCTCGTCAGCTTCGTCTTCATGCTGTTTTTCCTGCTGACGGCGATCTTCGTCCTGTTCCGGGTGATGCCCGGCGACCCGACGGCGATGCTCGTCAGCGGGCGGCTCACCGAGGAGTCGCGGCAGGCGATGCTGGAGAACTTCGGGCTGAACAAGCCGCTCCACGAGCAGTACGTCGTCTTCATCCGAAACGCGTTGCAGGGCGACTTCGGCATCTCGTTTTTCTACCGGGAGCCGGTCGCCGACGTGATCTTCCCGGCCCTCGTCAACACGCTCATGATCATGCTGCCGGCGCTGGCGCTGGTCATGGTCATCGCGTACTTCTGGGGGTCGGTCGTCGGCTGGAACAAGGGGACGAAACTCGACCGCTGGGGGACGTACATCCCGGTCTCGCTCCGGGCGATCCCCCACTTCATCCTCGGGCTGGCCCTCCTGATCGTGTTCTCGTACAACCTCGGGTGGCTCCCGACCGGCGGGATGGGGCCGATCGGGGGAGCCGACCAGTCGGTCACCGAGCGGCTCACGTCGCCGACGTTCTACAAGTACGCGGCGCTGCCGTTTACCACCGCGTTGCTCCACTACATCGCCGACCCGATGATGCTGATGCGGAACAACATCATCGGCGAGCGCGAGAAGGACTACGTCGAGTTGCACCGGCTGAAGGGGCTCCACCCTCGGCAGGTCCGCCGCCGGGCGGCTCGGAACAGCATGCTGCCGCTGCTGACGTGGCTGACGCCGATGATCGGCGTCGCCTTCGGCGGGCAGATCCTGATCGAGGTGGTGTTCTCCTGGCCGGGCATCGGCCGTGAACTGGTGCTCGCGGCACAGCGACAGGACATGCCCGTCGCGCAGGCCGCCTTCTTCATGGTGGCCGTGATCGTGTTGCTGACGAACCTCGTCGTCGACCTGGCGTACGGCTACTTCGACCCGCGGATCAGCTACGGGAAAACATGATCAACGTCAAGAAGTACTCCGATTCGGCGTCGCGCGCCCGACGCATAGCCTGGGACTTCTTCCACCCGGTGTTCGAGGACCGCTGGGGGAAGTTCGCGATCACGGTGCTCGGGGTGTACGTGCTCATCGGGATCGTGGGCCCGTACCTCCCGATACCGGGGCCGTTCGAGTACCTGCAGACCTCGTCCGGCCAGTACGCCCAACTGGAGCCGCCGAGCGCCGAGTTCCCGCTCGGCACGACGTACCTCGGGTACGGGGTGTTGAGCCAGACGATCCACTCGTTCCGGACCTCGCTGACCGTCGGCGTGCTGTCCGCGGTGCTGGTCGTCACTATCGGCGTCAACATCGGGCTCGTCTCGGGCTACTACGGCGGGAAGGTCGACACCGTCCTGATGGGCCTGACCGACATGGCGTACGGCCTGCCGTTCTACCCGATGGCGATCATCCTGATCGCCATCTTCGGGTCCGGGCTGTACACCATCGCCGCCGTGATCGCCTTGCTGTTCTGGCGGTCGGTCGCCCGGGTCACGCGGTCTGAGGCCCTGTCGCTCCGCGAGCGAGAGTTCGTCAAGAGCGCGAAGGCGGCGGGGTCGTCGGACGTGAAGATAATGTACTACCACCTGCTCCCGAACCTCGTGCCCCTCATCCTGATCTACTTCGTGTTCGCGATCACGTGGGGGATCCTGCTCGAGGCGAGTCTGAGCTTCATCGGCCTCGGCGACCCCGACACGGTGAGCTGGGGCCTGATGCTCCACGAGGTGTTCGGGTCGGGCGAACTGACCCGCGCCTGGTGGTGGGTGGTCGTCCCGAGTTTCACCCTCTGGCTGTTCATCTGGAGCCTCTACGTGGTGGCGCGCACCCTGGAGGACAACGCCACGGTGTCCGCGAAGGGGGGTGCGTGACCCCCCGGGACGGCACGCAGCGTCTGTCCTTCGTCCCGGCCGCCGCCGCCGACTGTGAGTGTCCTCCCACAGTCTCCATCGAGCAGATCTATCAGCAACGATCGTCGTATACGCTCTCCGAATACGATACCGAATACGCTCTCAAATAACACGGACTAAGGGCGTGTTAACACGGCCGTCCACCGGGGCCGCGTCCAGGGTCGTCGTGCCGAGCGCGGCGACGGCGCGCCCGTGGTCCCGCCTCTCGGGGGACGTATACGGTGTGTGTATACACACCATACGGCGGCGGACGAACCCGGATCCAGCGGCTACCGGGGTCGTCGGTCGGAAAAGGTACGAGGGGCCGTTAGGACTGCTCCTGTTCGCGCAGTTCGGTGCGGCGGATCTTCCCCGTCTCGGTCCGCGGCAGTTCGTCGACGAACTCCACCTCGCGGGGGTACTTGTACGGCGCGAGCGTGTTCTTGACGTGGTTCTGGATCTCCTCGACCAGTTCGTCGTCGCCGGTTGCCCCGTCCGCCAGCACGACGAAGGCCTTCACGATCTCGCCGCGCTCCTCGTGGGGGCTGCCGATGACCGCGACCTCCGAGGCTGCCTCGTGTTCCTGCACGACGGCCTCGACCTCCGGGCCGGGGATGTTGTATCCGCTGGAGATGATGAGGTCGTCCGCGCGGGACTTGTACTCCAGTCGGCCGTCCTCGCGCTGGACGAAGATGTCGCCGGGGTACGACCAGCCGTCCCGGCAGGCGTCCTCCTGTTTCTCGGGGCGGTCCCAGTACTCGATGCCGGTCGGCCCGCGGACCGCGAGCAGTCCGGCCTCGCCCCGGTCACACTCCTCGCCCGTGTCGGGGTCGACGATCTTGCACTCGTACCCCGGCACCGGGAACCCGGTCGCCGTCGGGTCGATCTCCTCGTCGTGGCGGTGGCTGACGAAGATGTGGAGCATCTCCGTCGTCCCGATCCCGTCGAGCAGTTCGACGCCGTACTCCTCCTTGAACGACTCGAACGTCGTCGGCGTCAGCGGCTCGCCGGCGCTCACGCCGGCCCGGAGCGAGGAGACGTCGTACTGCTCGGGGCCGTCGGGGAACTCCGAGAGCATCTGGTTGAACGCCGTCGGGATCGAACAGAGGACCGTGATGCCGTGCTCGTCGACGGCCTCCAGCAGGTCGCCCGGGCCGGCGTCCTGCGCGAGGCTCGTGCTCGCGCCGAACCGGAGCGGGAACGTGACCAGGTCGCCGTAGCCGTACGCGAACGGGAGCGGCGGGTTGCCGCCGAACACATCGTCCACGGACGGTTCGAGGCAGTAGCGGGCGTACGTGTCGGCGCTGGCGAGGATCTGGCGGTGCGTGTGGACCGCGCCCTTCGGGCGGCCGGTCGTCCCGCTGGTGTACAGCATCAGCGCGAGGTCGTCGCGCTCGGTGTCCGCGGCGTCGAGTTCGGGGCTGGCCGCGTCCATCACGTCGTCGTAGCTGTGGTGGTCGTGGTCGACGCCGGTGCGCTCGGCGACGACGACGTTCTCGACGGTATCCAGGTCGGGCAGCGCCTCGTTTACCTCGTCGAGCAGGTCGTCGTACACCACGACCGCCGTCGCCTCGGCGTTGTTGATGATGTAGCGGAGCTCCTTCGCCCGCAGGAGCTTCATCGACGGGAGCGCGACGGCGCCTATCTTCTGGACCGCGAGGCAGGTGACGAGCGGCTCCGGCCTGTTGGGGAACCGCACCACCACTCTGTCGCCCTCCTCGACGCCGACGTCCCGGAGGGCGTTGCCCATCCGGTTGACTCGCTCCTGCAGTTCGGCGTAGGTGATCTCCTCGTCCTCGAAGTAGACGGCGACGTTGTCGCCCCGCCCCTCGCGGACGTGCCTGTCGACCAGTTGTTCGGCGGCGTTTATCTCCCTCGGGTAGTGGGCCTCGGGTACCGCGTGGATGTAGTCCGGCGCGGCCGATTCGTCCGGCAGGTACTCGGTGGGAACGTTCGTCTGCATCCTCGACTGTTTCATCATAGTTTTAAAAGAAATACCTAACGGTTACTATCCCGATCGATCGTCGGAAAGATAGGGGGCCGGTCGCGGGCGACGGCGGACGCCCGCCGCGGCTCAGGTCCAGAAGCCGTCGGGGTCGAACGTCCGGATCAGGTCGAGTTCCTCGGCCGTCGGCTCCGCCGTCGTCGCGACCTCGCCCTCGCCGACGTCGGGCGCGGTGTTTACGTCCCACGGGAAGTCCCCGAGCACCTCGTCGGCGTCGACGCCGGGGTGGAGGCTCCGCAGGTACAGTTCGCCGTCCGCGAAGCCGAACGTCGCCTTGGAGGTGACCAGGGCGTCCGGTCCGCCCCCCGGCGCGGGGTGGTTCTTGCGGCCGCGCCCGTCGGCGGCGTGGCCCGGGCTGGTGACGTAGTTGACCTCCTCGACGAACCGGCGCGGCTCGTGGGGCATCAACAGGACGGTCCGCCCGGCCATGCAGGCGATGTCGCAGGCCCCGCCGCTCCCCGGGAGCCGTATCTCGCGGTCGCCGGCGGCCACCCGCGTCGTGTTGAGGTTGCCGTAGCGGTCGACCTCCGCGCCGCCGAGGAAGCCGACGTCGACGTCGCCGCGCTGGAGGCGGCTCATGATGTCTATCATCCCCGTCGTCGAGACGGCGCGGTTGAGGTTCGGCAGGTCGCACATCGTGTGGATGAACCCGTCGGCGGGGCTGTCCCGGACGACGCCGCTTTCGTAGACGGCCATCGAGTTCGGCGCGTGCGTGCTGACCGCCACCTGGAAGGCGATGAGCGGCAGGCGCATCCCGACGAACGCCGTGTCGCCGTCGTCGATCTCCGCGGCGGCCGCCGTCACCATCAGCTCCCGCGGCGTGTACTCCTCACTGGCCATAGCGCACCTCCGCGGCGACGGTCGGCTCGGTGACAGAGAGGTCGGCGTCCACCTTCCCCATGTACTCCTCGCGGTCGTCGACGCCGTACACCCACTCGTCGGCCCACTCTTCGTAGCCCGCCTGCGTGTCGGTCCGGTCGTGGTAGTCGAGGAAGTACTCGTTGTCGCGGTTGTAGTGGCCGGTCACCGGCGAGGGGTGTGCCCCGAACGGGCACTCGACGACGGCCGCCACCTGCTCGCGGGTGATCGCGGTCCGGCTCGGGTCGCTCGTTATGGTCTCGCTGTCCACGACCTCCTCGGCGGTGACGAGCACGTTCTCCGCCGCCCCGACGGCCGGGTCGACGATGCCGGTGTTGCCCCACAGGTGCACGTCGCCGGCGGGGCTGGCGCGCTGGGCGTGGACGACCGCCCAGTCCGGCTCGATGGCGGGGACCTGCGCGACCTCGTCGCCGGTGAACGGGTCCTCGCCGCGCCGGAACAGGTCGCTCTCCGCGAACACGTCGCTCCCCAGCAGCGACTTCGTGGGGAGGTACGGCACGCCGAGCGCGCCGGCCTTCAGCGCGAGCGCGATGCTGAAGTTGGAGTGGTTCTCGACCGCTATCTCGTCGCTCTCGACGGCCTCGCGGAACCGGTAGCCCGTCCCGGCGCTGACGTTGCCGACCCACGCCGCGCGGATCCGCGACACGGCGTCGGCCCCGACGAGCTGGTCGAAAAGCAGGTCGCTTATCGGCCCGACGAGGGTGAGGTCGTCGGTCCCCTGTCTGATCAACTCGTGGCCGACGGCGAAGGGGATCGCGTGTTCGAGCGCGAGCCCCGCGGCGACGGAACTGCCCGGCGATATCCGCGACACCGCCTCCCGGAGCGTCGCTGGCGGATCTGCTGTCATGCGATTCTACGTCTACGATCGTGTCATATAAACCTACCCGCTCGACCGGCCCCCAAAAGGGCGGGTCCCTACATGGTCGAAAATTATAAATAGCGAATCGACTACGGACTGAGTATGTCTCCCAATAGCGAGACTGGCGCGAACAAGCAGGGACAGGGTCGGCGAACGCGGTTCTCAGGGTCGTCGCGACGTCGCTTCCTCGTCGGCGGGGCGACGGCGGGTGCGACCGCACTCGGCGGCTGTCTGGGCGGCCTCACCGGCAGCGACGACGGCGACGACACGGTGACCGTCGGCTACGTGCTCCCCTTCTCGGGCACGTACTCGCTGCTCGGCGAGAGCATCGTCAACGGGTTCGAGATGTACGTCGAGCAGAACGACGGCCAGATCGGCGGCCGCGAGGTCGAGTACGTCCAGCGGGACACGGAGGCAAACACCGACCGCGGCGTCTCCATCACCCGCGAGATGCTGATCGATGCGGGGGCCGACGTGCTCGTCGGGCCGGTGTCCAGCGCCGTCGCCATCGCCATGATGCAGACCGTCCAGAACGAGGGCAGCGCCATCTGGCTGAACGCCAACGCCGGCGACTACCGCGTCGTCCAGGAGGGCTGTCTGAAGTACCACTTCCGGACCTCCTTCAACGACTGGCAGACCAGCGCCCCGCTCGCGCCGTGGGTGTACGACAACGTCGCGGACAACGCCGTGCTCGCCTACGCCGACTACGCCTTCGGGCAGAACTCCAAGAACTTCTTCCGCGAGGCGTTCGAGGAGGCCGGCGGCGAGGTCGTCGGCGAGGTCGGCGTCCCGCTGGGCTCGGACGACTACTCCCCCTACCTCGGCGAGATCGAGGACAGCGGCGCGGACGCTGTGTTCTCCTTCTTCGCCGGGGCCGACGCGGTCAACTACATCACCCAGTTCAGCGAGTTCGGCCTCGACGAGCAGATGACCCAGACCGGGAGCGGCTTCCTCCTCTCGGAGGACACCCTCCCGGCGCAGGGCGAGGCGGCGCTTGGCAAGTACTCGCTGCTCCACTACACGCCGTCCAAGCAGACCGACCGGAACCAGACGTTCGTCGAGAACTACCAGGGCGAACACGACACCCGGCCGAACGTGTACGCCTGCCAGGGGTACGACTCGGCGCAGGCCATCGACGCGGCGGTCGCGGACGTCGACGGCACCGACCCGGACGACCTCGCCGACTCCCTCAGCGGGATGGAGATCGACAGCCCGCGGGGCTCGTTCCAGTTCCACCCCGAGACGAACGACCCGATCCAGGACATGGACGTCCGCCAGGTCGTCGAGACCGACGACGGGGTCGACAACGAGGTCGTCACGACGCTCGACCGGCCCGAGATCCCCACCTGGGGCTGCAGCCTGTGAGATGACTCGCGGAACAACCTACCCTTCCACCGATCCACCATGGTAGACGTCACGACCGTGCTCCGGGCGACGCTGCTCGGACTCCAGCTAGGCATGACGCTGGCGCTCGTCGCCGCGGGGCTCACCCTCATCTTCGGCATGCTCGACGTGATCAACTTCGCCCACGGCGCGCTGTACATGCTCGGCGCGTACTTCGGCGTCGTCGTGGTGTCCGAACTGGGGAGCTTCTGGGCCGCGCTGGTTATCGCGCCGCTGCTCGTCGCCGCCGTCGGCGCGGCGATCGAGATACTGTCGCTCCGCCCGCTGTACGGGCGCAACCCGCTCTATCACATCCTGCTCACGTTCGGGCTGGCGATCATGATAGAGGGGATCGTCGTCGAGGTGTGGGGCGGCCAGTCCTACCGGATCCCGGCCCCCGACGCGCTGTCCGGGACGCTCTCGCTCGGTTCGCTGAGCTACCCGGTGTACTGGATGTTCGTCCTCGCGGTCAGCACGGCGCTGATCGGGGCGATCTGGCTGGTCATCTCGCAAAGCGACGTCGGGATCCTCATCCGGGCCAGCGCCCACGACACCGAGATGGTCGACGCGCTCGGCGTCGACGTGTCGAAGGTGTTCACCGGCGTCGTCGTGTTCGGGGCCGCGCTCGCGGGCGTCGCCGGCGTCCTGCTCGGCGCGTCCCGCTCGGTGAACCCCGGGATGGGCTTCGGCGTCATCATCCAGGCGTTCGTCATCGTCGTGATCGGCGGCCTCGGGAGCTTCAAGGGGGCCGTCTACGGCGCGTTGCTGATCGGCCTGATGACGGCCTACGGCGCGCTGATCGCGCCGTCGCTGACCGACCTGTTCATCTTCGCGCTGATGGCGGTGGTACTGATCGTGAAACCGAGCGGCCTGTTCGGCGCAACGGAGGCGGCGTAGATGCGCGAACTCTTCGCCCGCTTCGGTCGCTCCGAGCGGTCGGCCGGCAACCAGATCCTCACCACCGGCGGGCGCTACGCGCTCGTCGCCATCGTCGGGTTGCTGGCGCTGCTCGGGCCGGTCGCGGCGATACTCGAACCGTTCTGGCTGTTCGTCCTCGTGCAGATACTGGTGTTTGCCCTGCTGGCGCTCAGCCTCGACTTCGTCTTCGGCTACGCAGGCCTGCTGTCGTTCGGCCACGCCGCGATGTTCGGCGCGGGCGGCTACGCGGCGGCGATACTGGTCGCCGAGGTGACGCCGAACGCACTGGTCGTCCTGCCGCTGGCGATGCTGACCGGCGTCGTCGTCGCGGCGGTGATCGGCTGGTTCAGCGTCCGCGCTCGGGGCATCTACTTCGCCATGCTCACGCTGGCGTTCGCCCAGATGTTCTACGTGATCGCCTTCGCCGACGTGCCGGCGATGGTCGCCGGCGCGGAGTCGGTCACCGGCGGCGACAACGGCATTTACGGCGTGGCGCTGTACGAACTGTTCGGGATCGTCGACTTCTCGGACCGCATCAACTACTACTTCATGGCGCTGGCGCTGGTCACGCTGTCGCTCGTCGCGCTCGTCCGCCTCGCCAACTCCCCCTTCGGCCGCGCGCTTCAGGGGATCCGCGAGAACGAGGAGCGCATGGCGTTCGTCGGCTACGACGTCCAGCGCTACAAGGTGGTCGGCTTCGCCATCAGCGGCGGCTTCGCCGGGCTGGCCGGCGGGCTGTACGTCCCGTTCCAGAGCCTCGCCCATCCCCAGTTGCTCCACTGGACGGTCAGCGGGGAACTCGTCGTCATGCTGCTGCTCGGCGGCATGGGGACGCTGTGGGGACCGATGCTCGGCGCGACGGCCGTCATCCTCATGGAGGAGATGCTGGCTGGCGTCGCCGCCTGGGAGATCATCCTCGGCGGGGTGTTCGTCGTGGTCGTCATCTTCGCCCCGCGGGGCCTCGCCGGGGTCGTCGTCTCCCTGAAGAACGACCCGCGGAACGCGCTGAAAAACGCCAAGGACGCGCTCCTGACGTACGTCAGGAAGGTGCGGGGGGAACGATGAGCGGCCCCCGCCCTGCGGCCGCGCGCCGACCGGCCCGCACGCCGAACGGAGGTGGTCGCCCGTGAGCGACGCGCTCCTGCGCACCGACCAGGTGACCAAGAAGTTCGGCCCGCTCACCGCCGTCGACGACGTGTCGCTGTCGGTGCCGGCCGGCGACATCACGTCGATCATCGGGCCGAACGGGGCCGGCAAGACGACGCTGTTCAACCTCTTTACCGGCAAGCACGCGCCGACGGACGGACACATCGAGTTCCGCGGGGAGCGCATCGACGGCGCGGAGCCCCACGAACTCGTCTCCCGCGGGATCGTCCGGTCGTTCCAGATCACGAACTTCTTCGACGACCTGACCGCGCTGGAGAACGTCCGGCTCGCCACGCAGGCCCGCTACAGCGGGTTCGGGGTCTCGGACTTCGTCCGGCACTACAACACCCTCGACGATGCGATGGACGACGCGGAGGCCGTGCTGGAGCGCATCGGCCTCGGGCACGTCGCCGACCGGACGGCGGCGAACCTCTCGTACGGGCAGCGCCGCCACCTGGAGATCGGGATCGCGGTCGCCGCCGACCCCGACCTCCTGCTGATGGACGAGCCGACCGCCGGGATGAGCCCGGAGGAGACCGTCGAGACCGTCGAACTGATAGAGCGGATCGCCGAGGACACCACTATCGTCCTCATCGAACACGACATGGAGATCGTCATGGACATATCCGACCACGTCGCGGTGATGAACGGCGGCGAACTGCTCGCGTGGGGGCCGCCCGCGGAGATACGGGAGGACGAACGCGTCCAGAAAGCGTACCTCGGAGGTGGGTGAGATGGCCGACGAACTGCTGTCGGTGGACGGCATCGACACCCACTACGGCGAGAGCCACGTGCTGTTCGACGTCTCGCTGTCGGTCGGCCGCGGCGAGATCGTCGCCCTGGTCGGCCGAAACGGGGCCGGCAAGACGACGACGCTGCGAAGCATCATGTGCCTGACGCCGGTCACGTCCGGCGAGATCACGAAGGACGGCGAGCCGATCCACGGGCTCGAACCCCACGACGTCCGCCGGCGCGGCGTCTCGTGGGTGCCCGAGGAGCGGCGCGTGTTCGGCGACCTGACCGTCGAGGAGAACCTGCGGCTCGCCGCCCACTCCGGCGGCGACGGCGGGTTCGAGGACGTGTACGAGCGGTTCCCCCGCCTCGACGAGCGCCGGGACCAGAAGGCCGGCACGATGAGCGGCGGCGAACAGCAGATGCTCGCCATCGCGCGGGGGCTGCTCGGCCCCGAGACGGACCTGCTCCTGCTCGACGAGCCGAGCGAGGGGCTGGCACCCCAGATCGTCGACGACGTGGCCGACACGATCCGGGAACTCAACGAGGACGGCGTCACGATCCTCCTGGTCGAGCAGAACGCCGAGATGGCGCTCGGGTTGGCCGACCGAGCGTACGTCCTCGAGACCGGCGAGGTCGTCCACGAGTCCCCCGCCGGCGAACTGCTGGGCGACCGGGAGGCGATGGAGAACTACCTGGGGGTGAAGTGACCGTGCCCCCGCTGCGGCCGTTCGAGGGCGACCGGCCCGCCGTGGCCGACTCGGCGTTCGTCTCCGAGATGGCGTACCTCGTCGGCGACGTGACCGTCGCCGAACGGGCGAGCGTCTGGCCGTTCGTCTGCGTCCGCGGCGACTACGGTCCCGTCAGCGTCGGCAGCGAGACGAACGTCCAGGACTTCACGATGCTCCACGAGGCGACGCTCGGCTCCGGCGTGACCGTCGGCCACAACGTCGTGGTCGACCGCGCCACCGTCGGCGACGACACGCTGATCGGCATGTCGAGTACGATCCTGCCGGAGGCCTCCGTCGGCGACGACTGCATCGTCGCGGCGGGCACCGTCGTCCGCGAGGGTCAGGAGATACCGGACGGCCACATGGCGTACGGGTCGCCGCCGGAGACCAAGCCCATCGGCGAGGACCGGAAAGAGCAGATCCGGTGGTACTGCGAGGAGTACCTTCGGCTCTCGGAGCGGTACCGGGAGGCCGAGGCACCCCTCGGGCGCGCCGACGTGGGGGGTGGGGCGGAGCGATGACCCGCACCGAGCGCGTCCACGAGGGCGTCCGCCTGGAGTTCGTCGCGGACGGCGACGTGGCCCGCCTCGTGATGGAGCGGGGCGACGCGCCGCTGAACGTGTTCACGCCGCCGCAGGTCGAGGCGATGGCCGAGGCCGTCGAGGCGCTGGCCGGCGACGTGGGGTCGCTCGTCCTCTACGGCGAACCGGAGTTCTCCGCCGGCGCGGACCTGCGGTCGGTCGAGTCCGCGCCCGAGGAGATGCGCGCGGCGAAGGTCGACACCATCGCCGCCGCGTCGAACCGGTTCATCCGGACGCTCCGCCGCTTTCCCGCGCCCGTCATCGCGGCGGTGTCCGGCGTCGCGGCGGGCGGCGGCCTCGGCTTCACGCTCGCCTGCGACCTCGTCGTGCTCCACCGCGACGCGGTGTTGAACACCGGCTACGCCCGCGTCGGGCTGACCCCGGACAACGCCACGCCGTTCTTCCTCGCCCAGACGGTCGGCCCGTACCGCGCTCGCGAACTGCTGTTCGACCCGGAGCCGATCCCCGCCGAGGAGGCCGTCGACCTGGGCCTCGCCAACCGGCGGGTCGACCGCCCAGACGACGAGTTCCTCGACGCCGCGACGGAGTGGGCGGCGAAGCTCGCGGACGGCCCGACGACGGTGTACGAGGAGACGAAGGCACTGATCGACTCGACGTACGCCGGGCGGCTGGACGAGCACCTGGAGGAAGAACGGGACACGATCAAACGGGTCAGCGACTCCGCCGTCTTCGCCGAGGGGCTGGAGGCGTTCATGACCGACCGCGACCCGGAGTGGGGGCAGGATGGCTGAGTACGCGTTCGACACGCTCGACGTGACCGTCGACGACGGCGTCGCCACGGTCCGGCTGGCGAACCCGCCGGTCAACGCGATCAGTCAGGACGTGCGTGCCGACCTGTCGGACGCCGTCGCGGTGTTCGACGAGGACGATGTCCGCGTCGGGATCGTCGCGGGCGGCGACGACGTCTTCTCGGTCGGCGCGGACGTCGGCCTGTTCGAGACGGCCCGCGACTGGACGACAGCGGAGTTCCGGACGAACTCGCGCGTGCTCGGCCGGGCGTTCGAGCGCATCGAGACGACCGAGACGCCGGTGCTGGCGGCCATCGACGGCACCTGCGTCGGCGGCGGCCTCGAACTCGCGCTGGCCTGCGACGTGCGGATCGCCGCGCCGGACGCGACGCTTGGCTTCCCCGAGCACAACATCGGCCTCATCCCGGGGCTGGGCGGCTGTTCGCGGTTCGTCCACCTCGTCGGCCCGGGGCGGGCCAAGGACATGATCTTCAGCGGCGACCTCGTCGACGGCGAGCGCGCCCGCGAGATCGGGCTGGTCGAGCGCGTCGCCGACGACCCGGACGCGGCCGCCCGGGAGTACGCCGCCGACCTGCTCGACGGGCCGCCACAGGCCATCGGGCTGGCGAAACGGGTGGTCAACGAGGCCCGCGACTCCGACCTGCGGACCGCCGGGCTGCTGGAGTCGCTCGCCCAGAGCACGCTGCTTTCGACGGCGGACCACGACGAGGGCGTCGACGCGTTCCGCGAGGACCGCGACCCCGAGTTCACCGGCGAGTGACGGCCGGGGGCGTTGTCCGCCCCTTCCCGCGCCGTTCCGATCGATTTTATGCCGACTGCCTTCGACTGGCGACGCATGTCCCTGATCCACTTCGACGACGTCGAGGAAGGCACGGTGCGCGAACTGGGGAGCTACGAGGTGCCCCGCGAGGAGATGGTCGCGTTCGCGGAGCGCTACGACCCCCAGCCGATCCACGTCGACCCCGATGTGGCCCGCGACTCCATCTTCGGCGGCCTGATCGCCTCGGGCTGGTACACCGCCAGCGTCTGCATGCGGCTGTTCGCCGACGGCTTCCTCTGCGAGGCGGCGAGCATGGGCGCGATCGGCGTCGACGAACTGCGCTGGGAGACGCCGGTGCGGCCGGGCGACGTCCTCACCGTCGAAAACGAGATCATGGAGACCACCGCCTCCGGGAGCCGCGACGACCGCGGCTACGTCCGCAATCAGACGCGGGCGCACAACGGCGACGGCGACGAGGTGCTCCGGTGGACCGGCATCAACATCATCGCCCGGGAGTGACGCGAGCGAAACGGTGAAGGCTCGGGGGTGAGAGCCCCCCGACATGAGCGACGACGCGACCGTCTACTTCGAGGACGTGGAACCGGGCACCGTCACTGACTGCGGCACGACGACCGTCACCGAGGCGGAGATCCGAGAGTTCGCCGCGGAATTCGACCCGCTCCCGTTCCACACGGACCCGGAGGCCGCCGCCGAGAGCCGCTTCGACGGCCTCATCGCCAGCGGCTACCACACCCTCTCGCTGTCGGTCCGCCTGCTGGTCGACGCCGTCCGGAGCCAGCGGGCCGTCGTGGGCGGCCTCGGCATCGACGACGTGCGCTGGCACGCGCCGGTGCGGCCGGGCGACGAACTCGCGGTGGAAAACGAGATACTCGACACGCGCCCCTCCGAGAGCGACCCGACGAGCGGCGTCGTCCACGAGTCGATCACCGTAACGAACGGCGACGGCGAGACGGTGTTGACCCTGGAGAACTACGAACTGGTGGCCCGGCGGGACGGGCCGGACTGACTCACTTCCCCTGCCACTCCGGCTCGCGGTCCTCGAAGAACGCGTCGATCCCCTCGTTTTTGTCCTCAGTGGCGAACAGCTGGGCGAACAGTTCGGCCTCGTACTCGATGCCGTCCTCGATGTCCATCTCGGCGCTGGCCCCCACGGCCTCCTTGGCGAACTCCAGGGCGACGGGGCTCTTGGCGGCCATCGACGCCGCGAGGTCGTAGACGGCGTCGTCGAGGTCTTCGTGGGGGTGGACCTCCTCGACGAGGCCGATGTCGCGTGCCTCCTCGGCGTCGATCAGTTCGCCCGAGAGGACCAGCCGCATCGCCTGCCCCGTGCCGACGAGCCGGGGGAGCCGCTGGGTGCCGCCGCCGCCGGGGATGATCCCGAGGTTGATCTCGGGCTGGCCGAGCTTCGCCTTCTCCGAGGCGATCCGCACGTCGCAGGCCTGCGCGAGTTCGCAGCCGCCGCCCAGCGCGTGGCCGTTGATCCGGCCGATGACGGGCTTGGGGAGGTTCGCCACGCGCTCGTACACGCGGGGCCGCTTGCTCGCCTCCCGCTGCTCGATGGCGTCGCGCTCGCGCAGTTCGGTCACGTCCGCGCCGGCGACGAACGCGCCGCCCTCGTCGCTGCCGGTCAGGACGACCACGCGGACCGCGTCGTCGTCCTCGACGGCGTCCAGCACGGCCGTGAGGTCGCTCCGCAGTTCGGCGTCGAGCGCGTTCCTGGCGTCGGGCCGCGACAGCGTCACGGTCGCGACGCCGTCGACGCGCTCGCCGACCGTCGCCGACACCGTGTCGCAGTCGGCCGCCGCGTCCTCGGTGGCGGTCACTGCCCGTCACCCCAGTCGCCGCTGACGCCGACGATCTCGCCGTCCTCCCAGACGTAGAACCCCTCGCCGGTCTTCTTCCCGAGCTTCCCGGCCCGGACCTTCTGTTTCAGTAGCTGCGGCGGGCGGAACCGCTCGCCAAGCTCCTCGCGGAGGTACTCAAGGATGTCGAGGCGCACGTCCAGCCCGACCACGTCGCCCAATTCTATCGGCCCCATCGGGTGGTTGTAGCCGAGTTCCATCGCCGCGTCGATGTCCCGCGGGCCGGCGACGCCCTCCTCCAGCATCCGGACCGCCTCGACGCCGAGCGCGACGCCGAGCCGCGAGGAGGCGAAGCCGGCGGAGTCCCGCACTGTCACCGGCTCCTTGTCGATCGCCTCGACGAACTCGGTGGCGGTTTCGAGCGTCGCCTCGTCGGTCCCCTCGGCGACGACGATCTCGACCAACCCCATGATGTGGACCGGGTTGAAGAAGTGGAGGCCGATCGCCCGCCCGGGGTCGTCGAGGACGCTCGCGATCTCAGTCACCGACAGCGACGAGGTGTTCGTGGCGAGCACCGCGTCGGCCGGCGCGGCGGCGGCCACGTCCTCGAACGTTCCCTGCTTCAGGTCCATGTCCTCGGGCACCGCCTCGACGACGAACTCCGCGTCGCCGACGGCGTCCTCCAGCGACGTGGTCGTCCCGATCCGGTCGAGCGCGGCGGCCTTCTCGTCGGCCGTTAGCTTTTCCCGCTCGACCCCGCCCTGCAGGTTCGATTCGATCGACGCCACCCCGTCTTCGAGGATCGACTCGTCGATGTCCCGGATCGTCACGTCGTAGCCCGCCGTCGCGGCGACCTGTGCGATCCCGTGGCCCATCGTTCCGGCTCCGAGTACGGTAACGCGCATCGATCGCACAGTGAACAACCATTCACATTATACTGTCGCTCCGCCCGTGACGGGCGCTACCCGGCGGTCCGGGCGGGCTCCCGCCACGCCGGCCGGGACGCAGGCGCGACGCCGCGTTACGAGTCGGACCGACGGCCACAGACGAGCACCGGCCGGTCGGTGCCGAGGATCACGTCCTGCGTGACGCTCCCGAACAGCGCCTTGCCCGTCGGTGACCGCTTGCGGCCGCCGACGCATATCTGGTCGACGTTCTCGGTCTCGGCGCGTTCCAGTATCTGCGTCGCCGGGTCGCCGCTGGTCTCCTCCGCGCGGACCTCGACGCCCAGTTCCTCCAGTCGCTCCGACGCCTCGCGGGCGGCCTCGACCTGCATGATCGACGCGCCCGAGGGGTTGTCCGTGAACACGTGCAGCAGGTGGACGACCACCTCGTCGGCGGCGTCGACCATGCTCTCGACGGCGTCGACCTGCGCGTGCGCGCCGTCGACGTCGTCGTCTATCGCTGCCAGTATCTCGTACATACGACAGCTTCGACCGCATGGACAATAATGGTTAGCACCGACCACGGCGCGTCTCGAACGCGTTCGTCAAAGGCTTTAGGCGGCCGCCCGCCGAACCTCTCGGTATGAGTTGGCGTTCCGACGCGGCCTGCTCGGCCTGGGACAACTCGGAGTGTAGCGGGACGCCGTACTGTCCGCCGCGGTGCCCGCGGTTCTACGACCGCGAGGAGGTCCCGCTCGTCATCCGCCCGTTCCGCGAGTCGGACCGCGGCGCGACGGTCGACATGTACGACGACATCGACTCGTACAGCCGGACGATGGGGCTGCCGCCGGCGACCGTACCCCAGATCGAGTCGTGGCTCGACCGCCTCCGGGAAAACGGCTGGAATCTCGTCGCGCTGGACGGCGACCGCGTCGTCGGCCACGTCGCTGTCGTTCCGGCCGACCGGGCCGACCCGAAGTTCGTGGTGTTCGTCCACCAGGACTACCAGGACCGCGGCGTCGGCACCGAACTGATGAAACAGGTCGTCGCGTACGCCGACGACCGCGACCACGAGGCGCTCACGCTGGAGGTCTCCAAGGGGAACCGCCGCGCCGTCACGGTGTACGAGAACGTCGGCTTCGAGGTGGTCGAGCGGATGCGCTCGGACCTGGAGATGGAACTTTCTCTGGAGAAGCCCGTCGCCGAGCGGGTCCAGCGCCCGCCGGCCGAGCGGGAGTGAGGGTGCCGCCGGTCGCGTTACGGGTTTCGACCTCGCTCGTTTCACTCGAATTGAAAATCAGAGAAATCGCCCGACATATATTTTCTTTTATCATAGATCCAGTGGGATGGTGATTCTGGGCTTAGAGGTCATATAAACGGTTTTTCGGACAGATAGAGGCGTATAACGTCTTCTGTCAGTGGAATACGTCTATTCTTCAGAACAGTGCCTTCCGTTGCTCTAGGGCCGGAATACGTCGGGCCATCCGTCTTCGCCCCGAAGTATAGATCGGCTAACGTAAGAATAACACAATGTCTGGATTAGGTATAAATTCGGCCCCTCACCGCCCCGGTTCCGGCGCGCGCCACGCCAGCACGACGCCCAGGACGCCCAGCGCGCTGGCGGCGAGAAACGCCGCTGTGTAGCCCGCACGTTCTATCACCGCGCCGCCGACGATGGGGGCGGCGAACGCGCCCGCGAGGCCGACCGCCGTCTGGAACGCGACGGCCGTCGCGGCGACCCGGGGGTCGACGAGTTCGCGGACGTACGCGAACGAGAGGCCGAGCGTCAACTGCACGGCGAAGCCGGCGACGAGCAACACGGCGAGCAGCGCGACCACCGAGCGGGTGGCGACGACGCTAGCCACCAGCGGGGCGGCCACGACGAACGAGGCGAGCACCACCGGCCGCCGCCGCCCGCCGAACAGGCGGTCCGAGAGCAGGCCGCTGGAGACCCGTGCCAGCACGCCCACCGCGGGGAAGGCGGCGACCAGCAGGCCGCTGACGCCCAGCGACAGCCCGACCACGTCGGTCAGGTAGGACGGCGCCCAGCTGTTGACGAACAGGTACAGCGAGTAGCCCAGGAAGCCGAGGCCGCCGACCGTCCACACCGCGCGGTCACGGAGCACGTCGCCGAACTCGGCGCGGGTGGGCGGCGCGTCGCCGCCGACCGCCCCGAGGCCCCGGCTGGTGGGCCAGAACACGGCGAGGCCGACGAGCGCGAGGCCGTTGAACGCGAGGAAGATGGCGGGCCAGCCGAAGCGGGCGGCGATGGCCGGCGCGGTGCTTTGCCCGAGCGCGAACCCGACCGGGCCGCTGGCGGTGAACACGCCGACGGCGGTGGCGCGGCGAGCGCCGGTGACGGCCTCGCTGACGATGTCGATGCTGGCGTTCCACACGACGACGTACGCCACGCCGCCGAGGATCCGCGAGCCGAGCACGGAAAGGAACGCCCCGCGCTCGCCGGCGATCCAGCCCCAGACGCCCGCGACGAAGAGGACGAGCACGGCGACAGCGACGGCCCGCCGGGAGTCGGTCCGGTCGAGCATCGCCCCGATCGGCAGGCTCGCCACGACGGCGGTGCCGAACATCACGCTGACGACGAGCCCCGCGGCGGCGTCCCCGACCCCCAGCGACTCGCGGACCAGCGGCGTCACGCTCGCCGGCGATATCTCGTACGCACCCAGCGCGACGGAGACGAGGCTCGCCCCCGCGACCAGCGCCCACCGCGTCCGGCCGCTTCGCTGCCGCGCGGCGCTCGTCGCCGTCTCCGTCCCGCCCGTCGAATCGGTCACGTCGCCCCCTTCTCGGGACCTGCCCATGAACCTGTGGCTCGGAGCGGGGTTTGCCGACGCCGAAGCGGGGGCGGCGGCCGGTCAGCGTTCGAGCGTGCCGGTCTCCTCCGGCTCCCTACGTTCGCCGTCGACCAGCACGCGGCCGTCGCTATGGACCGTCACCTCGTGGTCGGGCACCGCGAACGTCAGCGTCCAGTCGGCGTCCTCCATGGCCGCCAGCCGGTCGATGCTGTCGGCGTCAACGTACTCCTGGAGGCTGTACCCCAGTTCGTGCGGCGCGACGCCCTCGACGCGCGCCAGCGCCCGGGCGACGTCGACCGCCGCCCGCCCGCGGTCGCTCACGAGCGCTGCCTCCGCTCTTCGAGCCGCTGACAGCCGTGGACGAGCGGATCCGGGATCCGGTCGGCGTTCCGCTGGAGGGCCTCGAACACGACCGCGGCCTCCTCGAAGTTCGGCCCCCGTGCGACCCGGAGCGGGTCGGTCGAGTATTCGACGAACCCCGCCGACTCCAGCAGCGGGAGGTGCGAGTGTTTGAGTTCGACGTACAGATCCTCGGGGTCCATGAGGCGGTACGGCGGGTTCGCGGCCTCCGGCAGCGACAGTTCCCGGTCCGGCGGGGCCTCCAGCAGCGCGACAACCATCTGCCGACGGGGCTCCGCGGACAGCGCCCTGAACACCTCGTCCCATCGTTCGATGACACGTTTCTCGGCCTGCTTGGCGTCGACGGACATGCCGATCCGGAAGGGCGGCGGGGTTTAGACTCTGCTGACCGGTTCCTCGTCCGAACCTACCCGACTGTTACCACATACCATAGTACGGAAAACGGCGGCCGTCCCGGAGCGTTCGCTCTCGCCGGTAACGGGACGGGTGAGACTATTAGAGTGAAACCGCCGTCATTCCCCGTCCCCGGGGTCCGGCAGGACGACGACCGGCAGGTCGCTGTCGGCGACGAGGTTCGTCGTCACGTCACCGGTCAGGAGTTTGATCCACCGGCTCCCCCCGCGGGGGGTGAAGACGATGGCGCTCGCGCCGACGTCGTGGGCGGCGTCGACGATCGTTTCGGCGACGTCGGTCCCGTACCGGATCTCCGTCTCGACGTCGACGTCCCCGAGTCCGGTCCGGAAGCGGTCGAACGACGCCTCGGCGTGGCGCTCGCGTTGCTCCACCGAGGCCTTGTCCGGCGCGCCGCCGGCTTTCTCGACGACCGCGACCGCGACCACCTCGGCGGCCGCGCCGTCGAGATACGGGCCGAGCGCGGCGGCGGTCGCCGCGGCGTCGTCCTCGTTCGCTATCGGAACGAGTATGCGCCGGAACAGCGTCTCAGCCACGCAATACCACCGGCATGAGCCGCGCGTCGGTTCCCCGCGACCGCGTCGGGCGTGGTCGGGCCATCACGCGCCGCTAGTGACGTCGCGGCGGTTTATTCGTTCCCCTCACCCGGCCGCACCGGCATGGGAGCGGTCCCGGTCGTCGCTGCGCCCCCGAGCGCGGTGATACCTATTTCTTTTGGCCGCGGATTCATCCGCCCGTATCCGTTTCGATTCGGTATGCGCGAAATCGTATCCAAGGTGTGGTCGCGGTGGAACGGGGTACTGTCGACGGGGGCCAGCCTGGTGCCGTCGGTCGCCGACCGGTCCGGCCGGGCCACGCGGTCGGCCGACCTCTACGAGTGTTCGTCGTGTCGGGCGGTGCTGATCGAACCTCCGAGCGACACGTGCTCGCAGTGTGCCGGGGGGATGCTGGAGAAGGTCTGAGCCGCGGGGGGACGACCGGTCCGACGTCGTGCGACCGGCGTCCCCGGTGGTGCGGGCGCTCATCCGCCCTTGAGGACCCCAGTCGCGCCGACCGCTTCGGCGGCGACCCAGGCGACGAACAGGCCGTACAGCAGGAGGAGCGCGTACGACTCCCCGTCCGTCAGGGAGAGATCCGTCCGCAGGAACGCAAAGAGGACGACGGTCGCGAGCGTGAGCACGCCCAGCATGGGGACGGCCACGGCGAAATCGACCGTGACGGTGCCGACGATGAGCACGCCGAGCGGGATGGCGACGAGCAGGTCGAACGTGTTCGAGCCGAGCACGTTGCCGAGGCTCGTCAGCCCCCTGTCGGCCCTCGCCGTGCGGACGCTCACCAGCGTGTCCGGGAGGCTCGTGGCCGCCGCGACGATGACCACGCCCGCTAGGAACTCGGGGATGCCGAACGTCGCGCCGAGCGACTCGACCCCGCCGACGAGCTGTTCGACGGCGACCAGGATGACGAGCAGGCCGGCGGCGAGCTTACCCCACTCCCGCGGGACGTTCGGCTCCGTCGCGGGCGCGTCGGCCTCGTGGTCGCTGACGTCCTGCCACTGGATGAACAGGTACAGCCCGTACAGCAACAGCGGGATCGCGGCCAGCGGCCGGGTGACGCGGCCCGCCAGCGTCGGCCCGCCGTCGACGGGCAGGTAGATGACGGCGAGGGCGAACGTGACCACGAGCGTCGCGACCGCTATCATGTAGAACTGCGCCTCCTTGTACACGAGCGTCCGGCTCGTCTCCAGCTCACCATCCGAGGCCACCCCCGCGAGTGCCGGGATCACGAGGATGTTGAAGATCGCCGAGCCGACGATCGCACCGACGCCCATGTCGAAGACGCCGGCGAGCGCCGTGAACACCACGCTCGCCAGTTCCGGGAAACTGGAGCCGACGGCGACGACGAGCGACCCCTGTATGACCGCCGGCAGCCCGTAGTACGCCGACAGGCGCTCGGCCGACTCCTCCAGCCAGCCGCTCCCGACCCAGATCGCCGCCGACGCGACGCCGATGACGAGCACGTTCACGGCCGGCGAGTCCGGCAGGATACCCCCAGCTATCATCGTGCGTGCCTGGCCCGCGGACCGAGTAGAAACGATCGATCCCCGCTCGCGGCGCGGGGTCGGCGTTCGTCCGGTGAACGACCCGTCGAGACCCCCGGAACGCGCCCGCAACGGCGACCTCCGGTCATGGCCGCTCCGGCGCGACGGTGTCCCACAGCGCGTCCGCCGTCGCCCCGTCCGTGGCGAAGACCGATAGCGGGCCGTCCGCACGCGCCACACAGCCGGCCTCCCGCGCGAGCAGTTCCCCGGCCACCTGCTCCTCGCGGTCCGGTCGGTAACAGACGAACCCGTCGATCCGGCCCCGGGCGAGCAGGCCCCAGTGGACTGTCGGCGACCACGTCTCGATGCGGCGCTTGCAGCGGTCGGTCAGCGCGGCGTCGATCCCGGTCGCGGTCTCCATCCACGCCGCCTCCCGCTTCACGCGGTGGCCGATGACGAACGCGACGGTCGCGTGGGCGACCGGTTCATCGCGCCCGGTCGCTGTCACCGTCGCCCCGTTGAAGCGCACGCCGTCGCCGGCCGCGGCGACGTACAGGTCGTCGAGCACCGGGAGGTAGACCGCCGCCGCGGCCGGCGACCCGTCCCGGCGCACCGCCGCCGCTGTCGCGAACGTCGGCAGCCCGGCGGTGAAGTTGTTCGTCCCGTCGAGCGGGTCGACGATCCACGAGCACTCGCCGTCCCCCTCGTGGTCGCCCGACTCCTCGGCGTACACGTGGTGGTCGGGATGCGCGTCGCGGATGACCGACAGCATGCGCTTTTCGGACTCGCGGTCGGCCACCGCCTTGACGTCGTGTTCGTCGAACTCCGCGTCCGTGGTCCCGGCGGCGAACCGCTCGCGGAGGTACTCGCCGCCCGCACGGCACGCCTCGACCGCGGTGTCGCGCACGTCCATAGGGGTCGCTCCGCGGCCCGACAGTAAAGTTCTCCGACAGCGACGCGTCGTCGGGCGGCGGTGTGGTCGGCCGCCGTCGGACGGGTCGCAGCGCGGTCAGCCCTCGAGCACCGCGTCGGGGCCGTCCCACTCGTCGACGAGCAGCCCGTACCGCTCGACATCGACGTACTCGCCGTCGGCGAACTCGGTCTCGCGGGTGGTCCCCTCGTGGACGAAGCCGAGCCGCTCGCAGAGCCGGCAGGAGGCGTCGTTCCCGGCCCGTACCGTCGCCGACACCCGGTGGAGGCGGAGGTCGCTGAAGCCGTAGTCGAGGAGGTGGGCGCTCGCCTCCAGGGCGTACCCCCGGCCCCAGGCGTCGGGGTGGAACCAGACGCCGAAGTTCGCGTACCCGTCGGCCTCCCGGATCGGATACAGCTGTACCGACCCGACCGGCTCGTCCGCGAACTCGCCGGCGGTCGGGACGGGCAGCAGCGTGACGCCGTCGGCGTCGGTGTCGACCGGCCACAGCTCCTCGCGGTAGGTCTCCTCGGAGTACGGCGTCCGGAAGACGCCGATGTGCCGGCGCACCTCGGGATGGTTCACGCCCGTCAGGAGGAACTCGATGTCCTCCTCCCCGGGCGGTCTGAGCTCGATCCGGTCGCACTCGATGAACGTCGGTCCTGGCATGCGTGTCTCCTGTCGCTGTTCGCGGGCGATGCGGGGCCGGGCCGGCCGCGGGGCCCCGGTCGCGGCGACCGAGACGCCGGCCGGCTCAGAAGGGGGAGGGAGAGGTCATCGGTGGGCTCTACGTGCCCATGGCCCTCGCCGTGTCATAAACGTTGGTGGTGCCTGCGTCGTCACGGAGCGACGGGACTTACTCGTCGCAGCGCGAACGCCGGGGCATGGAAGTCATCGCTGTTGCGGCGGTGGGCGAAAACGGCGTCATCGGCGACGGGCCGACCCTCCCGTGGGACCTGCCCGAGGAGGTGCGGCGGTACCGGGAGCGGGTCGCCGGCGAGACGGTCGTGCTGGGCCGGCGGACGTTCGAGATGTTCGACGACCCGCCCGGCGAGCACCGGATCGTTCTGAGCCGGAGCGACCGGTCGTACGAGGACCCGGCGGTCACCCACGCTGGAAGCCCGGCGGCCGCGCTCGACGTTGCCCGCGACCGCGGGTGCTCGACGCTGTACGTGCTGGGCGGGAGCGCCATCTACGCGGCGTTCCTGCCCCATTACGACCGCATGCTGTTGAGCCGGGTTCACGGCGAGTACGAAGGAGACGCGTCGTTCCCCGCGTTCGACCGCGACCGCTGGGAACTCGTCGACGAGACGCCGTACGAGGGGTACACCCTGGAAGAGTGGCGGCCGGCCGACCGGTAGACCTGCTCCCCCCGAGTCGCCGGCGTCAGTCGGGCGTCCGGAACACCCGTGCGGTGTCCCGGTCGAGCGCGGTCGCGTCGACCTCGACGAGGCCCCGCTCGGAAAACACCGTGCTCCAGTCGCGGTAGTACAGCGGCACGTCCTCGTCGACGTAGTTCACCGTCCCCGCCTCCCCGCTCTCGTTTTCCACGACGACGAGGACGCCGTCCGTGATCCGGACCAGTTCGTCGAACACCCACTCGGCGTCCGGGTGGATGTGCTGGAGCGTCTCGACCGAGAACGTCGCGTCGAACGCGCCGTCGTTGACGTCCGCGACGTACTCCTCTATCGTACTCTCGTGGAACGTCCCCGTCGCCGCCAGATCCGGATACGTCTCGGCGAGCACGTCCAGCGCGTCGCCGTTGACGTCGACGCCGGTCAGGTCGGTAAACCCCGCGTCGGCGAGCGCGGCGAGGTGCCGGCCGGCGCTGCAGCCGACCTCCAGCACGCGCGCGTCGCGGCCGACGCGGCGCTCCAGGGTCGACCGGATCAGCTCGCTCGTCTCGTCCGGCCCGTAGTGGGCGTAGTACCTCGGCGAGTACTCGCCGGAGCGGTCCGCCCAGGCGCGCCGGACGTCGTGTGAATCCACGTTTGGTCGCGGTGGCCGGGCCGTAAAGGTCTGCCGCACCCGGGGCGTGGGGCTCCCGCCGGCCGACGTTCCCGCCGCGTGGGAGCCGGCGCGTCGATTTAAGGAGCGCTCCCGGCAAGTTCCGAACGGGCCAATGGATTCACCGATCGCGGCGGCCGACCGCACGGCACCCCCCATCGACGTCGCGTCGCTGGCGCTCGACGGCCTCGAATCCATCGAGCGCCCCGCCGAGATCCGCTGTGCGACGGGGGACTGGACGACCGCAACCTGGCGCGGCGTCCCCGTCGCGGCCCTCGTGGAGGCGAGGGACGTCCCGCCGGAGACGACCCACCTCGTCGTCGCCAGCGGCGACGGCTACCGCGCCTGCCTCGACGTCCGGGCCGCGCTCGAATGCGTGCTGGCGGTCGCCCGGGACGGGGAGCCGATAGACGCCGACGGTCCGCGGC
Organism: Halostella litorea; assembly: GCF_004785955.1. NCBI lineage: Archaea > Methanobacteriati > Methanobacteriota > Halobacteria > Halobacteriales > Natronoarchaeaceae > Halostella > Halostella litorea. The sequence continues at coordinate 181,307 of NZ_SJER01000004.1, read as the reverse complement.
TCGTCGGGCCCGACCTCGACGGGGCGCGGACGGTGAAGGGCGTCTCGACAGTTGTGCCCGTCTCCCTGCCGCCGAGCGCCGACCCGGCGGACTTCGAGGCGTTTCCGGAGGCGTGAGCCGTCCCCGGACGCCGACGGCCCCTCAACCGTCCGCCGACTCCGCGTCGACCCGGTCGAGGTACGCGCGGATCCGCTCCGTGTCCAGGTGGTCGAGGATGCGGTCGTGGGCCCGCTTCCTGCGGGCCTCGATCTCCTCGTCGGAGATGTACGCGTCCAGCCGGTCGTCGACCTCCGCCTCCCGCAGTTCCTCGACGGTCTCCGCCGGGAGGTCGAGGTCGTCGGGCATCCGCTCGTCGAACGCCTCCCGCCACCGGTCGCGGGTCCCCCATTCCGGGTCGCGCGCCCGCTCCCGGCGCACCCAGTCGACGCGCTCGGCGGCGTCGTCCCAGTACCCCCGGTCCCCGCGGACGTCGCCGACGACGTGCCGGCCGACGCGTGCCCCCTGTCCGGCCGCGGTGATGGCCTGCTGGTTCCGGTCGTCGACGGGCGAGGCGACGTAGAGCCCGTCGATCGGCGTTCGCCCGTCGGGGTCGGCGTACGACCGGTCGAAGTGCCGGTGCTTCTCGCCGCCGTGGTTGTGCGTCTCGTACATCTCCCCCTTGTCGAGGGGTTCGAGGTACTCGCTGTCGTACCTGGTCGCGGCGACGACGCGCTCGGCTTCGACGGCGCGCCCGTCCTGGGTCTCCACGGCGAACCCCGACCCGTCGGCAGTCCGGGTCACGGCGTCGACGAAGTCGTCGACGAGGCGGCAGCCGGCCGCCTCCGCGTGGGCGTGCATCAGGTCGTAGAACGTGTCGATGTCGATGCCGCCCGGGAAGCCGAGGTAGTTCTCCAGGTGGGCACACTGCTGGAGGGACGACCGCCCCCGGTCGAGAACGAGGGTGTCGAGGCCGTAGCGGGCGGTGAACACGCCCGCGGAACAGCCGGCCGGGCCGCCCCCGACGACGGCGACGTCGCACGTCTCGTCGGGGTCGAACGCGTCGGCGGCTTCGGTCATCCGTCGGCTCCCTCCGGCGAGCGCGGGCCAGTGGCTGTCTCCGCGACGCGGTCGCGTCGCACGTCCGTCCGACGAGCGGGGGTTCGGCGGTCCATGTGATGTGGGCCGCGCTATCCCACCATAAGCGCTACGAATTTTAGGCGAACCTAAAACTATCGTCCGGGCGTGTCACACGTCGGGCAGACCGGCGGGCCGGCCGGCGGGTACGTCGTTCCGCAGTTCGGACATGCGTTCTCCCGGGGCTCCGGGTGTTCGACGTCCGCGTCGAACGAGTACGCGGGGTCCCGGAAGTCCTCGACCAGTTGGACCCCGGCCCCGGACGCCCCGTGCGCGTGGCCGTCGAGCGCCGTGGTTGCCGCCCGCCGGACGGCGTCGTCGTCCGCCCGCGCTAGTTCTTCGAGACGCGGACGGTGCGCCTCGACCCGACCGTCGTCGCCCGCGAGCGCCCAGCACGCCCGGGCCTGCACGAAGCTGTTCCCGTCGGTCAGGTGCGGTTCGAAGTCGACGGCCCCGTCGGGCCGCCAGCCGTCCCGGCGGAGCGCGCCCAGGCACTCGAGGGCGCGGCCGCGGACGAACGGGTTCCCGTCGGCCAGCAGGTCCGCGACGTCGTCGCCGATCGGCTCCACCGTTTGCGGGTGGTCGAGCGCGACGGTCGCGACGGCCGTGGCGAGCCAGAAGCGGACCACGGGGCTCTCGTCGTCGAGTCGAGCGGCGAAGTTCCCGACGGCGGACCGGCACGCGTCGGGGTCCCCGGCGGCGAGGTGCGCGAAGGCCTTCGCGGCCTTCCCGCGGGCCGCCGGCTTCTCGTCCCCCAGGCAGTCGAGGAACCGCGCCCGCGCCGTCGTCGCGTCGACCGCCGACGGGTCGGCCCGGGCGAGCAGCCCCAGGGCCTCCGCGGCGCGGGCCCGCACGAAGTAGAAGTCGTCGTACAGGCGCTCGGTCAGCACCTCGACGAGCGGCTCGACGGCCGTCGGGCGGGACTCCGCGACCGCGACGACCGTCTTGACCGCCCGCAGCCGAACCGGCCGGTCGCCGTCCGTCAGAAACGCGTCGAACAGCGGGAGCGCCGGCGCGACGGTCGACGGCTCCGTGTCCGCGGCCGACTGCAGCACCCGCAGCCGGTCCTTCCACGCGTCGTCGCTCCCGTCCCGCAGCCGCCGAACCAGCGATTCCACCTCCGCGCTCGCCTCCCGGTCGATGGCGTCGCGGAGGGCTGCCGCCGGCGGCGGGTCGCCCGCCTCGCTCCCGTCGGTCACGGTCGGGCGGTTCGGCGGACTGGGTGAAAAGTGTTGGTCGCCCGCGGCGGCGCCCCGGACGCTCACATGCGTATTCGTCGGGTCCCGTGTCCTCCATCGCCTCACGGACCCGGCGGGCAGGGGAAGCTTTATATTTATTTAGGCTAGCCTAAAAACTGATGACGCCCAGCGACCTCCACCGACCGGGACAGTCGCCCGCCGGAGCCGCGCCAGGGACGCCACGACCCGCGCGTCCGGGGGCGATCTGAGATGCCCCGCGACCGCCTCCCCGCCTCGTCGCGGCGAAAGCGGGGCGAACTCTGGGCGGCCGTCTACCTCCGGCTGTTCGACGCGGACGCGAGCGACGCCGGTGGAGCGGGGGACGACGCGCCGCCTTCCGGCCCGCGCGGCGGGGCGAACCGGCCGCCGGGGAACGACGAGAGGCGGGATCGGTGACATGGTGGGCCAGACGCTGACCGCGCTCCGGTCGCGGATCGAAACCCGGGCCGTCGCGGACGGCCCCTTCGGCGTGGTCTGTGGCCGCACGAACGAGCGGATCGTCCCCCTCGGCGACCTGCGGTTCCCGGACCGGGAGACGGCGGCCGAGGCCGCCCAGCTGGCAGAGCAGTACCGCGCCGCGCTCCGGCGGTACGACCCCGAACTCCCGTGTCACGACCCGGTCGTCTGCGAACTGCCGGCGGTGACCCGGACGCCGACCGCCGACCCGGGCCGCGACTGGGCGTTTCCGCCGACCCCGCCGGCCTCCACGCCCGGTTCTGGGCGCATCGAGTTCTGCCACCGCGTCGCGGGCGCGGTGTTCGAGACGCTGTCGGCGGGCGGCCACGACGCGGCCGAGCGCGCCGTCATGGACGCGTACTTCGAGGCCGCCGAAGCGGTCACGAGCCGGGACCGGCTCTGTCTCCACCTCCTCGAGGGGATGGCGGCGACGCTGGCCGGCCGGTTCCCCCCGGCGACGCAGGCGGAGATCCTCCGCGAGGCGGCGACACAGCTCCCGGGGTCCCCGGCCGACGCCACTCCGGTCGCGGCCGCGTTCGACCGGCTCGGGGCCCTCGAGTTCTTCGAGAGCTACTCGCTGTCGGACGCCGACGGGGACGCGGTGTGTGTGTCGCTGACCGACTACGCGCTGTCGTCGACCGACGCCGCCCTCCCGACGCTGCCGATCACCGTGGACCTGTTGCGGCGGCGGCCGGAGGCGATCCCGGCCGTCCCCGACGCCGTTCGGGTCGACGACGAGACCTGGGAACTGACGCTTGCGACCGCCCCCGAGACGCCGGTCGGGCTGTCGACCGCCCCCGTCGCCGGCCGTCAGTGACCGGCGGGCGGCGCGACACGCGTGGCCGGCCGCCGACGGGGACCGCTGCCGCCGGGCCGGTCCTACCGGCTCGTTTACAACATCTTTACCGCTCCCGATCGAACCCCCGATATGGACACGATCGAACTGACGGTTCGGCTGCTCGCCGGGGCGGCGCTCATCCTGGCGAACGGCTTCTTCGTCGCGATCGAGTTCGCGCTCACCCGCGTGCGTCAGTTCCCGGAGTCCGAGTTCGACGTGCCCGGCCTGCGACGCGCCTGGGGGATGACCCAGGACCTCGAGATCTACCTCACGAGCTGTCAGGTGGGCATCTCCGCGACGAGCATCGCCGTCGGCATCGTCGCGGAGCCGGCGGTGGCGTCGCTGATCGAGCCGTTCTTCGGGAACACGTTCCTCGCGTCGGTCGGGGCGGGCGGCGTCCTCGGGTTCGTCATCATCAACCTGCTCCACCTGACACACGGCGAGCAGACGCCGACGTACCTCGGCGTCGAACGGACGAAGCTCGTCGCCCGGTACGGCGCGACGCCGCTGTACTGGTTCGCGAAGCTGCTGTACCCGGTGATCGTACTCGGCGACGGCGTCGCGAAGTGGACGCTCCGCCTCTTCGGCATCGAGATGACCGGCGCGTGGCTGGAGACCGAGACCGACCGGGTCGAATCGCGCGCCGACCTCCGCCACCGGCTCGGCACCCTGCTCGACCGCGGGGACATCACCGAGGAACGCAAGGAGGAGATACTCAACGCCTTCACCGTCGGCGACACGCCCGTCCGGGAGGTGATGACCGCCCGCGGGGACGTCCTCTCCCTCTCGACGACGGCGTCCGTCCGGGAGAACGTCGACCGGATCGGCAAAAGCCCCCATACGCGGTTCCCGCTCGTCGGCGACGGCCTCAAAGACTTCCGCGGCATCGTCTACGTCCCGGCGGTCGTCAACCGGATCGACGACCTCCGCCGCGGCGACGCCACCTTCGAGGACGTGGCGGCCCCGCCGATGACGGTCCGGCAGGACACGCCCATCAGCGACGCCGTCGACCGCTTCCAGGCGGAACACCAGGAACTCGCGCTCGTGGTCGACGACGCCGACGAGGTCGTGGGGCTGGTCACCGCGACCGACGCGCTCGAAGCCGTGATGGGCGAGATCGAGGACCCCCTCGACGTGGAACTGGGGACGCCGTCGGGCGCGTCCCCCTGAGTCGGGACGCGTCCGTCTCGGCCGCGAAACGCGAGGCCCCCGGACGGACCGTCTCTCCGTCGCCTAACAGCAGTCGCTCCCCGCATCGCAGGCCTCGCCGTACTCGACGCCCGTCGCCTCGGTGATCGCCTCGTTACACTCGCGGACCGTCGATTCGAACGCCTCCGCGCTCTCCTCCGCCTTGGCTGCCCGAAGCGCGTCGCCGAGCGACTCGGCGGCGGCCAGCACGTCGTCGGCGTCGGCGCTCAACAGCACCCACCCCCGAGCGACCGGGCGAAGTCCTCGCCGATCCGCTCGCTGACCGCGTCGTCCGTCCGCCGGAGCAGGTCGACGAGCGCCTCCTGTGCGGCTTGGTGGCGCTGGATCGTCTCGTTGTCCGCGACCTCCGACCTGAGGGCCTTGAGTTCGCTCATCAGGTCGCCGTCGAAGTCGGACCGGCGGACGCGCTGCTGTTTCTCCCGGTACTCCCGGAGGAGCGCCAGCGCCTCCGCGTCGTCCGCGAGGGCCTCCTCGGCGGCGACGAACTCCCGGTACGTCTCGGACTCCCTGAGGGTCTCGGTGAACGCGTCGAGCGCGTCCTCGACGGCCGGGTCGACCGACTGCGCGTCGCTCACGACGCGGTCACCTCCGGGGCCTCCTCGTCTAGGGACTCCAGCCCGGCGATCGCCTCGGCGAACGACCGGAGGTCGTCGAGGCCCACCGGCTCGTCGCCCCGGAGCGGCGCGAGCATCATCGGCGCGTCGAACCGGTCGGCGATCTCGTCTATGTAGCGGCGCTGCTGTGCGCGCCGGCTCTCGAAGAAGGCGTTGTCGCCGTACTCCTCCGGCAGGAGGTAGTTCGCCACGACGAGCGAGGTCTCGATGCCGACCTGGTCGCGGAGGTCCTCGGCGGCCCGATACGCCTCCATCATCGGCGTGTACTCGGGCGACATCACGAAGGCGAACGTGCTCCGGGCGGGGTCCTGCATCGTCTCGATCACGTCGTCGTACCTGTCGGCGCTCTCTGGCGCCGCGCCCCTCGTCAGCGACCCCAGATCCATGAAGCCCTTCCAGTCGCTCGGCAACTCCAGCAGTCGCAGCGTGTGGCCCGTCGGGGCGGTGTCGAAGACGACCACGTCGTACCCGTCCTCGTCGAAGTAGCTCACGAACTTCTCGAGCGCGGCCATCTCCTCGGCGCAGGGCGACTCCAGTTCCTCCTCGACGTTGGCGACCGCGGCGTCGACGTCGACGTCCCCGTCGCCGTCCTCGTACATCTCGGTGACGTGGTCGAGGACCTGCTCGCGGTACTCCTCGAGCGCGCGCTCCTGGTCGATCCGCGCCGCATCGAGGCCGGGTTGCCCGACGGACGTGGGCTCGTGTCCGACCGGCTCGCCGAAGATGTCCTCGAGGTGGGCGGCCGGGTCGGTGGTGACGACCAGCGTCTCGTACCCCTGCTCGGCGAGCGCGGTCGCCGTCGTCGACGCGACCGTGCTCTTGCCGACGCCGCCCTTCCCGGTGAAAAACAGGTAGCGCGTCCCGTCCGCCGGGCGAAGCTGGTCGGCGACCGCGTCGGCGTCGGCGAGCGAGTCGACGTCGGGTGTCGCGTCCGCGCTCGGTGCGGCCGCCCCGTCGTCGACGTCGACCGCGGGCTCGTCGCCGTCGTAGATGACGCCGCTCACGTCCGAGAGGAGGTCCAGTCCGGCGATCTCGCCGGGCTGTAACGGGTACGTCGCGACCGCCCGGTCGGAAAACGCCGATCTCGCGCGGTCGATGACGGCCCGTTCGTCCTCGCGTTTCCCGCCGAAGAACGGGTCGTCACACACCGACTCCGGCAGGTAGCCGTTGACGACCAGCAGCTGCGGCTCGATGCCGAGCTCGCGCAGGTCGGCGGCGCTCCGCTCGATCTCGTCTATCGACGAGTCCTCGGGCTTCCCCACGAAGGCGAACGCGGTCCGCTCCCCGTCCTGCAGCGTGTCGATAGCGCGCTCGTAGGCCGCCTTCTTGTCGCCCATCGACGCCGCCGGCCCGATACAGGTCGAGCCGCCCTTCTCGAGTTCGGCGTTCCAGTCGCTCGGCAGCTCCATCAGGCGGATCGTGTGCCCCGTCGGCGCGGTGTCGAAGACGACCACGTCGTACTCCGGACTGTCCATGAAGTCGACGAAGTTGTCGAAGGCGGCGATCTCCTCGACGCAGGGGCTGTTGAGCTGCTCCTCGACGGTTTCGAGCTGCTCGTCGTCCAGCAGCTCCCGCATCGGTTCGAGCGTCTCCCGGCGGTACTCCTCGGCGGCCACGTCCGGGTCGATCTCGATCGCCGAGAGGTTCTCGACGTTCCGGATCCCGGTCACCTCGTGGCCGATCTCCTGCTCGAAGATGTCCGAGAGGTTCGGCGCGGGGTCGGTCGTCACCAGCAGCGTCTCGTACCCGTTGTCGGCGAGCCACGCGGCGGTCGCACAGCTGACGGTGCTCTTGCCGACCCCGCCCTTGCCGCTGAAGAAGACGAACTCCGTCTCCTCCCCGGTCGGTTCGACGACCTCGCGGGCGGGGGTTGCTGCTCCCGCCATTCAGGCCTCCTGTGGCCGGGCGTCGCCGGCGACTGTCGCTTCGAGTTCGTCGTACGAGAGGTACGCCCCGGTGGCGACTATCTCGCCGTCGACGACGGTGATCGGGAGCACGGAGGGGCCCTCCTCGTCGACGAGGTCGTAGACCCGCTCCGTCTCCAGGAACCGCTCGATGTCGTGTTGCATGTTCGCGCGGGTGATCTCGACGTCGTCCAACTCCTCCTCCAGTTGGTCGAGCGCGGCGCTGACCCGGACGAGTTCGTCGTCGGGGTCCGGGCCGCAGACGCCGGTCGAACAGCACATCGCTTCCTCGTACAGCGTGAGTTCAGTCATGGTGGTCGGTTTGGTTTTCGGATCGTTCAATCGCTCGGTGCCGCCGCAGCGACGTATGCAGCTCGTCTACCGGATTACGATTAAACGTTCTTTCAATCAGGTCCATAAACCCACCGATCCAGCCGAGGACGATTTCGGACGTCTTCAACTCGAATGGCTTCGCGACACCTCGTGGTGGATTCGACGCAGTGTACTGAGTGCGTCTTACGGGCCAAAATGGGCTATATTCCGGTTCTACCTGGACTGTTTGATGGACGCCGCCCCGGCGGAAGCGCCAACCTCAGTTTACGCTGCGTTCATCTATAAGTCCGCTTCGAATGAATGGTACAGCGCTAGTTGAAACGACTATCGGGTCCTGAACCCGGCATCGCTCCCGTCCCACAACGTTTAATCAGATACGTGTTCAAATGTTCCGCATGTCATCTACCGACCGGCTCCGACGCTACCTCACCGACGAGCAGGGGAGTTGCTGCGAGGCCGACGTCGAGGAGCGGCTCGCGGAACTCGAATCGCTCGACGCGGGCGAATCCGCGATCGAATCCGACGTCGACGTCCTCTCCGCGTTCGCGAACGAGACGCGCTACAGGATCCTCCGGCTCCTGCACGTCGCCAACGAGGAACTGTGCGTCTGCGAGTTCGCCCCGCTCGTCGACGTCAGCGACAGCGCCATCAGCCACGCGCTGTCCAAGCTCACCGAGGCGGGCCTCGTCACCCGCCGCAAGGACGGGAAGTGGCGCAAATATCGCGCGACGCCGCGGGCAAGCGCCGTCATCGTCGCGCTAGACGGCTCGCGCGAACTCTGATCCGGGGGTCCCCGGGCCGGGCCGCGAAGCCGCCGGGCCTCACGGGTCCATGATCTTGGCCTCGGCCTTGCGGAGGTGCTCCAGAAACGTCGTCTTCGACACGGAGAACTCCGAACTCATCTCCCGGACCGAGGTCTCCCGGGGCCACTCGTAGTAGCCGGCCTGCCGTGCGAAGCCGACGACCTCCTTTTGCTTCGGCGAGAGGCTGTACTGGATCGGCAGGGGGCCGTGACTCAGCTGTCGGTCGCCGGAGATGACCTGCTCGACGTCGATTTCGGCGTCGACCCGCTCCCGGATCCGGTCGAGACGGGTCTCCATCTCCGCCCGGGACTCCTGGATGAACACCGGCCAGCGCTCGCCGGTCCCCCGGACGTGGACCGGGCTGTGGTTGATGAACCCCTCCGAGATCAGCGCGTCCCCGACGCTGTGGCCGGCGTCGTAGTCGACGATGAGGTCCGCCGACGGGACGCCGAACAGCGACTCGTACTCCAACTGTTGACTCGGCAGGACGTTCACCGACTCCGTGTACTCCGACCCCCGTACGGCGTCTATGAACGACTCGATATCCTCGCCCTCGCCGTCGAACACCGTGAAATGCCCCTTCGCGGTCCCGTCCGAAACGCGGTGGACGCGGTGCATGAGCATCTCCGCGCCCGTCTCCGACGCGGCGTCTATCCCCCAGCAGTCCCCGTGCCAGACCTGTAACAGCGCGCGGTTGCACGTCTCTACGTCTGCCTGACTCATGTGACGCCGTACCGACTCGAACCGTATAAAGGAACGATCTCGCGTGCCGGCGTCCGGCCCGCCGGCGGTCGCGGGATGGGGGCGCTCGTCACGGCGCGTCGGCTGTGACCCGGCGAGAGACGAACCGGACCACGGCCTCGACCGCCCGCCAGACCAGCGTCGCCCCGACGACGAGCACCGCCAGGACGACGAGCCCGAGCCACAGGAGGATCCCGTACTGCAGCCCGCCGACGGCACCGACGGCCAGCGCCGCGACGAGGCCGCCGCCGATGAGGACGGCAGCGCCTTTCAGCGCGAGGCGTTGCCGGCGACCGAAGCCGAGCCTGTCGTCCCGCCCGAGGACCGTCGGGAGGACCACGCCGACCGCCGCGACCCCGAGCGACAGCACGATGACCACGCTGCCGAAGATCGCCGCCATGCCGTGCGCGAACCCATCGCTGTCGGGCGGTGGCGGCGGCATCGTGACGAGGGCTTCGACGGTCAGGGCGGCGACCGCGACGCCGGCCCCGACGAGGAGGAGCCGAGCGGCTGCGACGAGGGTTTCGTCCGTCCCGGAGGGCATCGTCGCTACCTTTCTCGAACGGTGGGATAAGCTTTCGGCCGGTCGCTTCCGGGCGCTCAGGTATCGATCCCGAGGCGCTGCACCGAGGGGAGGTCCCAGCCGTACGTCACCGCCGCCAGCCGCGTTCCGACGGTCACGACCGCACAGGCCGCGGCCGCGGTCGGTCCGGCCGCGCCGACGCTCAACGCCGCCCAGTACGCGCACCCGCCCAACACCGCACAGCTCGCGTAGAAGTCGTCGAAGAGGATGAACGGGGCGCGGTCGAGGAGGATGTCCGCGACGGCACCGCCGCCGACCGCGTTGATGGTGGCGATGGCGACGACGCCGAACGCCGACACGCCCGCCCCCGTTGCGACGATAGCGCCGGTCGTCGCGAACGCCCCGAGCCCGACCGCGTCCGAGACGAGCGTGATCGGATGGCTGTCCGGCGACGAGAGGGCCGCGCTCAGCGCGACCGCCAGCCCGACGCCGACCAGCCCCAGGCCGACCTCGACCGGCGACTCCAGCGCCAGCGGGACCCGGTTCACCAGGAGGTCCCGCGTCGCCCCGCCGGCGAACGCCATCGCCAGCCCGACGACCGCGATGCCGAACAGGTCGAACTCCTCGCGGATCGCCTTCGCCGACCCGACGAGAGCGAAGGCGACCAGCCCGACCGTGTTCATCACTGCGAACGGGTCGCCGAAAAGCACCGTGACGACGTCTCGAAGCACTGCCCCCACCTACGCGGGCGGGCGTCTTGAGGACGCGTTCGCCGGAAACGCTTGCCCGGAGCCGGAACGACGTTCGAACGAACCTCTATAGGGGAGCGCCCTGTCGATACACCCGATGGCCCGCCTGGAGCGACTCAGGATCTTTCCGGTGAAGGGACTCGACGGGATCGACCTCGACGCGGCCGAAGTGCTCGACGGCGGCACGCTGGAACACGACCGCGAGTTCGCGCTGTTCGACGCCGAGGGGGACGTCCTCAACGGCAAACGGACCGACCGGGTCCACGACCTCTCGACCGAATTCGACCCGGCGTCCGCGTCGCTGCGCGTCGAAACGGGGGCCGGCGAGACCCGCCGGTTCGACCTCGAATCGGAGCGCGAGCGCGCCGCCGAGTGGTTCGGCGACTTCTTCGATGCCGACCTGACGCTCCGGCGCGACGCGTCGCTCGGGTACGTCGACCGGCGGGGGATGGGACCCTCGGTCGTCAGCACGGCGACGCTCGAAACCGTCGCGTCGTGGTTCGAGGACATGACCGTCGACGGCGCTCGGCGACGGCTCCGGGCGAACGTCGAGGTTTCGGGCGTCCCGGCGTTCTGGGAGGACCGGTTCGTCGGCGAAGCGGCACCCGGGTTCGCGGTCGGCGACGTCCGCTTCGAGGGCGTCACGCCGTGCGGGCGCTGTGTCGTTCCCCAGCGGGACCCGGACACCGGCGACCCGACCCCCGAGTTCCGCGAGCGGTTCGTGGCGAAGCGCCGCGAGACGTTCCCCGAGTGGGCCGACGACGACGCGTTCGACCACCACTACTCGCTGATGATAATCGCCCGCGTGCCCGAGTCCGACCGCGGGCGAACCCTGCGCGTCGACGACGACGTCGCGGTCGACGACTGATAGTTCCCGTTGACCGGCGGCCACTCCGGTCTTGGAGTGTCGGGCGACCGTACCCGATCAGAACGGCGTCGTCGGTCCCTCGTCGGACGTCGCGCTCCCCACGCGTTCGGCCTTTCCGATGACGACCCTGAACTCCCCGGGCTCCTTCTGTCGGTACTCCCAGCGGAACTCCGGCCCGGCCTCGGCTTCGAACTGGTGGTACAGCGGCTTGGGGTCGTGGTCGTTGACGAGGACGAACCCCTCGCCGTCGTCGAGGTCGGCGTAGGACTCGAAGATCAGTTCGTGGCGCTGTGCCGGGGGACGGTCCCGGACGTCCAGTTCCTCGCGGATTTCGAGCGACCCGTCGCCCGACGGTGCGTCGGACGCGTCGCGCTCCGGTTCGTCGGCGGCCCCGTCGTCCGCCTCGCGCGCCTTCGTGATCCGGACGCGGCAGCGGCCCGGCTCCTTCTCGACGACGTTCCAGGCGAACGAGCCGCCGTACTGCTGGCGGAACTCGCGGCGGAGCGGTTTCGGCTCGTGCGGGGCGATCAGTTCCATCGTCCCGCCCTCCGGGATCATCCCGTACCGGTGATGGATCGTCGGGTGCCGCTCCTGCTTGGGGATTTCCCGGACGTCGTACCGCGTGACGACGTCGTCGTCGTCGGCGTCGGACTCGCCGGTCTTGACAACCGCGACCCGCCATCCGTCCGACCCGCGGTTCCGGTACTCCCACTCGACCACGTCGCCGTGCATCGACTTCAGTTCGTGATACAGCGGCTTGGGGTCGTGGTCGTTGACGAGGACGAACCCCTCGTCCGGCTCCAGTTCGTCGAAGATGTCGAGGAGGGCCTCGTGTCGCCGCTGTGGCTTCAGGTCCCGCACGTCGATCGTTCCGAGTTCGCCCTCGGCCAGCGGTTCGCCCTTGGTCACCCGGAGTTCCCTCGGCTCCGCGTCCGGGTGCGCGTACTCCCAGTCGAGCGCGCGGCCCCGGTCGATCTGGTATCTGACCAGGTGCGCGTCGACGTCCCGGTCGGCCTCGACGGCGAGTTCGTCGCCGGGCTCCGCGTCCGTCAGCGCGTCGTACAGTTCCCGTCGGGACTCGTCCGCGGACCGACCGAGGAGGCTGAGTTCCGTCATCGTTCGTACCTCTCTCCAGCAGGCATATGTACTCCGTTGCGAATGCCTTCGGCGTCGTCGGAACCGGCCCGCCACGACCCGGTGACCTCGGTTTCGTCCCGCCGTCGTTTGAGGCCCTCCCCCGATAGACGCAGTGACGCCTTTTTCCTCCGACAGCGCTCACGTCGCCGCTCCTTCCGTGAGGGGCTGTTGCGATGTCCCCTTGCGGTGTTCGGCCGCCGTATTTACCTATCGAGAATCCGTGTTATTTGCTATCTCTACTGTCTAGTTATGTATCCAAGTACTTCATGTATTCGTTCACACGATCTGGCTCCCGGGACTCGATTCGTCGCCGGCGGTCCGCTCTCCCGATGCCACGTCGACGGTCCTTGATGCGCCGACATCGTTGCGGGGATCTGATGACCAGTGTAACGATAGTATTTGCGCTTGAGAGCGCTTAATACGTTCGTATCCGTTCGGAGGCGACGTTCGATCGCTTCCGGACGCTTCGAACGACGGAGTGTATCACCGTTACTCGTCCCACCGACCGAATCCGTCCGCATGCTGTCAGTTGGGCTTTTGCACCCGTTTTCATACGACACACGACACGTCATGAATCGTAGCTATAAGAAATTGATGTATTATTTTTATTTTATCTATCTCTCGAAACGCGTTCGACGCCGAGCCTCGTTGGTCCTGTCATCCCGGCCACAATCCGAGGCGTCGTCCGTCGTTTCACACCGCGCTGTGGTCACTCGACGTCCCTGTACCGCCGGTGTCCCTCCGCGGTCAGACGGTAGACGCCGGGGCTGTCGGTGGTGACGAGGCCGTCCCTGAACAACCGCATACAGCACTCCTCGACCAGAAAGGGATGCCCTTCGGTCCGGTCGATGAGTTGCTCCATTCCCAGAGGTTCGAGCCTGTACAGTTGGCCGAGGACGCGTCTCTCCATCGGTGTCCACTGGGTTCGGTCAGTCAGCACCCTGAGGGTACAGCCAGTGGCACTCGGTACAGCGTTCGATGCCGGCGACGTCCCGCGTCAGCGCCTCGCAGACCGGACAGTTCCTGTCGGCTTCCATCGTGCCTAGTACGAACCCCCGGTAGCCAGTATACACCGACCCGACCATGGGAGGGGTGCCCCGGCGGCCGCTCGTCGGGTCGTCGCGCTCAGTCGTCCTGGGTAGTGATGTCAGCAGAGAGACCCTGTGCCATCTCGATGTCGGTGGAGTTGTTGAGCGTCCAGGCGGTGCGCTCGGTGACGGCCTCGATCACTTCACGGGCGCTCGGGTAGCCGTTGCCGGACTTCTTGACGCCGCCGAACGGTAGCTGCACTTCAGCGCCGATACAGGGCAGGTTACCGTACGCCAGGCCCACTTCCGCGTGGTCGCGGTAGTAGTTGATCTGGCGGTAGTCCTCGCTGATGACCGCGCCGGCCAGCCCGTACGGCGTGTCGTTGTGGATCTCCACCGCGCGCTCGATGTCGCCCTCGTACTCGACCAGGGCGACGTGGGGGCCGAACACCTCCTCCTTCAGGCAGCGCAGGTCCTCGTCGTAGTCGACCTCGTAAACGAACGGGCCAACCCAGTTGCCCTCGGCGTGGCCCTCGGGGATTTCATCGTCGTCGAGTTCCGCGCGGTCGACGAGCACGTTCGCGCCCTCCTGCTGTGCGAGGTCGTTGTACTTCTGAATTTTCTCGACGTGGTCGGGTTCGATGGCCGGTCCCATGAACGTCTCGTCGTCGAGGGGATCGCCGACGGCGACCTGTTCGGCGATCTCGACGAAGCGCTCCTTGAACTCGTCGTAGACGTCCGTGTGGACGATGAGGCGCTCCGAAGAGACACAGCGCTGGCCAGTGGTTTTGAAGCTGGACATGACGGCCGAATGGACGGCGATGTCGAGGTCAGCCTGTTCGGTGACGACGATGCCGTTTTTGCCGCCCATTTCGCAGGCGGCGAGTTTGCCGGGGGTGCCGCCGACGGTGTCGGCGATCTGGTGGCCGACTTCCGCGGAGCCGGTAAAGAGGACGGTGTCGGTGCGGTCGTCCTGGACGATGGCGTTGCCGGCGTCGCCGAAGCCCTGGACCATGTTGAACACGCCGTCGGGGATGCCGGCGTCCTCGAACATTTCGGCGATGACCTGGCCACACCAGGGGGTTTGCTCGGCGGGCTTCCAGACGACGGTGTTGCCCTCGACCAGCGAGACGGCCATGTGCCAGAAGGGGATGGCGACGGGGAAGTTCCAGGGGGTGATACAGCCGACGACGCCGCGGGGCTTGCGGCGCATGTAGGCGTCTTTTTCGGGGATCTCGCTGGGGACGACGTCGCCCTTGGGGTGGCGGGCGTCGCCGGCGGCCCACTCGACCATGTGCCAGGCCTCGGTGACGTCGGCTTTGCCCTCGCTGATCTCCTTGCCGCACTCCTTGGTGACGATTTGGCCGAGTTCGTCGTGTCGGTCGCGGAGTTCGTGGTAGATGTCCCAGAGGTACTCGGCGCGGTCGATGCGGGAGAGTTCGCGCCACTCCTCGAAGGCGTCGTCTGCGGCGGCCATCGCCCGGTCGACGTCGGCCTCTGTGCCCCGGCGGAACTCGCCCAAGGATTCGCCGGTCGCGGGATTAGTGCTCTCGAACGTCTCCGTGCCCTCGCCGTCGGTCCACTTGCCGGCGATGTAGTGCTGGTGCGTCTCGGAACCGCTTCCCTGACTCATACGCGCTCGTCTCGCCCGACGTAGTAGAACCCCGTCCCTTCCATGGTCGGGGTCGGGTGATGTTCCACTACTTGAGCGGGGGTTGTCGGGTTCCGTGGCCGTTTCCCGGGCGATTGTCGGGGACGGAAGGAGTGTCGGTGCCGGACGGCGGCGTCACGGCAGGATCGCGCGGGCGGCAAAGAGGAGGTTCTCCTTGCGCTCCATGACGCGGCGGTAGAAGTACTGCGCCCACTTCGACCCGTAGGGGACGTACTGGACGACGCACACGTCCTCGGCCGCGAGGTCGAACTGGGCGTCCTCGCGCACCCCCATGAGCATCTGTATCTCGTAGGGCGTGCCGTACTCCTCGTGGAGGCGTCGGGCGCGCGAGATCATCTGTGGGTCGTGGCTCCCGACGGCGACGCGGTCGAACTCGCTGAAGAGGTAGTCGAGGTGTTCCTCGTAGGCCTCGTTCACCCGCGATTTGTCCGTGTGGGCGACCGACGCGGGTTCGTCGTACGCCCCCTTGACGAGGCGGACGGTCGCGTCGGTCGCGGCGAGGCGTTCGAGGTCGTCGCCGGTCCGCTTGAGGTTCGCCTGGATGGCGACGCCGACCTCGGCCCCGTCGCGTTCGGCGTTCTCGACGACGGCATCGAGCGTCGCGTCCGTCGTCGTGTGGTCCTCCATGTCGACCCAGACGAAGACGTCGTGGTCGATGGCGTTGCCGACGATGTCGGTGAGGTTCTCGGCGAAGGCGTCGTCGCCGACGTCGAGTCCGACCTGGCTGGGTTTGACGCTGATCGACGCGTCGAGCCCGCGCTCGGCTATCTCGGCGGTCAGGCGGCGGTACTCCTCGGCGTCCTCGGCCGCGGGGCCGCGCTCGTCGTAGTGCTCGCCGAGGAGGTTGAGGATGGCACTGACGCCCCGGCCGTTGAGGTCGGCGGCGTACTCCAGCGCCCCCTCCGTCGATTCGGCAGCCACGAAGTTGTTCGCGATCGGCGGAATCACGATAGCCAGTGTCGGTTCGATCGACAAAAAAGATCCTATCCAATCAAATAAGGGAACGACAGCCGCACGCGATCGTCGTACTGCGGCCGCAGAACCCGTGAACCCGTCGTTTCGAGCATTGTGAACTATTGCGCCCCGTGAACCGGTAGCCGTGACGGATCCACGCCGGGCCAGACTCCACGACGCGCCCGGGCGGGGCGTGGTATTACACAACTAGGAATGTAATTATTGTCCGCTATTCGGAGCCGTCCGACGAACGAGTTCGTATATTGTGAAACGAGGATAGATCGGGCTGATCGCCGCCGTAGCCGTCGCGGTCGCAGTCTCCGCGGACGCCAGCGATCCCGTGTTCGTCCTGCTAACAGGTACGATATCGCCGCTGTAGGGAACGTATGAACGGCCGGAGCCCATGGTTCACATGATGCGAACTCTTTTGTGGGCGGGGCGCGTGCCGTGGGACAATGACCGACGAAACCCGGACGTTCTCGACGACTGAGACGTCCTTTGCAGTCGTCCACGTCATCGAGGACGCGGGCGGGGCGACGTTCGCGGAGCTCAGGTCGCGGCTCGACCTCTCGAAAAGCTCGCTGTACTACCACCTGGCCACCCTCGAGAAGCTCGGCTACGTGGTGAAGGAGGACGGGACCTACCAGCTCGGCCTGCGCTTTCTCTCCCACGCCGAGCGCGCGCGGCGCAAGGAGCCCGCGTTCGACGTCGTGCGCTCGAAGGCCCGCGACCTCGCCGACGAAATCCCGGAGGAGATCACCTTCTCCACCGAGGAGAACGGCCGGCTCGTCGTGGTGTACCACAACATCGGCGGCTCCGCGATGACCGACTTCAAGATCGGCCAGTACCTCCACATGCACGCGACGGCCAACGGGAAGGTGTTGCTCGCCGAGATGTCGGACGAGCGCATCGACGAGATCATCGACCGCTGGGGGCTCCCGGCGCTGACGGAGCAGACGATCACGGACCGGGACGAACTGCGGGCGGAACTCGACCGCATCGCCGAGCAGGGGTACGCGGTCAACGACGAGGAACAGCGCGAGGGGCTCCGGAGCGTGGGCGCGAAGATAACGAAGCCCGACGGGAGCGTGCTGGGCGGCCTCGCGGTCGACGGGCCGACCTACCGGCTGACCGACGAGCAGATCGAGCAAAGCACCGTCGGGCGGCTGTTCGACACGATCGACGAGATAGAGGCCGAACTCGGCTGACCGGCGTCGCGCCTCCGGTGGTTACGGCGGATCACAGCGCTTTTATATTGCTATATTTATTTTCGGAGCGTGGTAGAAGCAGGCGTAAACACCGTGGTCGGGCTGGTAGGCTATCTGATCGTCGTGGTCGCGATCGGCCACTGGGGGTCGAAGCTGGTCTCCTCCGGCGAGGACTTCTTCCTCGGCGGCGACCAGCTTCCGGGCTGGGCGCTGGCGCTCTCGGAGCGAAGCTCCGGGATGTCCGGCTGGCTCCTGCTGGGCGTGCCGGGGCTGGCGTGGTCGGTCGGCCTCTCCGCCGTCTGGGTGCTCGTCGGCACGACCGGCGGGGCCATCTTCCAGTGGATCGTCTACGCGCGGCCGTTCATGGAGGGCCGGAAGGAGACCGGTGCGATCACCCCGATCGGGCTCCTCGCGGAGAAGATCCCCGGCGATTCGTCGGCCGTCCGCGCGCTGCCGGCGCTGGTCACCTTCGTGTTCTACATGGGCTACGTCGGGGCGCAGTTCCTTGCCGGCGGCAACATCTTCCAGAACGCCTTCGGGATCGACCCCGTCGTCGGTATCGTCGTCGTCGGCGTCGTCGTCACGGCGTACTCGCTTGCCGGCGGGTTCCCCTCGGTCGTGTGGACCGACGTGATGCAGGCGCTTTTGATGCTGTTCACGCTCGTCGTGCTCCCGGGGTATCTCCTCGTCTCCGTCTTCCTCGACCCATCCACCTCGCTCGTGGGCGGCCTCGCCGCGTCCGGCGGGAGCCGGGCGACGTGGTTCGGCGGCCGGACCGACGCCGCCGCCCTCGTGTTCCTCGGGGCCAGCCTGAGCTGGTTCTTCCTGTATCTGGGCGGCTACCCCCACCTCGACGCCCGGTTCATGGCGGTCCGCAACGACGCCGACCGCCGCTCGGCCATCCTCGTGGCGACCGTCTGGGGGATCCTCACCTCCTCCGGTGCGGTGCTGCTGGGGCTGCTCGCGCGCGTCATCAACGGGGCCCCGGCGGCCGTGCAGGCGGACCGCGAGATGGTGCTCCCGTTCATGGTGCTGGAACACCTCCCGGGGCTGCTCGGGGGCGTCCTCCTCGCCGGCGCGCTCGCGGCGATGATGTCGACGGCGTCCTCGCAGATCGTCGTCGCCAGCTCCGCGGTCGCACAGGACGTCTACAACGAGATCCTGACGAAAGGCGAGGAGTTCAGCGAGGCGTCCCAGCTCCGCGTCTCACGTGCGGCGACGTTCGCGGTCGGCGTGATCGGGCTCGCCATCGCGTTGCTGACGTCGGACCTGGTGTACACGCTCGTGAGCTACTCCGGCACCGGGCTGTTCTCCGCCTTCGGCCCGGCGTTTACCCTCGTGTTCTTCTGGCGGCGGGACCTTTCCGTGGCCGGCCTCGTCGCCGCGTTCGTCGCCGGACCCGGGGCGACCATCCTCTGGGTCGGCCTCGGGCTGGACGCGGTCATCACGGTCCGGCTCATCGCGCCGCCGATCGGGTTCGCCGCCGCGATCGGTGCCTCCCTGCTGTGGCCGGACCGGGAGCCGACCGATCGGCCGTCGGCGGTGGGCACTCCGGGTCAGGACTGACGCGGACACGGCCATCCCCGGCCCGACCGGGGCGTCGGCGCGTGTTCGGCCGCCGCTTAGCTGAGGAAGAAGCCGTCCCGGAGGGGGTCGTCGGGGTCGATCACGAACTCGCTGCGCCCGGTGACGTGTGCGCTCCCGGCGATCTCGGGAACCACGGCGTCGTAGCCGCCGTACGTCGTCTCCCGCGCGACCGTCCCGCGGAAGGCCGTCCCGACGACGCTTTCGACGACGAACTCGTCGCCTGCGTCGAGGTCGCCGCGTTCGTGCCGGATGGCGAGCCGGCCGCTCACGCCGGTGCCCGTCGGCGAGCGGTCGATCTGGCCGTCCGCGAACACGCAGACGTTCCGGCTGTCACGGTCCTGGGCCGCGGCCGGCCCGCGAAAGATGGTCCCGTACAGGAAGCTCAGGTCGTCCTCGACCGGGTGTTCGACGGCGAACGCGTCCGCGACGGCCCGCTTTACCGCCATCCCGGTCCGGCGTATCTCGTCGGCGTTGTCCGGCGAGAGGTTCAGTCCGAACTGGTCGGCGTCGCAGTAGGCGTAGAACGCGCCCCCGTACCCGAGGTCGAACTCGACCGCGCCGTGGCCGGGGACGTCGACGGTCGCGTCTAGGAGCGGGGCGAACGACGGGACGTTCTCGAAGGAGACCGACGTCACCCTCTCCCCGTCGAGTCGGGCCGTCGACCTCACGAGCCCCGCCGGGGTGTCGAAGGCGACGTTGGCCGTCGGCGGGCTCGCCGGGAGCATCCCGGTCTCGACGAGGGCCGTCCCGAGCGCGATGATCCCGTGGCCACACATCGAACTGTAGCCCTCGTTCGTCGTGAACAGGACGCCGACGTCGGCCTCGTCGGTGACCGGCTCCGTGAGGACCGCGCCGTACATGTCGGCGTGCCCGCGCGGCTCCCACAATAGCGCGGTCCGGAGGTCGTCGTGGGACTCCCGCAGCTGACGCCGCCGTTCGAGGATCGTTTCGCCCTCCAGGTCCGGAAAGCCATCGACGACGATCCGGAGCGGCTCCCCGCCCGTGTGCGATTCGATCGTTTCGATCCGGTGCCACTCCTCGGGTATCCGCGGCTGGTCCAGCATGGACCGGTGGTTTCCGGTCGACGATATATATTCCTTTGCCGACGCGGCGCGTCGGGGACCGTCCCGCGGCCGCGAGCCCGGACGACCGCGCCGGGCGCGTCACAGTTCGACCGTCGTCCCGACGCCCCGGTCACGGGCCAGGCCGTAGACGTGTTCGGCGGTCGCCGCGTCGAACACCGCGCTCCCGACGCTCTCGACGACGAGCACCTCGTCGTCCGCCCGCCGGCCCGTCTCGCCGGTGAACGCCTCGCCCAGCGGAACGAGCCGGTCCGCCGTCAGCGACGTCGCGGCGAGGTCGCCCGTCTCGATCGCCTCGCTCGGAACGTCCGCGAACACCCGGGCGGCCGCGTCGAACACGGCCGGTTCGATCTCCTGCATCTCCGGCCGGAAGGCTCCGATACCGACGACCAGCGTCCCCTCCCGGACGGCCTCGGCGGGGAACACCGGCTCGGTGCTCGTCGTCGCCGTTATCACCACGTTCGCGTCCCGGACGGCCGACTCCGCGGACTCGGCCGCGCTGGCCGGGATCCCCTCCGACGCGAGGTCGTCCGCGGCGGCGTGTTTCGACTCGCTCGGGGCGTAGATGGCGACGCTCCGCAGGTCACACAGCGCGTCGACCGCCCGGGTCTGCCACCGCGCCTGGACGCCCGCGCCGATGACGGCCAGATCCACCGGACTGACGGCCAGCGACCGGGCGGCCAGCCCGCCGATACAGCCCGTCCGCGCGTTCGTGACGCCGTTGGCGTCCATGATCGACACCGGCAGCCCGGTGCGCGCGTCGGCCAGGAGAAGCTGTGAGTGGAGCGTCGGCACCCCTTCCGGGTTCCCCTCGTGGACGCTCACCAGTTTCGTGGCGAAGTGGTCGCTCCCGTGGATATAGGCGGGCATCGCCAGCCCCGTTCCGAGCGGTTCGTTTCCGTCGAGCCCCCGCCCGATCGGGTAGTGCGGGCGGTTCGGTCGCTCCGCCGCCCCCGCGTCCTGTTTGATCTGGGCGCGTTCGACCTCGGCCGCCACGTCGGGGAGACTGACGAGGGAGGCGACGTCCTCGCCTGATAGCACCAGAACCATACTGCTACGTCAGCGTTCCCTCCCTTAGAGCTTACTACGCGGCCGTCCCTGACTCGTCTCCTCGGCGGCGGTCCTCCGAGGCGTGCGGTCGACGGTGACGGGAGAGGAACGTCGCGGATCGAACGCCGATAGATTAGTGAAGAGGCCCCACTTCTATACTGTTCTACCCGTCGTAACGGCGTTCCAATGGCGAGTGAACCGATGACTGAAACTGCCTGGCCGCTCACTTGGATGGAGTTGATCCCCGGTGCCGTTGCGTCCGCAAAGATCCCTTCTGAGTGACCGAATGCGGTGGGTTCAGAACGGACGACGCGACCGGTGGGACCTCAGAGCGCCAGTCTCCCTCCTCGACCCGGCGATGTCAAGACACGGGAGCATGACACACGGATCCGAAGGTCCGTCTGTAATGTGTGGATCGCACATCATTGGACGCGTAGAACGACCCGACTGCCTGTCGAGGACCCGTCAGAACGGCGACCAGTACCTCGTGTGTCCCGTGATATTTGAAACCTATAAGAGCGGCCGCACAACATGGGTTTACAATAGTATGATTGTAATTTGGTTGATGGACGCCGTCGGCGGCACTCCCGCAGGCGCGGGCAGCGATGCGGCGGGACCAAGGCGGATCCGCGGCACGGGCCCGTGTTAAACCCACCATACTGTCGCCCGGCCGCGCGGTTCGGCGGGCGGACAGGGGAGTTCGCGGCCCGCGACCCGGATGTGCCATTGTGTATCATAGTCTTGAATATACAGACGTTTATATGGGGTGCGGGATCGAGGGGAACGCCGCTGTGCCCGAGGACGACCGTGCGCGGCGGCTCCCCGACTGGACTTTCACAGCGTGGCCGACCCGTCGGCTCAGCGGTTCCTCGCGAGACGTACGACTCCGGCGTCCGGGGCTCACTCGTTCGTGCCGCTCCAGCGGTAGCTCTTCCGCCTGGCGTCGGTCAGGCACTGTTCGGTGTCGATGAGTTCGGCCTCCTCGAGGTTCTGTAACGCGTACCGGATCGTTCGGGGCGGGAGCAGGGTGCACTCGCTGAGCCCGTCTATCGTGAGGTCGTCCCGCTGTTTGAGCGCGTACGCTACTAACTTCGTGCTGGGCGCTTCGTCCCTGAGCGTGGACTCGGTCCTCGTGGAAAAGGGACTCTGGATCGACTGCTTTTGGGCTCCGACCATCGTTCATTGGAATGTTCGATATCCCATAAATAGGTTTCCCCGGGGTCGATATTCGCCCCTATCCGGCGTCGTCTCGGCCGGATCCCGCCCGGCCCATGGGGCCACTCGGGCGGTACTGCCCGGTGGCCCAGCGACCGTCCCTGAGAACTTCCGACTCGCGGCCGCGGGATACCCCATGCTAACACCCGACACCTATTTAAACGAACGGAATATCTACACGCCTTAATAGGCCGTTTGGCTGGGGATCCAAGCGGCTGCACGCGGTCCGGCACACCCGCCTGATCGCGAGTGAGTAAGTGCAAAACGCGTCGACCGTCGCCGAGCGTGGCGTGGCGAGCCCGTCCCGTTGATCTGTGGACTGAAATGTCCGTCTCGGCCTCCGGAAAATCCCGCCTGCACACCGCCAGCGCCCGGTCAGACGTCGGGCGGATCGCCGCCGAACTGTTCGACGAGTTCGGGCACGACGTCGAAGAGGTCGCCGACGATGCCGTAGTCGGCGATGTCGAAGATCGGGGCGTTGGGGTCGGTGTTGATGGCGACGATCGTGTCGCTGGTTTTCATGCCGGCGACGTGCTGGACGGCACCGGAGATGCCGATCGCGAGGTAGACGTCCGGGGACACCTGCTTGCCCGACTGGCCGACCTGGCGGTTCTTCGGCAGCCAGCCGTTGTCGACGATCGGCCGGGACGACGACAGCATCGCGTCCGTGGCGTCGACGAGTTCCTCGACGAGTTCGAGGTTCTCCTCCTCCTCGATGCCCCGGCCGATCGAGACCAGGAACTCCGCCTCGCCGATGTCGACGTCGCCGCCGCCGCCGACCTCCTCGAAGCCCCGCACCGTCGAGCCGACGGCGGCCTCGTCGACGTCGGCGTCGAACGCGCGGACGGCGGCGTCGCCGGTGCCCTCGGCGGGCGGCCACTCCGCGCCGCGGACGGAGACCACGAACGGCCCGTCGTCGACCGCGACGGTCGTCTCGACCTTCGAGCCGTACATCTCCCGCGTGACTTCGAGCGTGCCGTCCGCGTAGTCGAGGCCGACCGCGTCGGAGACGTACGGCCGGTCGAGCCGGGTCGCCACGGCGGGCGCGTAGTCCAGCCCGTTGACGCTGTTGGGCACGACGAGGAACTCCGCCGCCAGGTCGTCGGCGAGCGCGGTCGCTGCCTGCGCGTACACGTCGTGGTTGAACTCCTCGCCGTGGTCGACGGCGTGGACCGCGTCGACGCCCTCCCGGTTCAGTTCGTCCGCGAACGCGTCCGTGTCCCCGGAGATGACGGCCGCGTGCAGTTCGGCCCCGGCGGCGTCAGCGAGTTCGCGCCCCGCCGTCAGGAGCTCGAACGACACGTCCCGGAGTTCGCCGCGCCGGTGGTCGGCGACGACGAGGACGGTCATTCTGAGACCACCCCTTTCTCGACGAGGACGTCGGCCAACTGTGCGGCCTGCTCGTCGGGGTCGCCGTCGAAGTACTCCGCGTCGCTCTCGCTCTCGGGCTCGTACATCGCGGTGACGTCGAGGCTGGACTCGGCGACGCTCGCGTCCAGCCCCAGGTCCGCGACCGTCCGCGTGTCGATCTCCTTGGACTGGGCCTGTCGAATGCCCCGCAGGCTGGCGTAGCGCGGCTCGTTGATCCCCGTCTGGATCGTCAGCACCGCCGGGAGGTCGACGTCGGTCAGTTCCTCGACGCCGCCCTCGAGTTCGCGGCGAACCGAGGCGACGCCCTCCTCCAGGACCGTCCCGGTGTCGAGCGCGTTCACGACCGCCGCCCACTGGAAGCCGACCGTCTCGGCGAGCGCGACCCCGGTCGCGCCGAAGCTGTCGTCGTTGGCCTGGACGCCCGACAGCACGAGGTCGGGCTCCTCCTGCTCGACGACGGCCCCCAGCAGCCGGGCTTTCGTCTCCACGTCTAACAGTTCCACGTCCGCGATGGCGTCGTCCCAGACCCGGACCGCGCGGTCCGCGCCCTTCGCCAGCGCCATCCGGATCGTCTCCTCGCTGCGCTCGGGGCCGATGGTGACCGCGACGACCTCCACGTCGTCCCCGGCCTCGGCCAGTTGAACGGCCTCCTCGACGGCGTAGTCGTCCCACTCGTTGAGGTCGTAGCCGAGGTAGGTGTCGTCGACTTCCGTGCCGGCGATCTCGAAGCCGTCCTCGACGATAGCCACCTCTTTGACCGTGACAAGAACCTTCATCTGTTACTCCATCACACCCACTCTCGTATAGCAACTTGAATCGTGCGGTCGTCACAATCGGAAGCCGGCGACCGAACGCCCCGGCCCGCGCTCCCGGCGAACCCGGGCAACCTATCGCTCGCGGTGAACGAGTTGGTAATGGCTACCGAAGTCAAATGAGTTAAGTTCCCGTTGGACCGCTATTGATCCATGACAGCAGGTCTGACCGCACGACTGGAGCGCATTTCGACGGACGGGAAGATGGTCAACGTTCCGATGGACCACGGGATCACGATCGGGGCGACGAAAGGCCTCAGGGACATCGAATCGACGATCGACGCGGTGACACGGGGCGGGGCCGACAGCGTACTGACACAGAAAGGACTGGCCGGCCGCGTACACTCGAACAAGAACGGGAAGGGGTACGTCGTCCACCTGAACGCGTCGACGACGATGGGGCCGGACGCGAACGACAAGCGGATGACCGGCACGGTCCGCGAGGCCATCCGCGCCGGCGCGGACGCCGTCTCGATGCACCTGAACATCGGGAGCAACCACGAGCCCCGCCAACTGGAGGACCTGGCGTCGGTCACGGAGACGGCCCACGAGTACGGGATGCCCGTGCTCGCGATGACGTACGCCCGGGGCCCCGGCGTCGACGAACACGACGCGGAGAACCTGGCACACGCCGTGCGGATCGCCGAGGAGATGGGCGCGGACGTCGCGAAGACCGCCTACTCGGGCGACGCGGAGTCGTACGGGACCGTCGCGGACGCGGTCGGCATCCCCGTCATCATGGCGGGCGGCGACCCGCAGACCGACCGCCAGATGCTCCGGAACGTGCGCGGGGCGGTCGACGCCGGCGCGGCGGGCGTCTCCATGGGCCGGTCGGTGTTCCAGCACGACGACCCTGAGGCGATGGCCCGCGGCGTCTCCACCATCGTCCACGACGACGCGGACGTCCCGGAAGCCATGGACCTCGCCGGCCTGGCCGAGTAACGGCCCCGGCGGGAATCGAACGTCTCAGTTTCGGACACGCGTCGCTCGGACCCGAACAGCGACCGCACAGTGCGGTTGGACCCGGCTCCCCGTAACCCCGAGGGCACGGCGAACCGACGACGGGTTACTCCCTGTCGGTCCAGAAGTCGAAGCTCCGCCCGGGCGCGAACACGTCGAGCCCGATCGCCAGTTCGTCGCCGGTGTTTTCCACGCGGTGTTCCTCCCACGACTCCAGATGGGCGGCGTCGTGTTCCGTGAGCGTCACCTCGTCGTCCTCCGTGTAGATGGTCAGTTCGCCCTTCAGCACGACACAGACCTGCTCGTTCTCGTGGTCGTGCATCGGCGAGGAGTGGCCCGGGGGCTTCTCGAACCACTCGAAGGAGAACCGGTCGCTCTCCGCCAGCGACTTCCGCTGCCAGCCCTCCTCCGGTTCGTACGTTTCCGCGTCCTCTATGGTAGTGGCTTTCATCGTCGACGGTTGTAGGGTGCCCCACGACGACTATAATACTTTTGGCACGCCGGGGGCAGGGAGGCACGTCGGGGCGAGCGACACCGCCGGTCCCCCTCTCCCCGTTCGGCCCCTGTTCACTATGCGGCCGATCCCGCCCCCGTGTGGCGGTCCCGTCGGTGGCCGTCTAAGCGAGCGCTTCCGCCGGCCGCGGCGCCGGTCCGACCGATCAGGCCGTCGCAAGCGCTGGTATCTAGCAAATATTTTTAATCCCACGGTTTTAGATATAGGTTGTGCAAGTCGTAGTGATTGGTGGCGGCATCATAGGTATTGCATCCGCGTACTACCTCGGCCGGAGCGGGGCGGAGGTCACCCTCTTGGAGAAGGGGAACCTCGGTAACGGAAGCACCGACCGCGCCAACGGCGGGATACGTGCGCAGTTCTCCTCGCCCGTCAGCGCCAGGCTCTCGATGGAGAGCATGGAGGTCTGGGAGACGTTCGAGGAGGAGTTCGACACCGACATCGCGTACCGCCGGCCGGGGTACATGTTCCTGGCGCGGGAGGAGGAGACCGCCGAACGGTTCGAGGAGAACGTCAGGAAACAGAACGAGGTCGGCGTCGACAGCGAGATGCTGGACCCGGACGAGGCGGCGGAGCTCTGCCCGGAACTGTACGCGGAGAACTTCGTGGCGGCCTCGTACTCGCCGGCCGACGGGTTCGCCGACCCCCACCTCGCGCTGCAGGGGTTCTCGACGGCGGCGGACGCGGCGGGCGTCGACATCCGGACGAAGACCGAGGCGGTCGACGTCCGCAAGGACGCGACCGGTCGCGTCACCGGCGTCGAGACGGCCGAGGAGACGCTCGACGCGGACTACATGGTCAACGCCGCGGGGCCCTGGGCGGCGAAGGTCGCGAAACTGGCCGGCGTCGACCTCCCCATCTCGCCGAAGCGCCGACAGCTGATGGTGGCCGACCCGGACACGCCGGTCGACAGCTCCGTCCCGTTCACGATCGACCAGGACCGCGGCGTCCACTTCCGCCCGGAGCGCAACGGCGCGGTCGTCTGTGGCGGCCACTTCGACGAGGCGGACCCGGACATGAGCCCGGACGGGTTCCCGAAGCAGGTGTCGCTCGACTGGTCCGCGCAGGTGATCGAGGGGCTGTCGGACGTCGCGGGGAACTTCGGCCCGGAGACGGCCGTGAAGGAGGGCTGGGCCGGCCTGTACTCGATGACGCCCGACCACCACCCGATAATCGAGGAGACGATCCCCGGCTTCGTCGTCGCCGCCGGGTTCTCCGGCCACGGGTTCATGCAGTCGCCGGCGGCCGGCCAGCTCGTCTCCGAGATCATCGTCGACGGCTCCCCCTCGCTCGTCGACATCTCGTCGCTGACGTCCGACCGCTTCGAACGGGGAACACGGCTCGAAGAGGGGACGGTCATTGACTGAGACGGCGGTCGCGAACTCCATCTCTCCCTGTAGGCCGGTCGGCGACCGCGTGCTTTGCGGCGACCGATGGCTCTCCGCTCGCTGTGAATAGAGGAACGGTGCCGCTATCGGTTCGGCCGAGCGGGTCCTGCACGTGCCGACCGGCTACCGCTTAGCGTCGCGGTGCTCGCCGCGTTCAGTGTATCCGCTGTACTCCTCGTCCGGCCGCTCCGTGCGGTTCAGTCCGACCCGTGCTTTGGCACCCATCCACACTCCGGACAGGCCAAGAACCCATTCTCCCGGTCGAGTTTCGTCTCACAGTCCGGACAGTCGAACAGCGGCTCCTTGCTGGCAGGGCTGTTCGCCCCGAGTCGATCTAACTCCATCGTACACCCGGCAAGAAGCAATTAGATTACAAAAAGCTACCGGTGGTACGGGCTGTATCTCTACGGCTCCCGGGACGTCGCTACGCGCACGGCTGCCCGGCTGTGCCCGATTCGGCGACCCCGGGAACGGGGCGTAACGGGAGGTGCCTCCGTAGACCGCAGTGCTCAGGGGAACGGGTCGGCTCGGATGCCCTGCTCGGGAGGGAGGGTCAGTCCTGCGCCGCGGCCACCCCGTCCGGCTCCGACGACGGCTGCTCCGACCGCGGCCAGACGAGCGAGGCGATGATCGCGGCGGCGAAGCCGGCGGGCGGGGCGACCAGACGCACGGTCACCATGTCCGTCAGCCCGAGCGTGATCCACGCGACCGTCACAGCCGGCCCCGCGAGGAACGCGGCGACGAGCCCGTGTTTGGAGAGGTTGTCCCCCCAGAAGAACAGGAGGGTAAACGCCGGGCCGAACGCGGAGAACAGGCCAGTCGCCGAGTAGCTCACCAGCGTGTACACGAGGCTCTCGGAGAAGTACGCGACCGCGAGCCCGACCGTCCCGACGACGAGCGTGCCGATGCGGGAGATCCGGAGCTGGACCTTCTCGCTGAACTCCTTGCCCTCGTTGAGGATCTTGCTGTAGACGTCGTGTGCGGCCGCCGAACTCGCGACGACCAGCTGCGAGTCCGCCGTCGACATCATCGCGGCCAGCGCGCCCGCAAGCAGGATCCCGCTGAGGAAGCCGGGCGTGTGCTCGGTGACCATGAACGAGAGGACCATCTCGCGGTTCCCTTCCAGCGTGCTCGGCGCACCGTGGAGGGTCCGGGCCAGGAGCCCGAGGAGCACCGCGCCGATGGCGGTGAGGACGCCCCAGACGGTGGACACGACGATCGCCGTCCGGCGGTCGGACTCGCTCCGGACCGCCATCAACCGCGCGTCGAGGTGGGGATAGCCCCCGAGCGTCGCGAAGAACCAACTGAGGTTCGTCCCCAGGATCAGGAGCGCCGCGGACCCGGTCGCGCCGCCGAACCAGGATGCGCGCCCGTCGCCGGCGGCTTCGAGCGACCCCATGATCGAGAGGGAGGGGTCGGTCAGCACCTGGACCAGGAGCATGCCCGGCAGGAGGATGAGGGTAAACACCATCAGCAACGCCTGCATCGCGTCGGTCCAGACGACCGCCAGGAAGCCGCCGGCGAACGAGTAGAGGATGATGAGGGCGGCGACGACCAGCAGGCCGACCGTCGCGCTGACGCCGAACACGTCCTGGAATATCGTCCCGCCGGCGATGAACTGCGACCCGACGTAGCCCATGAAGAACACGAAGGTGACCAGCGCCGGCAGCGCTCTGATGACCGGCGAGTCGCCCGGGATCTTCTCGGCTAGCAGGCCGACCGGCGTCACCGCGCCCGTCTCCTTCCGGCCCTCCATGAACGGGCGCGAGTAAACGACCCACTGGAAGATGGCCCCGCCGGCCGCGCCGACGATCACCCAGACCGAGGAGAGGCCGGTGGCCCAGGCGAGCCCCGGGAGGCCGAGCAGGAGCCACCCGGACATGTCGGAACTCCGCTCCGAGAGCGCCAGCGCCCAGCCCGGGAGCTTCTCCCCGCCGAGGAAGAAGTCCGACTCGTTTTCGACCCGTTTCGACCCCCAATAACCGATTCCAGCGACCAGTATCAAGTAGCCGACCAGACCGACGGCTACACTGTCAAAGCTTGCCATGTGTGTTAACCACGACCTTCCGTTCCGATTGGCATTTATTATAATTAACGGTAAATAATGTGCATGTCTCGTCTGTATTCATATGTGTCGGGACAGTCGAATCTATTCGCGGAAATATCGGACGTCCATCCGCGTTCCCGAACGACGACTGTGCGAAGTTTCAGCGAACCGCCGATCCACTTCCGGATCCGGGAGCGCGTCAGTCGCCGTAACTGCGGTCCGAACCGACCGTGAGGACGCCGTCGATGGACCGGTCGAACCGCGAAAAGAGGGTTCCGTCGATCGCTATGGGTCGTCAGCCGTACGCCCCGTGCGTGGGGGTGCTTACTCCACGCGGGTACGGCTCTGCTCGCGCATGAACTGCTGCAGGTACCAGTAGCCGCCGGCGAACTTGCCGGTGGTCCCGGAGAACTTCCAGCCGCCGAACGGCTGGGCCTGCACCAGCGCACCCGTGGTCGCGCTCTGGTTCCGGTTGACGTAGCACATCCCGGACTCCACCTCGTCGAACCACTGGTCGATCTCGTCCTCGTCGGTGGAGAACAGCCCCGCACAGAGGCCGTACTCGCTGTCGTTCGACTTCTCGATCCCCTCTTCCAGGTCCGAGACCGGGTGGATCGTCACGAACGGGAGGAAATGCTCCTCGCGGGCCAGGTCGTGCTCGTGGGGGATGTCGGTGACGACGGTCGGCTCGACGAACCGGCCGTCGGCGAGGTCGCCCTCCGTGATGACCTCGCCGCCGGTGAGCACGGACCCGTCGGCCCGGGCCTGCTCGGTGATCTCCTGGTAGTGTTCGAGCGCGCTGTCGTTGATCAGCGGCGAGATGAACGTGTCGCGGTCCGTCGCGGGCCCGGCGGTGAGTTCCTCCGTCTCCGCGACGAGCTTGTCCGTGAACTCGTCGATGACGTCCTCGTAGACGTAGACGCGGGAGGTGGCCGAACACTTCTGTCCGCTGAAGGAGAACGCGCCGTTTTTCACGCCCTCGACGGCCTCGTCGATGTCGGCCGTGTCGCTGACGATGACGGGGTTCTTGCCGCCGAGTTCGGCGATGACCGGGCCCCGTTTGCCCAGTTCCATGAACGTCTCCTGGATGTGCAGGCCGACCTCGCGGGAGCCGGTGAACGCGACCCCGCTGACGTCCTCGTGTTCAACGAGCGGCTGGCCGACGTCGCTGCCCCCGCCCATGACGACGTTGAGGACGCCGTCGGGGAGGCCCGCCTCCTCGAGGATGGACGCGTACTTCTGTGCCACCAGCGGCGTGGTGCTCGCCGGCTTTGCGACGACGGTGTTGCCGGTCACCATCGCGCCGGCGCTCATCCCGACGAACAGCGCCATCGGGAAGTTGAACGGCGAGATGACCGCGAACACGCCGTACGGGCGCAGCAGGTTCGTCGTGTGCTGGCCGGGCGTCGGCTCGCCGGTGTCGAACTCGTAGCCGTTCGACCGCTCGAACTCGCTGCTGTAGAAGTCGAGGAAGTCGATGGCCTCGTCGACGTCGGCCATCGCCTCGGTGCGGTTCTTCCCGTTCTCCAGCGAGAGCGCCGCCGCGAGTTCGTACTTCCGGTCGCGCATGATGTCAGCGGCGTCCTGGAAGATCTCGACGCGCGACTCGACGTCGAGGGCCTCCCAGTCGGGGGACGCCGCCTTCGCGGCGCTCACCGCGGCCTCGACTTCCTGCTCGCCTCCCGCCGCGAACTCCCCGATCTCGACGGTCTGGTCGCCGGGGTCCGTCACGGTGAAGCTGTCGCCCGTCTCGACGGCTTCCCCGTCGATCCGGAGCGGGTGCGACTCGCCGAGGCTCGCCTCGACCGACTCGACGGCCTCCTCGTACGCCTGATGGAAGCCCTCTACATCGTCGGACTGTTGATGTGTGAGGTACGTCAGCTCGTTATCATACTCTCTTGGCTGCACGTGTTGGCGGTGTATAGGAGAGGTATTATAGATTGGGGTTCCCCGAAACGTGGCACCCGTCCGCCGACCGTACGCGTCCGTTCGCCCGGTCCCCGCCGCCCGACACCGCACCTGGGGCCACGGTGTGTTGTACGTTTGCATATTCCAGGCGTTTAAACGTCGGCCGCCGCGACGGGACACTTAACATCCGCCCGCCCGAGCGTCCGGACATGAACTCGTTCGAGGAGGCCCTGGACTGCTCGCGGGCGCTCGTCTTCGGGATCGGCGGCGGCGGGGACGTGGTCGGAACGCTGCCGACGGTCAGGCTGCTGGAACGGCACGGCGTCGAGACGGTCCTCGGCGGCCTGGCGTGGGAACGGTCGGTCGTCGACCCACAGCCCGGACCGCGGTCGCTCGACGAACTGGTCGGGGTCGACCGGGTGAGCGAGGCGCTTGCCCTCGGGTCGGGCGACACGCGCACGCACGACGGGGTCACGTTCGCGGAGGCGTCGGTCGCGTCCTGTCTGGAGCGCGACGTCGCCCTGCTCGACGTGACCGGCGGCGCGGAGGGGTTCCGCGCGGGGCTGGCGGCCGCCTGCGAGCGACTGAACGTCGACCTGGTCGTCGGCGTCGACGCGGGCGGCGACGTCCTCGCGTCGGGGTCCGAACCCGGGGTGGTGAGCCCCCTCGCGGACGGGGTATCGCTGGCGGCCCTCTCCGGGCTCTCCGTGCCCACCTGCGTCGGGATGTTCGGCTACGGGAGCGACGGGGAACTCACGCTCCCCGAACTGCACCGGAACGTCGGCGCGGTCGCCGCCGACGGCGGGCTCCTGGGCGCGTGGGGCGTGACCCCGGCGGTGGCCGACGAACTCGAACGGATCGTCGAGGTGGTCCCCACGGACGCGAGCCGCCTCCCGCTCCGCGTCAGCCGCGGCGAGGTCGGCACCCACCCGATCCGGGACGGGAAGCGGACCGTCGAACTCACGCCGGCCAGCACGGTGACGTTCTACCTCGATACGGCCGCAGTCGCGGCCCACTCGGACCCGGCGTCCGTCGTCGCGGGCACCGACAGCATCGAGGCGGCCGACGAGCGTCTCCGTTCGGAGGGGTACGATACGGAACTCGCGTACGAACGGTCGGTCGCCGACGGGGACTGACCGCGAAGCGCCCCGCCGTCGCTCGGTCGGATCCCCCGCGGCCGACCCGTACAGGGTAGTCTTATAACGTTCGAGTGAGACACCACTGTCGCATGCTCGACCAGCCAGGAGCCGACCGAATGGCGAACGTGCCGTTCTCAGGCATCAGGGAAGTGTTCGAGGAGTGCGACCGTCTCGAAGACCAGGGCCAGGACATCGTCCACCTCGAGATCGGACGGCCCGACTTCGACACGCCGTCCCCGATCAAGCAGGGCGCGATCGACGCGCTGGACCGCGGGGACGTCCACTACACCTCGAACTACGGCATCCAGCCGCTCCGGGACCGGCTGGCAACGAAGCTCGCGGAGGAAAACGGCGTCCGCTACGACGCGGACGACGAGATCGTGGTCACCTGTGGCGCGACCGAGGCGGTGTTCGTCACCCTGATGGGGCTCGTCGGGGCGGGCGACGAGGTGCTCGTCCCGGACCCGAGCTGGACCTACCCCGCCGGCGTCCGGCTGGCCGGCGCCGAACCGGTGGCCTACGAACTCGACCCCGCGACCGGGTTCCAGCCCGACCTCGACTCGCTCCGGGAGGCCGCATCGCCGCGGTCGAAGCTGCTGATCGTCAACAGCCCGAACAACCCGACCGGCGGCGTGCTCGACGAGTCCGGGGCGAAGGCGATCCGCGACTTCGCCGTCGACAACGACCTCCTCGTCATGTCCGACGAGATATACGAGAAGATCCTCTACGGCGACGAGTCACACCACAGCCTCGCCGCGCTGGACGCGATGCGGGAGCGGACGGTGACGGTAAACGGGTTCTCGAAGGCGTACTCGATGACCGGCTGGCGGCTCGGCTACCTCGCGGCCCCGGCCGACCTCGTCGACCCAATCATCCGCGCCCGGCAGTACACGTCGACCTGCGCGTCGTCGATCTCCCAGCACGCAGGCGTGCGGGCCGTCGGCAGCGACCTCCACGAGCCGATGGTCGAGGCGTTCGAGCGCCGGAAGGACCGCGTCTGCGAGCGCATCGACCGGATCCCCGGGATGTCCTCCCCGACCCCGGGCGGCGCGTTCTACGCGTTCCCGACCCTCCCGGAGGGGTACGCCGACGACCGCGAGTTCGTGTTCTCCCTGCTCCGCGAGAGCGGCGTCGCGCTCGTCCCCGGGAGCGTCTTCGGCGACGCCGGCGAGGGCCGCTTGCGGATCGCGTACTCGAACTCCGTCGAGCGGATCGACGAGGCCTTCGACCGGATCGAGCAGTGGCTGTGACCGCTCCCGGCCTGGGGTCCGTCCGGCCCGACGCTGTCACGTGTGGCCCACGCGGTTCCCGTCGGTAGCCTGTCCCGTCCTTCCACCCGCCGACTGCCACCGGCCCTTGCCGCGCCGCGGCCGGCCTCCCCATGACGTTAATACTATGTATCTCGCCGACAGGGTTTCGGGTGCAATGGGACTCGAACTAGCGGACAACGTAGCTCTGGTCACGGCCTCAAGCAGCGGACTCGGCAAGGCGTCGGCGGAAGTCTTCGCCCGGGAGGACGCGAACGTCGTCGTCAACGGGCGGGACGCCGACCGACTCGACGAGGCCGTCGAGGAACTGGACGAACTCGGCGACGGGCGGGTCGTCGGCGTCCCCGGCGACCTGACCGAACGCGACGACATCGAGACGCTCGTCGAGCGGACACTCGAGGAGTTCGGCCGGCTGGACCACCTGGTGACGAACGCCGGCGGCCCGCCGAGCGGCCCGTTCCTCGACACGACCGAGGAGGACTGGTACGAGGCGTTCGACCTGCTGGTCATGAGCGTCGTCCGGCTCGTCAACGAGGCGGTCGAACCGCTGCAGGAGAGCGACTACGGCACCATCGTCAACATCACCTCCCGGAGCGTGAAGGAGGCCATCGACTCGCTCGTGCTGTCGAACTCCGTGCGGATGAGCGTCATCGGCCTGGAGAAGACCCTGTCCAAGGAGCTCGCGCCGGACGTGCGCGCCAACGCCGTCCTGCCGGCCCCCCACGAGACAGCCCGCATCCGGAACCTCGTCGAGCAGGGCGTCGAACGCGGCGAGTACGAGTCGGTCGAGTCCGGGCTGGAGGCCCGCGGCTCGGCCAACCCGATGGGTCGGATCGGCCAGCCGCAGGAACTCGGCGAAGTCGTGGCGTTCCTCTCCTCGCCGCGCTCCAGTTACGTGAACGGCACGGCGATCCCCATCGACGGCGGCGACGGCAGTTCGAACCTCTAACGCGGTTTCGATCCCGAACCCCACACTCCACTTCGCCGACGGCTCGCCGTCCCGACGGAACGGCGTCACGCTTTCTCCGCCCCACAGGCGGATCCTGCCGTCGCAACCGGCGGACCCGACGTACCCACTCGCCGGACGGGCCCCCGCCGAACGAGTGGAACTGTTAGCTCACAGCGCCTCGGCGAGGAGTTCGGTCAGGCCGATGACCTCGATGTCGTCCTCGTAGCCGCCGGTCTTGCGCCCGTCCTCGTACATCGTCGCACACATCGGACACGCCACCACGAACTTCTCAACCGCCTCGCCCGCGTCCGTGTCCTCCAGGGCCTCGCGCAGGCGCTCCTCGCTCGGTTTCGTCTCCTCCTCGACCTCCATCCAGAGGCCGCCCCCGCCACCGCCGCAACAGAACGAGTCCGACCGATTCCGCGGCATCTCGAACAGGTCCGCGCCGGTCGCCCGCACCAACTCGCGCGGTGCCTCGAACACGTCGTTGTACCGCCCGAGGTGACACGGGTCGTGGTAGGTGACCGTGTAGTCCAGTTCCGTCCCGTCGAGGCCGAGCACGCCTTGTTCGGCCAGGTCAGCGACGACCTGGGTGTAGTGGAACACGTCGTCGCCGCTCCACTCACAGGCGTCGAACTCGGGGTACTCGTTCGCGAACGTGTTGTACGCGTGGGGGTCCGTACAGACGATGCTGTCGAACTCGCAGTCCTGAATGGCGGCCGCGTTGTCCTCGACGAGCATCTCGTAGAGGCCTTCCTCGCCGACCCGGCGCACGTCGTTGCCGGCGGTCTGTTCGTCCTCGTAGAGGATGCCGTAGTCGACGCCGGCGCGTTCGAAGACGGTCGCCAGCGCCCGGGCGATCCGGCGGTTGCGCTCGTCGTAACTGGGGTAGTCGCCGACGTACCAGACGTACTCGACGGGCTGGTCGCGAGCGTCGGGCACCTCGAAGTCGAGGTCGTCGGTCCAGTCGGGGCGCTTGCGCTCGGGGTCGCCGAACGTGTTGCCGTTCTGGAACACGTTCATCATCGCGTCCTGGACGTTGGCGTCCATCTGGCCGGACTCGGTCAGCCGCCGGTTCATCTCCGTGAACTGCTTGAGGTGTTCGATATCCACCGGGCAGGCGTCCATGCAGGCCATACAGGCCATGCAGGACTCCATCGTCTCGCTGTTGATGACGCTCGTCCCGCCGTCGGCGATGATGGGTTGCTCTTCGGCGTCGCCGGCTCCTAGAGCCTCGCGGTAGGCTTTGAGGTCGAGGATGACGTCGCGAGGGTCGAGCGGGCGGCCCGAAGCTTTCGCAGGACAGACCGACGAGCAGCGGCCGCATTTCGTGCAGGCGTCCTGGTCGAGGCGATCCTTCCAGGTGAAGTCCTCGACGCCCGTGTAGCCGATCTCCTCGGGGCTGGCGTCGTCGGGGACGCCGGGCAGGCGCTTGCCGGCCCGGTCGTCGCGGGCGACGACGTTGGCGTACGAGGAGAGCATGTGGAAGGGTTTGGCGTAGGGGATGGCGGCGACGAAGGCCAGCGCGACCAAGGCATGGGACCACCAGGCCCACCAGTAGAGGTCGACGGCCAGCGATTCGCTCATGCCGGCGAGGGCGAACACGTCGGCGACGAACCAGCCGACGAAACTCACCGTCTCGAAGTCGGGGAAGCCGGTGCCGAGGATGCGGAGGCCCTCGGTGAGGTAGCCGCCGACGCCGAGGACGAACAGCGCCCAGACGAACAGATGGTCCTCGGGGCCGGTGTGTTTCCCCCAGAGGCGTTCGTTGCGGACCCAGTAGCGCCGGTAGAGGGCCATGCCGATGCCGACGACAAAGAGCAGGCCCATGGCGTCCATCGTCAGGGAGTAGGCGAGATAGAAGTCGCCGGTCCAGAACGACTCGCCGACCTTGCGGGCGATGTCCATGTCGATGCCCAGAATCGTCGTGCCGATGAGCAGCGTCAGGAAGCCCCAGAAGATGAACGCGTGCATGAGGCCGCCGTAGAGGTCGCGGTCGAACTGGTTGACGTTCGAGAAGACGGTTCTCGTCGCCGACAGCACTCTTCCGGGCAGGTCGTCGAGTCGGTCGAACGGGTCGTCCGCGCCGCGGGTGTAGCGGGCGACGCGGTCGTAGACGCCGTAGAGGAACACCAGGACCGCCACCGCAGCGAGGTAGTAAAACAGCACCTCCCCGACCCCGCTGATGGTCCAGAACGTCTCCCGCGTGACCGTACCCTCCGCTTGGGCCACATATCTCATGCCTGATTACCTTCGGACATACCTGTTAAACTTTTTGACTCGCGGGGTGGCCTCGGCGGCCTGCCCCCGGATTACTTATATACATGTTCGATATACGGACCTTCATGTAGGTGATCCGTGTGACCACGACACGTACTTCAGGGGGATCGCCGGACCCCCGATTACACTCATATGATCGTAATCGAACGCGGTACGGACGGCCGTGTGTCGGCGACGGGTGCGGGAAAGAATATTACAGCGCTATGGTTGTAATCCGGGTGCGGCCGCTACTTCTCGCTCGCTAGCTCGGAGGTGATGATGGCGCGGTTCGACTCGATGGAGTCCTCTATCTCGTCGATCGTGTTCCGGAGGGCGTCGACCAGTTCGTTTTTCAGCCGTTTCTCCGGGATCCGGTATATCGGGCCGCCGAGCGTGATCGCACCCAGGATGGAGCCGTCGATCCCGTTTACGGTCGCCCCGATGCCGTGGTAGCCGTCGAAGCATTCGCTGTTGTTGTACGCGTAGCCCCGCTCCGCGACGGTCGCCAGTTCGTCGTACAGTTCGTCCCTGTCGGTGATCGTGTTCGCCGTCTGCTGTGGGAGGCCGTGGCGGTCGAGTATCTCCTCGACGCGCTGGTCGGGGAGGTCCGCGAGGATGGCCTTCCCCGCCGCCGTGTTGTGTGCGTGAAGCCGGACGCGGCTGTGGTCGATGTTCTCCGAGTGGTAGATGACGTTGACCCTGCCGGCCTCCTCGACGAGGAACTCGGTCTCGGCCTCGAACTCCTCCTCCAGGTACTGTATCTCGTTTTTCACCAACTGGTAGCTCGGTTTCCGGTTCTCCGCCGCGACGCTGAACTCCTTGAACCGCGTCCCCACCCAGTACCGGCCGTTCTCCCGGACGACGAGGCCGGCGTCCGTGAGCGTATTTAAATGTGTGTATAGCGTGCTCCTTGATAGGTCGAACTCGGAGCGAAGGTCGGAGATCGTCGCGCCGTTCCCGCGCCTGATGGCGTCGAGAACGTGGATAGCCTGTTCGGTTGTTTTGTGCACGTTTCCCGCGTCGTTCGTTGCCATGATACCGTCTTCCAAGCCCCAATGTCTTAAAAACGTTGTTATCCCGTACATTGTTGGAACGCCGTCTCCCCCGCGGTGCCGGGGGTGGGGGCGTGACCGACACGCTTCCGGCGTCGCCACTCCCGGCGTTCGAGCGCGAACGAGCGTCCGACCCTATGCGACGCTGGGGACTGACTGTTCGGGACTGTGAAACGGGGAGCAAACGGCGGCGGTCGTTACTCGACGCCCAGGTTCTGGAACTGGTGGGTGTACCCCATGATGCCGTTGTCGGAGAACCCGGTGGTGTCCTGGTGGAGGCCGAACTCGGTCGTGTCGTTGGCGACCATGAGCGCCGGCGCGTCGTCCATGATCATCTGCTGGACCTGCTTGTAGATCTCGGCGCGGGCGTCCTCGTCGAGCGTCCGGCGGCCCTCCTCGAGCAGCGCGTCCATCTCGTCTTTCTGGTAGTTCGACCCGTTGAGGTAGTTGTTGACCGAACTGCTGTGCCACATGCTCCAGAGGTAGGCGTTGGGGTCGTCGTAGCTGACGAGCCCCCACAGCGGGAACATCTGCGGCGAGGTTTCGGGGTCCGACGCCATCTCGACGATGCGGGTCCACGGCGCGTCCTCGAGGTTGACCGTGATCCCGACGTCGCTGAACTGGTCCTCCATCATCAGGCCGATGTCCTGGTTGGCGCTGATCGCCGGCTGGGAGACGTAGGTCACCTCGAGTTCGTCGCTGGAGTACTCGGACTGTTCGAGTTCCTCCCGGGCGGCGTCCAGGTCCTGCGTGTACTGGGTGACGCCGTCGGTGGTCGAGTACTGCATCGAACTCGGCATCGGGCCGTGAAGCTCGTCGTCCGTCCCGAGGATGTCCATCGCCGTCCCGTAGTCGAACGCGTACGAGATCGCCCGCCTGACGTGGATGTCATCGAGCGGGGGCTTGAGCATGTTCATGTAGACGTAGTACGTGTTGTACGTCTGGGTCGAACTCAGCTTGGTGTTGTCGTTCGACTCGAACTGCTCGTAGTTCGCGGTGGAGAGCCACCGGTCGGTGATGTGGCCGTCGCCGTTGGTGAGCGAGCCGACGATCGTCGAAACCTCCATCCCGGTGTTTATGACGACCGTGTCGGCGACGTTGTCGGCGAACTCCCCCCACCAGTCGTCGTTTCGCGAGAGCCTGATCTCCTCCCCGCGGGCGTACTCCTCGAGCATCCACGGCCCGCTGCCGGCTTCGTTGTTTTCGAGGTAGTCGCCGCCGTACTCGCCGTCCCCGTTGCTCTCGACCTGCTGCTTGTTGACGACACAGAGCCACGGCAGGGTCTTGAGGAACGGCGCGTACGGCTGTTCCAGCTGGATCTCGACGGTCGTCTCGTCGACGGCCGTCGCGCTGCCCTCCGTGAGAACGCCGCTCCACATCCAGGTCGGCCCCGCGTTGATCGACAGGAGGCGCTCGACCGTGTACACCACGTCCTCGGCGGTGAGGGAGTCCCCGTTGTGGAACGTGAGGTCCTCGTGGAGGTCGAACGTGTACGTGACGTCGTCGTCGGCCACCTCCCAGTCGGCGGCGACGCCGGCCGTGACGCTCGGCGGGAACTCGGTGTTGTACCGGACGAGCGGTTCGTACACGTTGCTGTTGTATATCGCCTCCAGTTCGTCGAGCGAACGGGCGGGGTCGATGGAACTGGGCTGTTGCGTGGTGAGGTAGACGAACTCCTCGCCCGACCCACCGTCGCCCGGGGCGCTCCCGCCCATGCATCCGGCGAGGACGGCTCCCACGCTGGCACTACCCGCGGCTAATACGTCTCTTCGGCTGAGGCTGGCATCGCGATCTGCCATGGTATGGTAACATGAACCATCGTACATAACTGTACTCCATAATTTCACTCGGTAGACGGGGGAAGCAGGGATTGATCGTATGGGGAGTAAATGCCTCCGCAAATCTACGTATACATTATGATACTAGTGGTGGAGAAATGAACGTCACTTTCCGTCGGCGTCGACGCCGACCACGACACTTCCGGAAGGGAAACCCTTAACAATGTGAAGTGGGTTCCCCATTCACATGGACGTAGCACTGTCCGAAGCACAGCACGTCGACCACCGATTCCACGCCCAGCCGAGCAGATAATGTCGTACAGAACCTACCTGTTGAAGCGGCTCCTCTCGGTCATTCCCGTGTTCTTCGGGCTGTCGGTCCTCATCTTCACCCTGGCGCGGGTGCTTCCGGGAAACCCGGCCCGGCAGTCGCTCGGGCCACGGGCGTCCGAGGAAGCCGTCAGGCAACTCCGTCGCGAGATGGGGCTGCACGAACCCATCTGGGTCCAGTACGGCAACTACATCAGCGGGCTGTTTCGGGGCGACATGGGGGTCTCGCTGACGACGAACCGGGACGTCGCCGCGGACATCGCCTACTACCTCCCCGCGACGCTCGAACTCGTCGTGGCCGCGATGGCGATCGCCATGCTCGTCGGCGTCCCGCTCGGGATCATCTCGGCCCGGAACAAGGACAAGTTCCAGGACAACGCCAGCCGGACGCTCTCGTTCGTCGGCGTCTCGCTCCCGCAGTTCTGGGCGGCGATCCTGTTGCAACTGGTCTTCGCGTTCTGGCTCGACCTGTTCCCGGCGACCGGTCGCATCGCGGACATCCCCTACAGGGAGGTGACCGGCCTGCTGCTCGTCGACTCGGTGGTGACGCTCAACCCCGCCGCCTTCGCGAGCGCGCTTCACCACCTCTTCCTGCCCGCGCTGACCCTCTCGCTCGGGCCGATGGCTGACATCACGCGCATGACGCGTTCGAGCTTCATCGAGGAGTACAACAAGGAGTACGTCGAGGGGCTCAGGACACACAGTATCCCGGAGAAGCTGCTGGTCTACAAGTACGTCCTCAAGCGCTCGTCGACGTC
This sequence comes from Halostella litorea, assembly GCF_004785955.1. Classification (NCBI taxonomy): domain Archaea; kingdom Methanobacteriati; phylum Methanobacteriota; class Halobacteria; order Halobacteriales; family Natronoarchaeaceae; genus Halostella; species Halostella litorea. The sequence goes on along the minus strand of NZ_SJER01000004.1, from coordinate 140,455 downwards.
GACGCTGACGATCGCCGGCCTCGACTTCGGCTTCCTCATCGGCGGGGCGTTCTTAGTCGAGATCGTCTTCGGCTGGCCCGGCCTCGCCCGGTACGGCGTCGACGCCATCCTCGGTAACGACATCAACGCGATCGTCGGCGTGACGCTCGTCATCGGCACGGGCTACCTGCTCGTCAACTTCGTCGTCGACGTGCTCTACGGCTACCTCGACCCGCGGGTGCGCGTCAACGGGGGTGGCCAATGAGCGTCGACACCGACGAGGCCGCCGACGCCGGCTGGCAGGACAGGGCCGCCCGCCTCGGCGAGGACCTCCGGCGGATCGCCTACCGGTTCCGGCAGAACCCGCTGTCGCTGGTCGGGATGTCGATCATCCTCATGTTCGTCTTCGTCGCCATCTTCGCACCCGTGCTCGCGCCGTACCCCGGCCACGCCGGCCACGGCGACGACGCGAGCACTAACTTCGACCGCTCGCTGGAGGGGCCGTCGGCCGACCACCTGCTCGGCACGGACCAGGCCGGCCGCGACATCCTCTCACGGATCATCTTCGGCACGCGGCTCTCACTGCAGTTGGGCCTGTTCGTCACCGGCGTCGCCATCGGGATCGGCGTGCCGATCGGGCTCGCCGCGGGGTATCTGGAGGGGCCGTTCGCGACGATCGCGATGCGGACCTCCGACGTCTTCCTCGCGGTCCCGCCGCTGGTGCTGGCGCTGACGGTGGTGGTCGCGCTCGAACCGGGGCTCACGAACGCCATGATCGCCATCGCGGCGGTGTGGTGGCCGTGGTACGCCAGACTGACCTACGGGGAGGTGCTGTCGGTCAAGGAGGAGACCTACATCGAGGCGGCACGCGGCATCGGAGCGTCGATCCCCCGCATCCTCTTCCGTGAGATCCTCCCCAACATCCTGGCCCCGATAAGCGTGAAGTTCAGCCTCGACATGGGGTACGCCATCCTGGTGGGCGCCGGGCTCGGCTTCCTGGGGCTGGGGGCACAGCCCCCCACCCCCGAGTGGGGCACGATGACCGCCCAGGGCCGGATCTACCTGCCGGCGAGCTGGTGGTACTCGACGTTCCCGGGGCTGGCGATCTTCCTGTCGGTCCTCGGGTTTAACTTCCTCGGGGACGGGCTACGTGACATGTTCGACGTGGAGGTGGAGTAGATGACGGAACCGATCGTCGACGTCTCGGACCTGCAGGTCCACTTCAACACCTACGAGGGCCGCCACCGAGTCCTGAACGGCGTCGACCTGACGATAGAGGAGGGCGAAACCGTCGCGCTCGTCGGCGAGACCGGCTGTGGCAAGAGCGTCACCGCCGACACGATAATGGGGACCCTGCCCCGGCCGCCCGGCGAGATCGTCGAGGGGGAGGTCCGCTTCCGCGGCACCGAGGTGCTCTCGGATCCGGCCGAACACGAGGAGCTCCAGGCCGAGGAGATGAGCATGATATTCCAGGACCCCATGACGCATCTGAGCCCGGTCTTTACGATCGGCGACATGATGTCCGACATCCTCACCTATCAGGGCAAGCGCGACGCGACCTGGCTCGACATCATCAGAAACTACCTCGGGCGGGACGCCGAGGGGGACGCGGAGATCCGCGAACGCAGCCGCGAACTCCTCGAACGCCTGCAGATCCCGGATCCCGAGGGCGTGCTCGACCGCTACCCGATGGAGCTGTCCGGCGGCATGCGCCAGCGCGTGATGATCGCGATGGCGCTGCTCAACGAGCCGTCGTTCCTCGTCGCCGACGAGCCGACGACGGCGCTCGACGTCACCGTCCAGGAGCAGATCATCGACCTGTTCAAGGACCGCCTCCTCGACGGCGAACTCTCGATGCTGTACATCACGCACAACCTCGGCGTCGCCCGCGAGATAGCGGACCGCATCTACGTGATGTACGCCGGGTCGATAGTGGAGTCCGGCCGGACGGAGGAGCTGTTCGAGTCGCCGCTGCACCCCTACACCAGGGGGCTGATCGAGAGCATCCCGAAGCTCACCGACTTCGACCGCTCGGGCATCCCCGGGACGATCCCCGACTACACGCAACCGCCCCAGGGGTGCCGGTTCCACCCGCGCTGCCCCGCCGCCATCGAGGGCACGTGTGACAAGGACGTGCCCCCGGAGGTCGACATCGACGGCCACGACGTCCACTGCCACCTCTACGAGCAGGGGATGGACCTCGACGAGGCCACCGCGATCGCGCGCGACGAGATCGACTACACGACGATGACCGACACGCCAGCCGACGACAGCACCGACCCCGAGACGGCGACCGGATCCGAACCGATGACGGCCGAGCCAGGTGATGTCGATGAGTAGCACCGACGGGACCGACGCCGCGACGCCGGCGTCGGGGGCGGAGGGGTCCTCGCCCCTGCTCTCGGTGTCCGGCGTCAAGAAGCACTTCAACACCGGCGGCGGCCTCCTGAGCCGGTCGAGCGAGCCCGTCCGCGCCGTCGACGGCGTCAGCTTCGACGTGGCGGCCGGCGAGACGCTCGCGGTCGTCGGCGAGAGCGGCTGTGGCAAGACGACGCTCGGCAAGGTCATCAGCCGGCTGCAGAAGCCGACCGAGGGACAGATCGTCTTCGACGGGACGGACATCTCCTCGCTGAGCAACCGGAAGCTGCGGCCGATCCGGCGCAACCTGCAGGTCGTGTACCAGGACCCGACGTCCTCGCTGAACCCGCGGCGGCGCGTCAAAAACATCGTCGCGGACCCCCTGGTCGTCCACGACATCGGCACCAAGGCCGAGCGCCGGGAGCGCGTCGTCGAGATGATGGAACTGGTCGACCTGCCGGCCGAGTTCATCCACCGCTACCCCACGGAACTCTCCGGCGGGCAGAAACAGCGCGTCGCCATCGCCCGCGCGCTCATCCTCAATCCGAAGCTTGTCGTCCTCGACGAGCCGACGAGCGCGCTCGACGTCAGCGTGCAGGCGAAGGTCATCTCGCTGCTGGAGGACCTGCAGGAACGGCTCGACCTGACGTACGTGGTCATCAGCCACGACCTGAGCCTGGTGAAAAACATCGCCGACCGCATCGCCGTGATGTACCTCGGGAAGTTCATGGAGGTCGGTTCGAGCCGGCAACTGTTCCGGAACCCGCTCAACCCCTACACGGAACAGTTGCTCTCCGCGATCCCCGTCGTCGAGGGCGAGGAGCGCGCGATGAAACCCACGTCGGTGAAAGCGACGGGGGAGCCGCCGGACCCGATCGACCCGCCGTCGGGCTGTTCGTTCCACCCGCGGTGCCACAAGTCGTTCGACGCCTGCTCGGCCGTCGAACCGTGTCTCACCGAGCGCGAGGACGGCCACCAGGTCAAGTGCCTGCTCTACCCCGGCGAGCGGGCGGCGGAGGTGGACGAGTACGCCGACGAGGCCGAGCGCGAGCGGATGCGGGCCGACATCGGCGTCGACGACTGACCGACCGGAGCGGGACCGGTATCCACCGCCCCCGCCGACCGATTCTTCACGCTCTACGTACTGGCCGACCCGTACGGACCCGAGGTATCCCGACGAGTAGCCACTACCAGTGATTTGATTATCCGCGAGTGCGAGTATCTGCCAAGGATCACCAGCCGGCGCGTCGCGTCAGCCGCGGGCGTGACGACGTGGGCTGCTGACCGACTATCCATGACACCCGACACCACACAGGCGTCGTCGGACCTCGACGCAGCGACGATCGAAGTGATCCGCAACTACCTCACCTCGGCGGCGGCCGAGATGCAACGCACCCTCGTCCGGACGGCGTACAACACCGTCGTCTACGAGATCCTCGATTTCGGGATCTCGATGTACGACGCCGACCTCAACCTCATCGCCGACTCGCCGGGGCTGGCGCTGTTCCTCGGCGCGAACGACGGCGCGATCGAGAAGGCGGTCGACTACGTCGGGAAGGAGAACCTCGACCCGGGCGACGTCCTCATGCTCAACTACCCGTACTGGAGCGGCACGCACGTCCTCGACATGTGCCTGATGTCCCCCGTGTTCTACGAGGACGAGATCGTGGGGTACACCACCTGCCGCGCGCACTGGCTGGACCTGGGCGCGAAAGACCCCGGCTACGTGCTCGACTCGACGGACATGCACCAGGAGGGCGTCATCTTCCCCGGGACGAAGGTGTACAAGGGCGGCGACCCCGACGAGGAGATACTCGACATCATCCGCTTCAACTCCCGCATCCCCGACAAGGTCGTCGGCGACCTCCACGCGCAGGTCTCGTCGCTCCAGACCGGCAACAAGCGCCTGCGCGAACTGTACGGGAAGTACGGCGAGGGGGCCGTCGAGGAGGCGATAGACACCGTGATCGACCACGGCGAGGAGACGGCCCGCGAGGCCGTCGCCGACCTCCCGGACGGCACCTGGACGGGCGTCGACTACGCCGACGGCGTCGGCCGCGACCCGGACGACGGCATCCGGGTCCAGGCCGACGTCACCATCGACGGCGACGAGTTCACGGTCGACCTCTCGGGGTCGGCCGACGAGGTCGAGGAGCCGCTGAACATCCCGCGCGGGATGACCGAGACGATCTGCAAGCTCTGCTTCAAGACGGTCACCACGCCCGAGGAGGACTCCAACGGCGGGCAGTACCGGCCGCTGGAGGTCATCGCCCCCGAGGGGAACGTCTTCAACGCCCAGTACCCCGCCCCCACGTTCACCGTCTGGACGGCCATCACCGGCATCGACGTCATCTACAAGGCGCTGGCGAAGGCGATGCCCGACCGCGTGCCGGCCGCGTCCGGCGGCGAACCGGTCGGCGTTCAGATCTACGGCGAGCACCCCGACACCGGCGAGATGTTCGTCGAGGCGAACAACGACGCCGTCGGCTGGGGCGCGACGCGGACCCAGGACGGCGAGAACGCCCTGATGCACATCTCCGAGACGATGGTGCGGAACGTCCCGGTCGAGGTCTTTGAGAACAAGGCCCCCGTCAGGCTCCAGCGCCTCGAACTCCGCGAGGACTCCGGCGGGACGGGGACCCACCGCGGCGGCCTCGGCACCCGCCGCGACTACGAGTTCACCGAACCGACCGGCGCGCTGTCGATCCTGCAGCGCTCGCGCTCCCCTGGCTGGGGTCACGAGGGCGGCGGCCCCGGGGCCCGCAACGTCGTCGTCGTCGACGCCGACGACCCGGACGAGGAGCGCATCTCGGTCCTCGTCGACAACGACTACCTCTACGACGCGGACGACGGCAAGCGGTACGCCGGGATGATGCGCGGCGACTTCGAACCCGGCGAGACGCTCTCGGTGCGCACCGGCGGCGGCGGCGGGGTCGGCGACCCGACGGACCGCGACCCCGGGGCCGTCCGCGAGGACGTGGTCGACGGCTACGTCTCCCGGGACGTGGCTCGCGAGGAGTACGGCGTCGTCGTCACCGACGACGGCGAGATAGACTGGGACGCGACCGAGGCCCGCCGCTCGTAGGCGGGGCGACAGAAGGAACGAACTCGCGGTTGGCCCGGCGAAACGCCCGTCGAAACCCGCTTTTCACCGCGCCGCTACGTTCCGTCGGACCGGAGGGTCAGCGCCTCGCCGCCCTCCCGCCAGATGCGTTCGCCGACCGCCTCCAGCGTCCCCCAGTGGGCCGGCGGGACGTGCCCGAACGGCGTGACCGACAGCGGCCCCTGCGGCCCGCGTGCGGTCTCCGGGCCGTAGTAGACGCCGATGGCCTCGGGCGCGTCGTCGGACGGGAGCGCCCAGTCGCGCCAGTAGACGACGTCGCCGACGCTGACGTGGGCGGCCCGCCTCTCCGGCGGCACGGTCGGGTCGATGTCGGGGGAGACGTTGACCTCGCGTCCGGACCACCGCGAGTTGACGGCCGTCTCCTCGACGGGCAGGACCTGACGGACCGCCTCGCACGTCCGCGGCGCGCGCTCCTCTCGGAGGATCACCGGGACGCGTTCGCCCCCCGCGACCGTGAGGACGAGCCTCGGGGCGTCGTCGGGCGGCGGCGTCACCATCAGTCGCCCCCCGACCGCCGGGCGGCGGTCGCCGCCTCGTCGAGTTCCCCGTCGTCGGTGACGACGACGCCGTAGCGGTCGGCCGCCTGTTCGGCGGAGACGTAGCCGTCGAGGATGTCCTCGCGGACAGCTTCGGGATCACGGTCGTACGGGTCGCCGTAGCCACCGCCGCCGCCCGAGCGGTTCGACACCATCTCCCCCGGCTCGAAGGAGCCGCGGAACATGCCGGCGTAGGCCACCGACGCGTCCGGCCCCCCGAGGTCGTCCGCGCTCGCGTCGTATCGGTCGTCGTTGTCGACGAGGACCTGCACGCGGTCCGCGGCGTCGTCCGTCGCCAGCGCGACGACGTTCGTCGCACCGGGCTCGCCGCCCGCCAGCCCCCAGCCCTCGGTCCGGGTCTTCTGGACGATAGACAGCGCGCCGGCCGGATGGGTAAAGCGGTAGTCCCGGCGGATGCCGAGGCCGCCGCGGCGCTTTCCGGGGCCGCCGGAGTCCTGACGCAGCGCCAGCCGGTCTATCTCGACCGGGGCCTTCTGTTCGAGCACCTCGACCGGCAGGTTCTGGACCATCGTCTCGGTGACGTGCATCAGGGCGTTGGGGCCGTCCCGCTCGTCGGTCGCCCCCCAGCCGACGCCCTCGTTGTTCGCCTCGACGAACGACCGGCCGGTGTCGGGGTCGTCGCCGTACAGCATGATGCTACAGAGGTCCCCGCCGGAACTCGCCGGGATGCGGTCGGGCATCCCTTTCGCCAGCGCCTCGTAGACGACGTCGACCGCGAGGATGCCCGTCCAGCCGACGAACGTCGGCGCGGGCTCGGTCGGCTCGAAGATGCTCCCCGGCCGCGTCTCGACCGACAGCGGCTCGTAAAGGCCGTAGTTGGAGTCCTCGTGGGGCGTCGTCACCGTCTTGAAGCAGAGCTTCCCCAGCGCGTCGCCGCCGGTGTCGTTGTACGGCGTGTCGAGCTGGTCCGCCGAGTCGGTCAGGTCGATCGTGAACTCGTCGCCGTCGACCGTGACGGTCGCGACGATCTCGACGAGGTCGTCGCCCGCGTCGATCCCGTCGGCGTACCCCGTCGCCGACCAGGTGCCGTCGGGGAGGTCCGCCACCGCCTCCCTTGCCGTCTTCGCACCGTGGTCGAACAGCCCCTCGATGGCCGCGTCGACGGTTTCGCTCCCGTACTTCTCGTGGAGCTCCTGCAGCCGGCGCGTCCCGGTCCGCAGCGCGGCGATCTGGGCGTTGAGGTCGCCCAGCACCTTGTCGGGGATCCGCGAGTTGAAGCGGATGATGTCGAGGATCTCCTCGTCGGGTTCGCCGCCCTTGTACACCTTCGTCCCGGGGAAGACGACGCCCTCCTGGTAGACATCGGTCGAGTCGAGGACGTACCCCTCGTCTTTCGCCCCCAGGTCCAGCCAGTGGGCGCGACAGGCCGCAAAGCCCTCCAGTTCGTCGTCGACGAAGATGGGCGAGAACATGAGGACGTCGAGCGTGTGGGCCTGACTCCAGTAGGGGTAGTTACAGAGGACCACGTCGCCGGGGTTGAGGTTCTCCTTCCCGACGTGCTCGACGCCAGCCTCGATGCCCTCGTCGTTCGACCCGAGGAAGATAGCCAGCCCCGGCGAGTCCGCGACCAGCCGCAGGTCGGCGTCGTACAGCGAGATCCCGAAATCGAGGATCTCGTAGACGATCGTGTTGTACGCCGTCCGGACGAGCGTGCGCTGCATCTCCGTCGCCGCCGACGTGAGGTAGTTGCGGATCACCTCGACGGTCGCCGGGTCGACGTCGCCCGCCCCGCTCATAGCTCCCCGAGGATCGTGTAGACCAGTCTCACCGGCTCCGGGCCGTGGTTCACCGAGTAGTGTTCCACCCCCGCCGGGATCACCGAGAGCGTGTTCGCCCCGACCGTCCGGGACTCCTCGGTGACCACCTCCAGTTCCCCCGAGAGGATGACCGAGACCTCGTCGCCCGCGTGGCTCGTCGTCCCCTCGGCGGGCACGCGCTCGCCGGGTTCGATGACGAACGTCCCGGTCTCGGCGGTCGGGTCGTCGCTCTCGTGCAGGGTGAGTGGGTCGTCGGTGCTCTCGCTCCAGTTCGCGTCGAGGTCGTGTAGCTGAATGTCCGTCATGGTCGTGTCGTCTGGTCCGTCGGTGCGCGGTCGAACGGTGCCGCGGTCGAGGCGGGTCGCCGCGCCGGCGACGGTCGCCGTCGACACGCCGTGCTGACACTCGACCGGAGGCTGTGCGGGTCGTCGCTGTGCAGTCAGTCACACGGCGGGATAATCAAGGTTTCTGCGGGGTCGAGCGGCGCTGCCCGGATGGCGTTCCGAGTCAGCGCCCCGCGCGTAGCTCCGCGGTGGCCTCGCGGTCTATCTCGCCGTCCTCGGAGACGACGACGCCGTATTCCTCGCGGGCGGCCCCGGGGGAGACGTAGCCGTCGAGGACGTCCTCGCGGACAGCTTCGGGGTCACGGTCGTACGGGTCGCCGTACCCGCCCCCGCCGCCCGAACGGTTCGACACCACCTCGCCCGGCTCGAACGAGCCGCGCATCATGCCGACCCACTCCTTCCCGTCGTCGGGGTAGTCGTCGCCGTTGTCGGTGATCACCTGGACCCGGTCGCGGGCGTCGGGGTCGCTCCCGTCGAGGTCGAGGACGACGACGTTCTTCGCGCCGGGGTCGCCGCCCGCCAGCCCCCAGCCCTCGGTCCGGGTCTTCTTGATGATCGCCAGGACGTCCGTCGGGTGGGTGAGGCGGTAATCCCGGCGGATGCCGAGGCCGCCCCGGTGTTCGCCGGCCCCGCCCGAGTCCTGGCGCAGGGACAGTTCGTCGAACTCCACGGGGGCCTTGTTCTCGAAGACCTCGACCGGGATGTTCCGCACCATCGTCTGGACGTAGTGCATCAGGGCGTTCGGGCCGTCGCGCTCATTCGTCGCGCCCCACCCGACGCCCTCGTTGTTCGCCTCCACGAACCGGTTGCCGGTCTCCGGGTCCGTCCCGTAGAGCATGACGCTGGCGATGTCGCCGCCGGTGCTGGCCGGGATGCGCTCGGGCATCCCCTTCGCCAGCGCCTTGAACACGACGTCGACCGCGAGGATCGACGCCCAGAGCGTGTACGTCGGCGAGGGGTACTGGGCGTTGAACAGGTTCCCCTCGGGCGCGACGACGTCGACCGGCCGGTAGTGGCCGTCGTTCGACGTCTCCTCGGGCGTCGTCAGCGTCTTCAGACAGAACTTGCAGACCGCCTCGGTCCGCCCGAGCGGCACGTTGATCGGCCCCGCCACCGCGTCCGATGAGTCCGAGAAGTCGACCGTGAACTCGTCGCCGTCGACCGTCACCTCGACGCCGATCCGGACGGGGTCGTCGGAGACGCCGTCGTTGTCGACGTAGTCGACCGCGCTCCAGGTGCCGTCGGGCAGGTCGGCGATCCCCGCCCGCGCCTGTCGCTCGCCGTGGTCGACGATCCGATCGAGGGCGGCGTCGACGGTGTCGGAGCCGTACTTCCCGTGGAGTTCGGACAGGCGGTCCGCCCCGGTCCGAAGCGCGGCGATCTGGGCGTTGAGGTCGCCGATGACCTTGTCCGGGATGCGGGAGTTGAAGCGAATGATGTCGTGTATCTCCTCGTCGGGTTCGCCGCCCTTGTACACCTTCGTCCCTGGGAAGATGATTCCCTCCTGGTGCATGTCCGTCGAGTCGAGGACGTACCCCTCGTCTTTCGCGCCCAGGTCCAGCCAGTGGGCGCGACTCGCCGTGTAGCCGATGAGTTCCCCGTCGCGGAACACGGGGGCGAACAGGCAGACGTCGAGCGTGTGCGAGGAGTTCCAGTAGGGGTAGTTGAGGACGACGACGTCGCCGGGGTCGAGGTTCTCCCGCCCGACGTGCTCGACGCCCTTGCGCACGCTGAAGTCGTTCGCGCCGAGGAACAGCGATATCCCCGGCGAGTCCGCCAGCAGGCGGAGGTCGGCGTCGTACATCGAGAGCCCGAAGTCGAATATCTCGTAGACGATCGTGTTGTACGCCGTCCGCGTCAGCGTCCGCTGCATCTCCGTCGCCGCCGAGTTCAGGTAGTTGCGGATGACGGCGACCGTCGCCGGGTCCACCTCGTCTGCGCCCGCCATCGTCACCGCCCCCTCGCGGCTGTCGGCCGGCGAGCGCCCGCCGGCGACCGGGGCGGCGTGGTCGACGGCGTCGTGGCTGTCCGGGTCGATACGTGATGGCTCGCGCGTGGTTCGAGCGTGGCTGTCTGCATGGCGGGTCGGGGCCGTTACAGCGGCTCCCAGGTGCGCGGGCTGTGGTTCAGGCGCTCGCAGTCGTCCTCCGTGACGACGACGATGTCCTCGATGCGCGCGCCGTACTTCCCCTCGAGGTAGATGCCCGGCTCGATGCTGTGGACCATCCCCGGTTCGAGGGGGGTCTCGTTGCCCGCCACGATGTAGGGCTCCTCGTGGACCTCCAGCCCGATGCCGTGGCCCGTGCGGTGGAGGAACCGGTCGCCGTAGCCGGCGTCCTCGATGACGGAGCGCGCCGCGGCGTCCACCTCCTCGGCAGCGACGCCGGGTTCGACCGCGTCGACCGCGGCGTCGAGCGCGTCGTGGACGACGGCGTGGATCTCCTCGAACTCCTCGGGCGGATCGCCGTCGAAGACGACGGTTCGGGTCTGGTCGCCGGGATAGCCGTCGAACTGCGTCCCGAAGTCGAGGATGACCGGCTCGCCCGCCCGGATCGTCCGGTCGCCGTGTCGGTAGTGGGGCTGTGCGCCCTTCGGTCCCGACCCGACGATGGGTTCGAACGGGAGGCCCTCGCCGCCGAGGGCGTCGACCTCGGCCCGGATCTCCTCGGCGAGTTCCGCCTCGGTCATCCCGACCGCCTCGGCCCCCATCGCGCGGACGGCCTCCGAGGCCTCGTCGGATATCCGGGCGGCCTCGCGGAGCGCGTCGAGTTCGACTTCCTCCTTGCGGACGCGCAGGTCGTCGAGCACCTCGCTCGCCAGCCCGAACGACGCGTCCGGCAGCGCGTTCTGGACGTCGAGGCTGAAGAGCGCGAACATCCGGTCGTCGAGGAGGACCTCCCCGCCGCCGACGCCGAGGCGGTCGAGGACGGTCCGGACGGCGACCATCGGGTCGTCGCCGTCGCTCCAGGCGTCGACGTCGTCGATGTACGTCTCCTCGATGATCTGCTCGGCGTACATCTGCGGGGCGACGATGGCGAAGTCGTCGGGGGTCACGAACGCCAGCAGGTGGCGCTCGCCGGGCTCCTCGTCGAACCCGGTGAGATAGAGGAGGTTCGGGCTGGGAAAGAGGACGAGCGCGTCGACGTCCTCCTCCGCGAGCGCGTTCTGGCAACGGTGCAGTCGGTCTTTGAATGTCGTGGTCGTCATAATGGGTGTCGTTGGTGTCGGTGTGAGCGTCGGTGGTGAGTCGGTCGTCGTGCGGTTCGCCTCGACAGCGGGTCGGTCCAGTCGTCGGTGCGGCCGGGCCGCCCGCGTGGCCGGCCCCGACTGTGCCCTGTCGGCGGGATCAGCTCCGGCGGTCCTCGCGGAGCGCGGCCGTCGCCTCGCGGTCTATCTCGCCGTCCTCGGAGACGACGACGCCGTAGTCCGCGCGGGCGCCCTCGGGCGAGACGTAGCCGTCGAGGACGTCCTCGCGGACCGCCTCGGGGTCGCGCTCCAGCGGGGTCCCGTAGCCGCCCCCGCCGCCCGAGCGGTTCGAGATGGTCTCGCCCGGTTCGAACGAGCCCCGAAACATGCCGGCGTACTTCAGGTCGTCGTCGGCCGCGTCGTAGAGCTCGTCGTTGTCCACGAGGACCTGCACGCGGTCCTCCCAGCCGTCGTCGAGGTCGAGGACGACGACGTTCTTCGCGCCGGGTTCGCCGCCGTCCATCCCCCAGCCCTCCGTCTGGGTCTTCTGGACGATCGAGAGGCCGCCGGTCGGATGGGTGAAGCGGTAGTCGCGCTGGATGCCGAGGCCGCCGCGGTGTTTCCCCGGGCCGCCCGAGTCCTGCCGCAGGGACAGTTCGTCGAACTCGATGGGGGCCTTGTTCTCGAAGACCTCGACCGGGATGTTCCGCACCATCGACTCGGCGATGTGCATCAGGGCGTTCGGGCCGTCGCGGGCGTCGTTGCCGCCCCAGCCGACACCCTCGTTGAGCGCCTCGACGAACTGGCGTCCCGTCTCGGGGTCCTCGCCGAAGAGCATGATGTCACAGAGGTCGCCCCCCGAACTCGCCGAGACGCGCTCGGGGACGGCCTTCGCCAGCGCCTCGTAGATGACGTCGACGGCCAGGAACGCCGTCCAGAGCGTGAACGTCGGGGCGGGGTACTCGGGGTTGAACAGGTTGCCCTTCGGCACCTCCAGGGTGAGCGGCTCGTACTGCCCCTCGTTCGAGTCCTCCTTCGGCGTCGTGATGCTCTTGAACGCGAGTTTCGCCAGCGTCTGGCTCATCCCCAGCGGGACGTTCAGCGGCGCGTCGACCTGGTCCGAGGACCCCGAGAGGTCGACCGTGAACTCCTCGCCGTCTATCGTCACCTCGGCCTCGACGCGGATCAGGTCGTCCTTGTCGGAGGTGATCCCGTCGGCGTGGCCGACCGCGCTCCAGGTGCCGTCTGGCAGGTCAGCGACGGCCTCGCGGGCCGTCTCCTCGCCGTGGTCGATGACCGAGTCGATGCTGCTCTCGACGGTGTCGGTTCCGTACTTCTCGTGGAGCCCGCGCATCCGGTCCGCCCCGGTCCGCAACGCGGCGATCTGGGCGTTGAGGTCACCCAGTACCTTGTCGGGGATGCGGGAGTTGAACCGGATGATGTCGAGTATCTCCTCGTCGGGTTCGCCACCCTTGTACACCTTGGTTCCGGGGAAGATGACGCCCTCCTGGTGCATGTCCGTCGAGTCGAGGACGTACCCCTCGTCTTTCGCACCCAGGTCCAGCCAGTGAGCGCGACTCGCCGTGTAGCCGATGAGTTCCTCGTCGAGGAACACCGGCATGAACACGAGCACGTCGAGGGTGTGCGTCGAACTCCAGTAGGGGTAGTTACAGAGGACCACGTCGCCCGGGTCGAGGTTCTCCTCCCCGAGATGTTCGATGGTCCGGCGGAGGCCGTAGTCGTTCGCCCCGAGGAACATCGAGAGGCCGGGCGAGTCGGCGATCAGCCGCTGGTCGGCGTCGTACATCGAGATCCCGAAATCGAGGATCTCGTAGATGATCGTGTTGTACGCCGTCCGGATGAGGGTGCGTTGCATCTCGGTCGCCGCCGAGGTGAGGTAGTTGCGGATCACCTCGACCGTCGCGCCGTCGACCGCGTCCCCGGTGCCGGGCGTGCTGGTTTTGCTCATTCTGATCCCTTCTCGCTGATGAGGATGTGGCCGTACTCGTCTATCTCCGCGGTCTGGTCGGAGTGGTAGACGATGGTCGTCGTCGGCTCCTGGATGATCGCCGGGCCGTCGAGTTCGTGGCCGGGGCGTAGCTGCTCGCGGTCGTACACGTCGAACGGTATCGTCTCTCGCTCCGCGAAGCAGTACGCCTCGCGCGTGCCGACCGGTTCGACCGCGGGGTCGTCGGCCGGCTCCCGGGGCTCGATCGCCGGCTTGTCGTTCTCGCCGATGGCGCGGACGCGGAGGTGGACGACTTCCGGCGGGTCGTCCATCGTGTGGCCGTACCGCGTCTCGTGGCGCTCCTCGAAGCGCTCGCCGAGCTCCGAGAGGTCGTCGATGTCGTTCGCGTCTACCTCGACGGTGTGTTCCTGACCGAGATAGCGCATCTCCACGAAGCGTTCGAGGGTGCGCTCGTCGGAGCCGAACCCTTCCTCGCCGAGCTTCTCGGCCCCCTCGGTTTCGAGGTCGGCGAACTCCTCGTCGAACTCGGCGAAGTCGAGTTCGTCGAGGACGGTGATCGACGTCTGGGCCATGTCGTAGACGACGTCGGCCATCAGCATGCCCCAGGCGGAGAACACCGACGGGGCGTGCGGGATCAGCACCTCCTTGGCACCGATCTCGCGGGCCAGCAGCGGGACGAACAGCGGCCCCGCGCCGCCGTAGGAGACCATCGTGAAGTCCCGCGGGTCAAGCCCCTTCTCGACGGTGATCTCGCGGATCGCGCCGACGGTGTTAGCGAGCGTGACGTCGAAGACGCCGCGGGACGCCTCGTCGACGGACATGTCGAGGGGGTCGGCAAGCTTCTCGCGGATGCCGTCGACCGCGCCCGTTTGGTTGAGGTCCATGTCGCCGCCCAGGAACTGGGACGGGTCCATGTACCCCAGCGCGACGGCGGCGTCGGTCACGGTCGGCTCGGTGCCGCCGTTGCCGTAGCAGATCGGCCCCGGGTCGGCCCCTGCGCTCTTCGGGCCGACCTTCAGGAACTCGCCGTCGTGCCAGGCGATCGACCCGCCGCCCGCGCCGATCGTCCGGATGTCGTACACCGGGATCATCATCGGCATGTGGCCGAGCGTGGAGTCGTACTCGACCGCCGGCGCGCCGTCCTCGATGACGCAGGTGTCGAGGCTGGTCCCGCCCATGTCGACCGCGATCAGGTTGTCGCGGTCGGTGACGGAGCCGACCTGCGAGGCGCCGATGAGGCCGCCGGCCGGCCCTGAGAGGATCGTATGGACCGGTGCCGTCGTGGCGTTCTCTGCGGTCAGCGTCCCCCCGCCCGAGCGCGTGATGAAGAAGGAGCCGTCGAAGCCGTCGTCGCGCAGCGCGCCGTCCAGCCGGTCGACGTAGGACTCGAAGATCGGGTTGATGTAGGCGTCGAGCACCGCGGTGCTGGTGCGCTCGTACTCGCGGTACTCGCCGGTGATCTCGCTCGACAGCGACAGGCTGACTTCCGGCACCTCGTCCCTGATGATCTCCCCGGCCTCGCGTTCGTGTTCGCCGTTCCGGTACGAGTGCAGGAAACAGACCGCGATGGATTCGACGTCGTGCTCGTCGACCAGTTCGCGTGCGGCCTCCCGGAGGGCCGCCTCGTCGAGCGGTTCCGACACCTCGCCGTCGGCGTCGATCCGGCCGGGGACGCCGATCCGCCGCCGGCGGGGGACGATGAGTTCCGGTTTCTCGTAGCGGATGTCGTACATCGACTCGCGTTCGACGTTCGTCCGACCGATCTCGAAGACGTCGCGGAAGCCCTCGTTCGTGATGATGCCTGTCCGTGCGCCCTCCCGTTCGAGGAACGCGTTGAGCCCCAGCGTCGTCCCGTGGACGAACGCCTCGGTCCCGCTCAGGTCGGCGTCGACCTTGTCGATGGCGTTGAGCACGCCGTCCTGTGGCCGGTCGGGCGTCGTCGACGCCTTCTCCACGTCGATCTCGCCCGTGTCCCGATCGAACTTGATCGAGTCGACGAACGTTCCACCGATGTCTACTGCTAGGCGGTCTCTCGACTCCATGTGTATGAATTACAAACTCGGCTCAAATAGATTGGGGTCCTAACAATCACCGCGTTCGGCCGGACGCGTCTGCGGACCGGCTTTCGGTGCGGTGCAGTTTCCGTCGTCGGAACGACGCTGAAGGTCCAACCGTCTGACAGTCGAGGCCGACGCTCGAAAGTCAGCCAATTGTGTAAATATAAAGCAATACTATATTGCAGGGTGGGTATTCGAAAAGACGGTTGATTCTGAAAATAACGGCGATTTACGCATGTTATAGGCGATTTCGACACCGTGATCCTTTAGATCTGGAACTCGATCTAGTCTGCAACTAATATAGCAATATTACACCGAGGAATGTATCTGGAACTGGCGCAAAGATGTGCACTAAGGGGATTTAGTATGTGTATTACTATTCGACACGGAGTATTTGTGTACATATTTCGAATATCTATACACTCCAACCCCATTCCGGTGATATGTGTGTATTGTACTGAACCAGCAATATATGGGGTCCGGAAGCGCGCGGACGATTCGGCGTGACGGCGGCACTCGGCGCGATGGATTCGCCGTGGTCGACGGGTTACGTGGACGTTTGAGTCGGGAACTCTCGGCCCACGCAGTCACCGAGCGAGAGGCCGAACAGGCGGAGTTCGACTTCGTCGAAGGGGACGCCCCACACGCCCAGTTCCGGCGCGAACTCGGCGTTCGCCGCGAGACTGGCGTAGGCCTGCTGGGTCTTCTCCTCGTCTATCTCGTGGAGTTCGCCGGTGATGACGACGCTGCGCCAGACCCCCGGATCGTCGGGGTCCTGCTCGTAAACCGTGAAACAGACGTTCGAGTTCGACTCGACGCACTGCTCCTTTCGGCCGCCGTATCCCGTCCCCCACTGCATCGGGAACATCATCTCGGACCCGTCGTAGCCAAAGGACATCGGGACGGCGTAGGGCTGTCCGTCGTCGATGAGCGCGAGCACGCCGACGCCGTTCCGAGTCAGTACTCCGTCTATCTCGTCGGCTGAGAGTTCTCTCACACTCCGTGACTGCGGACCGACCGGTCTTAAATACTTCACCGAGGGAGAATGTTTTCATAGTGTCCTCCCTCGGCAATTACCCGGGGCGGCCAGGGGCGGTGGGGGCGTCTTCGGCGACCAGTGAGAGCAAACGCTCTAACGCTCCCGGCAGGGAAATCGCCGGGCCCGTCGGCCCGTTCAGAACCCCCAGCGGAGGCCGGACATCGTGGCGACGATGGCGACCATGAGGACGAGTTCCACCAGGCTCAACATTCCGTACTTCTTGTTCAACGAGGCGAGTCGCTTGTGGTCGGTCTCGTCGGCCGCTATCTCGTCGAACATGCCGGCCGTGAACACGTGGAGAGGGCCGAATCCGAGGACAAGCAAGGCGACGGCGAGCGCGAGCGCCGCCCACAGCGACGGCGACGGGTTCGCCCAGAGCCGCATCATGCTCGCGAGGCCGACCCCGGACCCGATAGCGCCGACCGACACCGGTTCCATGAGCAGGTTCATCTTCGGGACGAACCCCCCGGCGAACTCCGCGTTCGCCTCCTCGGAGAGACTGCCCATTACCGGGCCGAGCACGACCGCCCCGAGCACCGCGGTTCCGAACCAGAACGCGCCGAGGAAGAGGTGGACGGTGAACATGAGCCGTATGTCGCCCGAGAGATAGCCCAGGACGGGAAGCATCAAGGGGACGACGACGGCCCCGACCGCGAACGGTCGGCTCGCTGCCGTCGTCATGAACCGGTACCGCTCGCGTCGATTCGTCGGACGTTGCACGTCAGCTAGTGACATATTGTCTTCACGTCGCCCCGATCGTAGTTGTCACACAAAAAAGTGGTTGCGCCGATGCGGGGGCAAAGTAACACCGGTGTAACCACCTGATACCGATGTCCGGGAGCGCTTAAGCCCGTCCCGCGACAACACTTGGGTACGACACATCACCTATGTCACAGCAGAAATCCGACTACGCGGCCGACACCGACATCGACGAATCGCTCGACGAACTGCCCGACGACGAGACGGTCGAGGCGACCGCCGAAAACCTCCGGGACAACGGGTTCGACGTCGTCGTCGTCGACTCGGCCGAGGAGGCCCTGGAGGCGGTACAGTCGCAGATCCCGTCCGGCGCGTCGGTGATGAACGGCCACTCGACGACCCTTGAGGAGATCGGCTTCGCCGAGTACCTGAGCGAGGGCGACCACGAGTGGGAGAGCCTCGCCGACGAGATCTGGTCCATCGACGACGACGCAAAGCGCCAGGCCGCCCGTCGCGAGTCCCAGACGGCCGACTACTTCCTGGGCGGCATCAACGCGATCGCTCGGACGGGCGAACTCGTCGCGGCCGACCGCTCGGGCAGCCGGATCGGCGCGTACCCGTTCGCCGCGAGCAACGTCGTCATCGTCAGCGGCGTGAACAAGGTCGTGCCGACGCTTTCCGACGCGCTCGACCGCCTCGAATCCGTCGCGTACCCGCTCGAAAACGAGCGGGCGAAGGAGGCCTACGGCGTGGAGTCGGCGATCGCAAAGCAGCTCATCTTCCGGCAGGAACTCGAGGACGACCGCACGACCGTCGTGCTGGTCCGCGAGCAACTCGGCTACTGACCGGTCGACGCGTTTCGGCTCACTCCTGCATCGCGGGCTCGTCGACCGGCGGTTCGATCCTGACCCCGTAGACGAGCAGCCCGGCGGCGACGGCGGTGCCGGCCCCGAGCAGCCACCACGACGCCCGGTAGCCGACGGCGTCCGCGAGGTAACCGAAGGCCGGCGGGGCGACGACGGAGCCGCCGACCAGCGCTAGCTGGCCGCCGGCGGTCGCGCCGCCCATCTCCTCCGCCGTCACCAGCGTCGCCATGTAGGAGTAGTACACTCCGGTGTTCCCGAGGACGAAGAAGCCCAGCGCGGCGAACGCGACGGCGGCGCTCCACGGGCTCCCCGCGCGCCCCACGACGGCGAACAGCGCTGCGCCGGCGACGGCCTGGACGACCAGGACCGCGCCGATCCTGGTCCGAGGCTCGCCCGGCAGGTTGTCGCTCAGCCACCCGCCGACGAGGCGGCCGACGCTGCCTGATAGCTGTACGAGCGCGAGGACGACGCCGCCGAACGCGACCGAAGTACCGACCGACTCGGAGACGTAGAGGACGGTGTACCCCGTCGTCGTGAACAGCGCCGCGCCGAGGAAAAAGCCCGCGGCGACGAGCACACGGTACGGCCGGTTCCGGGCCAGGGCCCGGAAGTCGGGGTACTCCGCGGCGCCGCCGTCGCCGACGCCGCGGTAGGCGAGCGCGAAGACGACGGCGACGACGAGGCCGAGGCCGGCGGCGACGAGGAAGCCGGCCTGCCAGAACAGGACGGCCGCGAGGCCGGTCACGAGCAGCGAACTGACCCCGCTGCCGGCCGTGACGCCCACCTGCTTGATCCCCATCGCGAGGTTCTGTCGTCCCGCGGGGATGTTGTCGTAGACGGCCTTGTTCGTCCCGGGGATGGCCGTCGCGTACGTCGACCCGAGGAAAAACGCCGCCGCGAGCAGGAGAGCGTACGTGGGTGCGCCGGCGACCATCAGAGCACCGGCCGAGAGGCCGACGAGACCGACCACGAGCGTACGCCACTCACCGAACCGGTCGACCAGCGCGCCGACGGGCAGCAGCCAGACCGCGTAGCCAAGCGTGAGCGCGGTCACGACGAAGCCGACGGTGAACCGCGAGAGGTCGAAGGCGTCCCGGAAGAACGGGGTGGCGGCAAACACGGTGTAGTAACAGACGCTCGCCGCGACCTGCCACAGCGTCACGAGCGAGACCGTACGCCAGTACGTCCGACCCATCGGCTACCCCGACGTTTCTCCGACGGCCGCTTTACTCTCCCGGAGTCGGAGACACGTGCCGGGGCGGTCGGTCGCCCGTCCGCCGGTCACTCCCCGTCCCACTCGCCGCCGACCCGGTCGACCCCCATCATCGACTCGCCGGGGTGTTCGGTGAACACGGCTTTCATGTTCTCGTCGGGCACGTCGAACCGCTCCCCGACGAACGCGAAGACGTCGAGCGCGAACGCGCGCTTGCGGTCGAACGACCGCCCCCGCCGTATCTGGGCGTCGAGGAAGAGCAGCGGCCCATCGACCGCCCGCCCGAGGTGCATGTCGGCCGGTTCCCGCTCGCGGATCGTCACCGCGACGTGGCCGGCCGAAGTCGCCATCTCGGCGGTGTAGCTGTCGGTCACGCTATCCGCCAGCGCCCGTTTCGCCTCGTCCGACGGCGAGAGGGTCGTGTCGAACTGAAGCAGCGGCATGCCTCGACGTCCCGGCGGAACGGTATAGTGTTCGGCGATGTCGCGTCGATGCCGTCGGCCGCCGCGTGTGCGCCGCTGACCGCGGTCACCGTCGCTCGCACAGCTCTACAAGATTTGAAAATACTGTGTACGATAATCGAGTACACGTACCGTAACCGCTTTGGTCCCCGCCGGTAAACGATCGTGACAATGCTACACGCGAAAGGGCCGCTGCTCTCGGTGGACGTCGGTCGGCGGGAGACCGAAACGGAATCGATCGACGGGGTGCTGGAGTCGTTCGTCGGCGGTCGCGGCGTCGGGACGAAACTCGCCTACGACCGGCTGTCGTTCAACGCCGACCCGTTCGGGGCGGAGAACGCCCTCTACTTCTCGACCGGACCGATGCAGGCGTCGACGATGAGCTTCACCGGGCGGATGAACTGCACGGGGATCTCGCCGCTGACCGACCGGCTGATCTCCTCGAACGCCGGCGGGTTCATGTCGCGGAACTTCGCCGATGCGGGCTACGGGGCCGTCGAGATCACCGGCGAGAGCGACGAACTCCTCGCCGTCCACGTCACCGACGAGGGCGTCGAGTTCGAGGAGGTGCCGGAGCTGGCAGGCGCGACCGTCAGCGAGACCAACGAGGCGCTGACCGCGGACCGAGACATCGGCACCGACAACCTCGCCGTCGTCGGGCCGGCGGGCGAGAACCGGGTCCGATTCGCGTCGATCATGACCAGCGAGAACCGCGCGTTCGGCCGCGGCGGCCTCGGCGCGGTCCTCGGCGCGAAAAACGTCAAGGCGGTCAGCTTCGACGGCGACTCCGCACACGAGTACGACATCCCGTCCTCCGCGATGGACATCCACCGCGAGGCCGCGACCGACGACCACATCATGAAGCGGCAGGGGACGACCAGCGTCACCGACCTCGCGAACGCGATGGACGCGCTCCCGACGAAGTACTTCGAGCGCCAGTCCTACGAGGACGCGGACAAGATAAACGGCGACCGCGTCGAGGAGAAGAAGTACAAGAAGGGGACCTGCTCGGCCTGCGCGTTCGCCTGCAAGCTCCCGACGAAAGACGAGGAGCGCGGGGTCGAGACCGAGGGTCCGGAGTTCGAGACGGTGATGTCGTTCGGCAGCAACCCGATGGTCGACGACATCGTCGACGTGATGCAGTCCAACGAACTCTGTGACGAGTACGGCCTCGACACCATCTCCTGTGGCGACGTGGTGTCGGCGTACGTCGCGGCCGAGGACGAGTGGGGCAACGCCGACCTGGTCCACGAGACGGTCGAGAAGATCGCCCACCGCGAGGGCATCGGCGACGACCTCGCGGAGGGGGTCGCCCGCGTCCACGACGACCTCGGCGTCGAGGACTGGACGGTCAAGGGGATGGAGTTCCCCGCCCACGACGGCCGGAAGCTCAACGGCCAGGGGCTGAGCTACGCGGTCGCGAACCGCGGGGCCGACCACATGTACGCCGTGTTCTACTCCTACGAGTACCCCCTCGTCGGCAAGGACCAGGCGATGGACCCGGCGGGGCTGGAGGGCAAGCCGCCCGCGCTGGTCGAGAAGGAAAACCAGATGGCGCTGAACGACAGCGGCGTCGTCTGCAAGTTCTCGCGGGACTTCATGACGCCCGAGCGCTACGAGATGCTGTTCGGCGCGGACTACGAGGACCTGCTGGCCGTCGGCGGGCGGATCGTCGACCTCGAACGCGCGTTCAACAACGAGCGCGGCTACGACCGCGGCGAGGACGCGCTCCCCTACGAGATAGAGGGGCTAGAGGCCGCGCTCGACGAATACTACGAGCACCGCGGCTGGACGGACGACGGCGTCGTCCCCGAGGACCAGCGGCCGGCGTCGGCATAGGGGGCGACGGGTCGGGCCGACGGCATCGCCCCGCCCCGCCCCGGCCGGCCGCGCGTGAGCACCGACCCCGGCTACCGCGTGTCGAGCAGCCGAACCGGGTGTGCGGGCCGACGCGAGAGCAGTGCGTCGAGCTGTTCGAGACACGACGTGCCGCTGGCGACGACGGTCCGGTCCGCGGTTTCGTCGGTCGTGAACTGGTCGGCGAGGGACTCGCCGACGTCCACGCTGAGCTCGTAGTACTCGGACTTGTAGCCGAAGCTGCCGGCCATGCCGCAACACTCCACGTCAGAGGTCGTCACGTCGAACCCGCGGGCTTCGAGCACCGCCACCGTCTGGGGTTCGAGGCCGAGCGTGCGCTGCTGGCAGTGACTGTGGTAGGCGACCCCCTGGCCGTCGCCGTCCGGGAGCGCGTCGGCGTCCGCGCCGTTCTCCAGCAGGCCGTAGACGTACTCCATGAGTTCGTAGCTGTGGTCCCGTAGCGCGACGTAGTCGTCCTCGGGGAGGAGCCGTTCGTACTCCCGGCGGAACATCGCCAGATCCGAGGGTTCGATGACGACGATGTCGTGGCCCGCCGCGACGGCGGGTGCGAGCGCGTCGTAGACGGATTCGGCGTTGGACCGGGCGGTTGCCACCATCCCCTGTGAGAACGGTGCGCGGCCGCTCTCGCCGGCGGCCGGCACGTCGACCCGGACGTCGAGCGCTTCGAGGACGCGGACCGCGGCCTTCCCGCGCTCGGTGCGCACGTAGTTCGTGTACGCGTCGGGATACAGCGCGACCTGACGGCGTGCCTCGTCGGGGCTTACCCGCGGCCCGCGGTCCTCGAACCACTCGACGAGTGACTCCCGCTCGAACGACGGAAGCTCGCGGCGGCTGTCGACGCCGACGGTTCGCTCCATGACCGTGCGACCGACCGACGAGCGCGCCACCCAGTTCGAGAGCGGCGCGAACGCCGACCCGAGCTTCGCGAGCGTATCGAAGTTCCCGAACAGGCGTTTCTGCAGGTCGAGGCCGCCCGGTTCCTCGTCGGGGGTGAGCCCCTCCACAAGGAAGTCGAGGTTCCCGTTTTTCCCGCGGTTGATGCGGTCGCGGACGACCGTGTTGATCCACGGGATGTCGATCTTGACCGGACACTGGTTCACGCACCGACTGCACCCCGTACAGAGGTCGTTGAACTCCGCGGCGCTGTCCTCGCCGTGGACCCCGGCCTCCCAGCCGGTGGCGATGCCGCCGGAGTACGTCTCGCCGCCGAAGGCGTGGCCGCCGACGTGCTGGAAGTTCGCACACGAGTTCGCGCACGCCGAACACCGGATGCAGTACAGCGTCTCCCGGAGGTCGTCGTCCTCCCGCATCTCCATCCGGCCGTTGTCGATGAGCACGAGGTGGAACTCGCGGTCGTCGCCGGAGCCGAGGTCGCCGTCCCCGCCGAAGGTCGGCGAGTCGCCGGGCGGCGTGAAAAGCGAGACGTAGGAGGTGATGTCCTGTCCGGTCCCCGACCGGCCGATGAGTTCGACGAACGGCTGGAGGTCCTCGACGCTCGGGACCAGCTTTTCGACGCCCGCGACCGCGACGTGGGTGTCCGTCGCCTGCACGCACTTGCGGGCGTTGCCCTCGCTGGTGACCAGCGCGAGCGTGCCGGTGTCCGCCGTGACGAAGTTCGCCCCCGTCATGCCGACCTCGGCGTCCAGGATCCGCTCGCCGAGATGCTCGCGGGCGAACCGCGTCAGCTCCTCGGCGGTTTCGAGGGGCTCGTCGGGATCGAACACCTCGTTGAACAGTGAAGCGATCTCCTCGCGGGACTTGTGGATGGCCGGGGCGACGATGTGTGAGGGGGCCTCGTCGGCGACCTGCAGGACGAACTCGGCGAGGTCCGTCTCCCAGACGTCCGCGCCGCTGGCTTCGAGGGCCCCGTTGACCTCGATCTCCTCGCTGGTCATCGACTTCGATTTCACGACGTCGCGGCCGTCGACAACCTCCGTGACGTACCGGTTCGCGTCGGCGGCGTCGTCCGCGACGTACACGGTGCCGCCGTTGGCCTCGACGGCCTCGGTGACCCGGTCGACGAGTTCGGGGAGCCGTTCGATGGCGTCCTCCTTGATCGCGCGGGCCTCGTCCTTGAGGGCCTCGTAGTCCTCCAGGTCAGCGGTGGACTCGTACCGGCCCTCGTTGAAGACCTGCGTGTTCCCCTGAACGCTGTCGCCCTCGGTGTCGAGGAGGTGACGGATCCGTTCGGCCTTCCGCCGGCGGTCGTCGACGCTCATCTGTCCTCCACGAGTACGACGGTCACGTCCATCGGACCGTGGGCTCCCTTGACGAGCGCACCCATGTCCGCCGTCGCGCTCGGCCCGGTCGCGATGATGGCCTGTCCGGTCCCGCCACGGATGTCCTCGGCGAGTCGGTCGAACGCCGCGTCCATGTCCGGCAGGACGTCGCTTGCGGCGACGACCGCGACGTGTTCGTCGGCGTAGAGGCTCACCGGCTCCTCGCCGTCGGCCCCGCCCTGGATTACGACGGAGCCGTAGTCCGCGATGCCGTAGCCGGCGGCGGTGACGCCGGTGTCCGCTGCGTCGAGTTCCGCGACCGTGGGGTCCGTCTCGACGGCGTCCGGCAGCGAGACGTCCTCGAAGGGCAGCGACGCGCCGACCGCGGGGGTGCTGACGAGCGGGGCGAGCGCCGATTCGAACCGGTCCGCCGTCGTCCGAACGAGTTCCACGCCGACCTCGTCGAGCGACGACTCGAACGACGCGAGTGGTTCGGTTGACATTTAGTGGACGTTGACCGCACGGCCTAATGGGTGTTTTCCTCTACTGCTCCGGGCCAAAAATTACCGCCCGAACCGACTGACACCGCTCCCCGCCCCGGATGGTATTTGACGGTTCATTTCAACCAAAAAGTAAGTTACATATGCCTGGTTGACCCAGGTCGAGACATAGCCGAAATATGGCCGATGTACTTACACTTGCGTTCGTCGGTATCGTTCCGATCGGCGTCGCGTTCGTGTTGCTCGCCGGACTACGGTGGTCGGCGGCCCGCGCGATGGGCGTCGGCTGGCTGCTCGCGACCGCTATCGGACTCACGTACTGGAGCATGGAGCCCGACTGGCTGGTGGCATCGGCCGTCTACGGCGCGTTGCAGGCCGTCGACATCATCCTCATCGTCTTCGGCGCCATCCTCCTGATGAACTACTTGGAAGGGAGCGGCGCCATCGCCACCATCAGGTGGTACTTCGGCCAGATCGAGGAGGACCGGCGGATTCAGGTGCTCCTTATCGGTCTCGGCTTCATGACCATCATCGAGGGCGCGGCGGGCTTCGGTACCCCGGGCGCGCTCGCCGCCCCGCTGTTCATCGGCCTCGGGTTCCCGCCGCTGGCCGCCGCGGTGTTCGGGCTCTACTTCAACGCGCCGAACCCGCCGTTCGGCGCGGCCGGGACGCCGGTCATCGGCGGCACGGGCGCCGTCATCGAACCCGCGCTTTCCGGGTCGATGTCCGTCGGCGAGTTCCTCTCGATGGTCTCCGCGTGGTCCGGCATCGTCACGGGGCTCACGTACGTCTTCTGGGGGCTGCTCGGCGTGTTCTTCATGACCTACTGGTTCGGGGACGGCGACCGTAGCGTCGGGGGCGCCGTCCGTAGCACGCTCCCCATCGCGCCGTTCGCGCTCCTCCTCGGCGCGGTGACGGGCGGCACCCAGCTTGTGATCGCGTGGTTCGTCGGGCCCGCGCTCCCCGACATCGCCGCCGGGTTCGTCGTGCTCGCGGTCGGCCTCCTGCTCGCGAACAACGACGTGCTCGTCCCCGAGCGCGAGTGGGACTTCCCCGACGAGTCGACGTGGAGCGACACGTGGCTCGGCGGCCTCGACCCCGACGAGGTGTCCCGCGATGAGCCCCAGAAGGAGATGTCCGTCCTCATGGCGTGGACGCCGTACCTGCTCGTCGCGCTCGCCCTGCTCGTCACGCGGTGGCCGGACCTCACCGTCGCGGGCGTCGCCGTCCTCGACTGGATCCAGAGCTTCTCGGTCAGCCTCGACTCGATCCTCGGCACCGAACTCGGCTACACCCTCCAGTACCTCTACCTCCCGGGGACGATGCCGTTCATCCCCATCGCCATCCTCACCGGCTTCCTCCACCGGATGGACACGTCGGAGATGGGCGCGGCGTGGCGGCGCTCGATCCAGCAGGTCGCTCCGGCCGCACTCACGCTCGTCATCGCCGTGTCGATGACGCAGATAATGATCCAGTCGCAGACGAACACCGCGGACCTCCTCGGGATGATGGAAGCGCTCAGCCGGGCGCTCGCGAGGGGCGCCGGCGGGCTACTGCCCCTCGCCTCCCCGTGGATCGGCGCCATCGGCTCGTTCATGACCGGGAGCAACACGTCCTCGAACATCCTCTTCAGCGTCCTGCAGTACAACGCCGCCGAGACGGTCGGGCTCTCCCGGGTGGTCGTCGTGAGCCTCCAGAACGTCGGCGGCGGCCTCGGGAACATGGTGTCCGTGCTCAACGTCGCCGCCATCTGCGGCGTCGTCGGGATCACCGGAAACGAGGGCGACCTGCTGCGAAAGGCTGTCGTCCCGATGGCGGTTTACGCGGTGTTCGCCGGGCTGTTCGGGATGCTACTGACGTACGTTCTGGTTCCCGGGCTGTTCTGAGGCCCGGCCGGCGGCCCGCTTCACGATCCGCCGCTAACTGCCCTCTTGTGCGGTCGTTTCGGCGTATTTGCCACCAGAGGCGTGGTCCCCGGCGAGGGGGAGGTGAGCCGAGCAGGGGTTCACTTCCCGTCGCCGAGCGTGAGCGTCATCGCCTCGAACTCCATGAACGCCGTCTGGTAGCCGCGGTGCCGGGCGACCTGCGGCGGCGCGCCGACCTCCAGGGTGACGTCGTCGCCCATCGCGATGTCGGGAACCGCCGCGCCGTAGTGGTAGCCCAGTTCCGGGTGGATGCCGGCGGGGAGGGTGTCGCGGAACCGCGTCTCGCTCCCGTCGGTGACCGTCGCGCGGAGGCCCATGAACGGCAGCGGATACCGGTTGTACGGCGTCCGGGCCGACACCGCCAGATACGGGGCGGCACTGTCGACCCCGGCCGGCGACGGTTCGAGCACCTGCACCGCGAACGTCGCGTCGCCGCTCCTGACGACGCCGCCGTGGCGGCCCGGCAGCGCCGCCGGTTCGGGCAGCGCTCCGGTCGGCCGCCCCATCGTCTCCATCGGTTCGAGCGCGCCCTGCTGTCCGGACTCCTCCAGGAACTGCTCGCGGATGTTGTTCATGATGTCGTACCGGAACGGCAGATCGAACTCGGCGGTGACGGACTCGGTGAACCGCCCGCTGTAGTCGCCCAACTGGCGCGCCGAGACGGGGTCCAGCGTGAGCCGCACCGCGTACTCGCCCTCGCCCGGGAACGCGACGTTGTCGCCGAAGTGCGGCCCCATCTGCTGGGACAGCATCGGCCACAGCGACTTCTCGGTCACGACGTCGCCGCTCGCGGCGTCCCGGACCTCGACCGGCGGGCTCCCGAGCGGGATCACCTGCCCGTACTCCGGGTCCCAGACGCTCGCCATGAGATGCATCCCCCGGCCGTTCTCGATGCGGACGTAGCTCACCTCCTGGCCCGTCAACACCCAGAAGTCGTGGAGCAGGGTGTAGGACATCATCACCCTGTACGGCCCGGCGTCGGCCGTGCCGGCCATCCGCATCCCGTCCCGGTGGGCCGGCACGTACACGACCCGGTCGTCCCGCGCGACGTTCGGGAGGTCACGCCCCGGCGCCTCCTCGGTCGTCTCCGTCGTCGTGCGGGTGCTCGTCGCCGTCGACGACGTGGGTTCGGTCGTCCGGTTCGTCCCGGGGTCGGCGTCGTCCTCCGACGCACAGCCGGCGATGGCCGTCGCGAGCGCGACCCCGCCCGCGGCGAGAAACGACCGGCGCGTGGACTCCTTGCGCATTCGTGTGGGTCGGTACTAGGCGCTGGCGACCATAAACTGTTGGGAGCGCGATACTCCGCCGCCGGCCGACGGACGCCGCACGCGGGATCGTTCTACGCGGTGGTCACCGGGGTTCGGGGAACGCCCGCTTCGCGCGGGGCGGAACCAGGTAGTTGCCCCGGCGCGTCGTCGTGATGTACTGCAGGATCCCGTTGTTGTTCCTCGTGCCGACGCCCCCGACGTTCGCGACGTCCTCGCCGTTCATCGCCTCCCGCGTCTCCACGAAGTCCGCGATGGACGCCTGGAGGCTGAGGAAGTGGACGCCGGTCCGCCCGCCGTCGACCGTCGCGAAGTCCCGGCGGAGGATCCGCGGGTTGCCGTCCCCGTCCCGGGCCCGCGCCGTCTTCTGCGTGTGCCCGACGACACCCTGCTCGAACGCGTCGTCCTCGACCCGGTCGGCGATGCCGGTCTCCTCGACCAGCGACGAGTCGCCGAGGTTCTCGCCGACGCCCTCCACCAGGTCCTCCGCCGCGTGCGTCGGGGAGAACATCTTCGCGACGCGTTGCTCCCGGGAGTCCTGGGTGTACCACTGGTCCAGTTCGGTGCGAATCAGCGAGAGGTGCTGGGTCGTCCCGCCGGCGAACGGGCCGTCGGATATCGTGACGGCGTCCTCCGTCGCCTGGTTCTTCGCGAAGCCGGATTTGAACCCCATGAACAGCGGCGCGTCCTCCGGGACCGCGCCCTCGGGGACGCCGTCGGCGTCGTCGTGTGCCGCCGGCAGTCCCGCACCGATGAACCCCGTCCGCCGGTCGACCCGTTCGAGCAGTCCGTCGACGGTTTCGCCCATCTCGGTCCCGTTCGCCGTCACGGACTCGCCGAACAGCGCCTGCTCGGCCTCGATCACAGTCGAACCCTGATCGCTCGCCAGGTGGATGAGGACGTCCGGCGTGTCGAGCGCCGGGTCCTCGAACGGTGCCAGCGCCTCCGGCGGCGGCAGGTCCACCGACTCGTGCAGCGACGCGTCGTACCGGTCGAAGTACGCCGGGGAGTAGCCGACGGTGAACAGGAGTCCGTCCGACCCCCAGCCGTACGCCCGCTCCAGTTCGCGGAACGCGTCCGCCGCCCGCGTCCGGTCGGCGTCGTCGACCGGCCCGTCGCCCGCGTAGTCGGCCAGCAGCAACACGTGGTGGCGGGCCAGCACCGGGTTGCCGTGCTCGTCGGTCGGCGAGAACTCGTGCCAGGCGTGCTGTCGGGCCGGCGGCTCGGGGTCCGGTTCGGCGTCCGTCGGCCGGCCGGTGGTTCGGTCGGCCTCGGTCGGGCCTTCGGACCGGTCTTCGAGGCCGAGACACGCGGAGAGCCCCGCCGACCCGCCGACGGCGACGGCGATCCGGATCGCCTCCCGCCGGGTCAGGTCCCCGTTGCCGTTCGTCATTCGTGCCCTCTTACGGTCGGATCCGGGATAAGTTCCCGGTCGCCGTTCGAGTGCAGGTTCGGGGGCTTCCCCGCCGACGGAATAAACTCTTGGGAGTTTACTTTTAAGCAGAGCGGCGGTCGCTGGCCGCTGGCGTCCGGCCGATCGACCGTCCTCGAGTCGTCTCCCTCCCGTAGGAATCGTGTTTTAAACATCGAACTGAGCACCTGAAGCGAATCCGGCATCGGGACGTATTCCGATCGTTCGCACATATTTTTAAACGTTCTTCCGGGAATTGCAGGCGAGACTTTATTACCTATGTTCGAATAGGTTTTCGCATGTCAGATAGTGGTGCGAACGACGAAAACGGGCGGACCGAGGACGTCGACGACTCCGGGAGGTCGCCCAGTATCGACCGGCGGAAGTTCATCGCGACCACCGCGGCGGTGGGCGTCGCCGGGGTCGCGGGCTGTAACTCGTCGGACGGCGACGAAGAGGAGACGACTGAGCCGAGCGGCGACGACACCGACGACTCCACCGAGACGGAGATGACCGAGGAGGAGACGACGTCGGAGCCCTCCGTCTCCGGCGAGGTGACCATCGTTCACGACACGCACGTCCACGGGAGCTACGGCGACCTGGAGGGCCAGGTCAACGTGGCGACGTACTTCCAGCTCATGAATCAGATCGCCGACGGCGCGGAAAACTCCATCAAAGTTGGAAGCGGCGACGACCTGGCCTCGTCCGTCCTGTCGGCCCAGTTCGACGGGAAGCACATCACCGACGCGTTCAACGCGGGCGGCCTGGCGTTCGACACGTTCGGGAACCACGACTTCGACATGGGGCCTGACGTCACGCGCGACCGCATCGCGGACAGCGAGTTCCAGTGGGTCAGCGCGAACGTCCGGGACACGGAGGCGGGCGATGTGTTCGGCGCGGAGCAGGGCGCGAGCCGGTACGAACTCGTCGAACTCGGCGGCGTGACCGTCGGGCTCACGGGGATCATCAACGTCGCGGCCCCGACGATCACGTCGATGGGCGAGACCACCGAGGTTCCGGGCCTCGACGACCCGGTGTCGGAGACGGTGAGCGACATGCAGGACGACGGGGCCGACCTCGTCGTCGTCATGTCCCACGTGGCCGCCGAGAACGCGCGGGAACTGGCGGAGAACGTCGACGGGATCGACGCCATCGTCGGCGACCACGCAGCGACGTTCTCCGAGGAGGCCGAGGTCGTCAACGACACGGTGCTTTCGTTCGTCGGCGACGAGTACGAGTACGTCGGCGAACTCACCCTCACCGTCGAGGACGGCGAGCGGACCGACCACAGCCTGACGGCACACGAGACCGCCTCAGCGGTCGAGAGCGGCGACGTCGAACCGCACCCGGAGGTCCAGGAGGTCGCACAGGGGTACGAGGAACAGCTCAGCGAGCAGTTGGACACCGTGATCGGGGAGACGACCGTCCCGCTCGACGCGCGGGAGTCGGTCGTCCGCGAGGAGGAGGCCAACATCGGGAACTACATCACCGACGCGCTCCGCGCCCGCGGCGACACGGACGTCGCGATCCAGAACGGCGGCGGCATCCGGACCGACACGCGGTACCCCGAGGGCGACGTCACGAAGCGGCTGGTGTACAGCCTCCTCCCGTTCGGGAACAACCTCGTCACCGTCGAGGTGTCGGGCGAGACGCTGCTGGAGGTCCTCGAACTGGGCTCGATGAGCGGCGGCGGGTTCCTCCAGATCAGCGGGATGAGCTACACGTACGACCCCGAGGCGGACCAGGGCGACCGCATCGTCGAGGCGCAGGTCGGCGGCGAAGCGCTCGACCCCGAGGCGACCTACACCATGGCGACGAACAACTTCACCGCGACGGGCGGCGACGGGTACACCATGCTGCAGGACGCGACCCGGATCATCGACGCCAACGAGGGTGAACTGCTGTCGGTCATCGTCGCGAACTCGGTCGAGGCCGAGGGGACCATCTCGCCCGAGGTCGAGGGCCGTATCACGACGGAGTAGCGACGGTCGCGGGCGGCGCTCGGTCAGACACCGTTTCGAGGCGGTTGAGGCTCATCGGCGACAGTCGAGACCGAGCGAGAACAGCGAAATCACTTCCCCGAAGACCGCAGGACTGCGGATTTCCCCGACCTACCAGGAGGTGATCGTCACGTCGCGGAGCGGCCGGTCCAGCGGGACCGACACGTCGCCGCCCGTGTAGTGGGAGATGTAGAACCCGGCGATGATCTCCAGCGATCGGGCGGCCTCCCGTCCGGGCGAGCGGTTCGTCGCATCGCCGTCGAGGAGTTCGACGACGTGGTCGGCCGCGTTGGCGAACGCCGACTCGTAGTCGTCGTCCCAGGTCCACGCGCCCTCGATGCCGGGCAGCGGCTCCTCGACGTGCTCGCCGTCCTCCAGCGACCAGTAGCGCCACTCGCCGTCGTCGTTGTTCATGTACAGTTTCCCCTCGCTCCCGACGAACGAGAGCGTCATCGACGAGTCGTCCCGCGGGATGGTACAGTCTATCGTCGCGAACGTCCCGTCGTCCATGAGGGCGTAGCCGCCGCCGGCGGCGTCGTCGACGTCCCGGTCGGCGTCGAGCGAGTCGACCGCCTCGTTCTCCCCGGAGATGTAGCCGGACACCCGGTCCGCGCGGGCGTCCAGCAGGTAGACGAGCGTGTCGAGCAGATGCGTCGAGTTCCGGAGCAGTTCCATCCGGAACTGGCTCGACACCGAGTGGACCTCGCCCAGCAGGTCCTCCTCCTGCATCAGGTCGTGGAGCCGGCGGAGCTTGTCGGTAAAGCGGAACGAGTGGTTCACCAGCAGTTCCGCGTCGGCGTCGTCACAGGCGTCGATCATCTCCTCGGCGTCGGTCACCGAGGAGGCGATCGGCTTCTCGCACCAGACCACGTCCGGGTCGGCCGCGGCCCGCACCGTGTCGACCACGTGGTCGCGGTGCAGGAACGACGGCGTACACACCGAGACGACATCCAGGTCCTCCGCCTCCAGCATCGCCTCGTGGCCGACGTACCGGCCTTCGGGCGGGATGTCCCAGGCCTCGCCGAACGTGTCGAGTTTCTCCTCGTCGACGTCGGCGACGGCGACGAGTTCGACGCCCTCGGCCTCGTCGTAGCCGCCGGCGTGGCTGGCGCGGATCTTCTCCTTCCCGATGGCCTCCTCGTCGTGCATGCCGAGGATGCCCATGCCGGCGATCCCGCCGGTGCCGATGATGCCCGCGCGATACGTCATCGGCGGACGAACTCGTTTTCGAGGGTGCCGACGCCCTCGACCTCGACCTCGACGACGTCGCCGTCGGAGAGCGGGCCGACGCCCGCCGGCGTCCCGGTGGAGATCACGTCGCCCGCTTCCAGGGTCATGTACGTCGTGATCTCGGCGATCAGTTCCTCGACGCCGAAGATGAACTGGTCGCGCCCGGAGTCCTGCTGGACCTCGCCGTTGACGCGCAGTTCGATGCCGGCGTCGTCGGGCACCTCGTCGGGCGTCGCCACGACCGGGCCGACCGGGGCGGCGTTGTCGAACGCCTTCCCGCGGACCCAGTTCTGCTCGACGCGCTGGTCGTCGCGGTTCGACACGTCGTTGAGGCAGGTGAACCCCTCGACGACGTCCATCGCCTCGCTCTCGGGGACGTTCCGGCACTGCTCGCCGATCACGACGCCCAGTTCGGCCTCCCACTCGACGGTCTCCTTGCCCTCTGGGAGCGGGATCGTGTCCCCGTGGCCGGACACCGTGTTCGGCGGCTTCAGGAACAGCAGCGGCCGGTCGGGCAGTTCCATGCCCTCCTCCTCGGCGTGGTCGGCGTAGTTGAGGCCGACACAGACGATCTTGCTCGGCTCGGTCGGGGGCAACACGTCGACCTCCTCCGGGTCGTACGTCCGCCCGCCGAACTCGATCCCGTCGTCGGTCCAGGTGCCGTTGCGAACGCTCCCCGCGGGGTCTTCGAATCGGACTTTTCGCATACGTGCGGTGTCACTCCCAACCGTGAAAAACATTCTGATGCCCCGGTGGTCGCGCCCGCGGCGGCCGGCAGTAGCTTCATGGCACCGGGTCCCGAACCGGGGGACGGACGAGACCAGTGACCATGAAGGCGATCGTACAGACGGGACCGAAGGAGGTCGAGGTACAGCGACGCGAGACGCCGGAGCCGGGCGAAACCGAGGTGCTCATCGACGTCCACAGTGCCGGCCTCTGCGGGAGCGACGCCCACGCCTACGGCTACGAGGGCGGGTACGAGTGGATCGCCATCCCCCGGATCATGGGCCACGAGTACGCCGGGACGGTCGCCGCGGTTGGCGACGGCGTCTCCCGGTTCTCGGTCGGCGACCACGTGGTCGAGGAACCGGTCCACGACTGCGGCGACTGCTTCCAGTGCCGGAACGGGCAGCCGAACGTGTGCGCCGACTTCTCGATCACCGGGATGCACCGGGACGGGGCGTACGCGGAGTACACGACGGTCGACGAGGAGTTCGTCCACCGGGTGCCCGACTCCGTCCCCCTGCGGGCGGCGGCGCTCACGGAGCCGACGAGCGTCGCGACGCGGGCGGTGCTCACGCAGTCCTCCGTCACGCCCGGCGACGACGTCCTCGTCGAGGGGCCGGGACCGATCGGCGTGCTCGTGGCGATGGTCGCGGACTCGCTGGGCGCGAACGTGCTGGTCTCGGGCGTCGGGCGGGACACGGCGTACCGGCTCCCGCTCGTCGAGGACCTGGGGCTCCCGACCGTCAACGCTGCCGCGGAGGGTGCCGGGGACCGGATGGACGCGTTCACCGACGGCCGCGGGTTCGACGTCGTCTTCGACACGACCGGCCACCACACCGGCCTGGAGGAGGCCGTCGAGCACGTCCGGAAGGGCGGCGAAGTGGTCGTCGTCGGCCTCCCCGGGGAACCCAGCGAGATGTACGTGACGCCGGTCGTGCGCGGCGAGATCCGGGTCGAGACGTCGTACGGGTCCCGCTGGCGGAACTTCGAGCAGGCGATACGGCTGATGGACAACGGGTCGATAGACCCGACCGCGATGGCCGACCGGTCGTTCGACGCCGACGAACCGACGGCGGCGTTCGAGGCGTTCCTCGCCTCCGAGACGTGTAAACCGGTGTTCTCGTTCGACTGACGGACCGTCGCCCACGCTCGCCGGGTCCGAAAGCGTGTCCAACGATACTGAACGAGTGCTGTTCCGCGGAAGCCACCGTTCGCGGCCTCACGGGTGCTCTATATGTATCTATCTTTTATGTATAACCGACGAAACGGCGTTCGGTTTACAATCCTAATACTGTAATTTCTCACGGAGTGGTTCCTAACGTTTCTTCACACGCACTGTCCACCATCGATGGACGAGCGGTTCCGACGGACGAGCAACCGAAGCAGGCGGCCGTCAGTCGGCCCGGTACGTCTCGACGCCCTCGAAGGTCATCCCGTGGCCGGGCCGGTCCGGGGGCGTTATCTCCCCGCCCTCGACCGGGACGGGGTCGGCCAGCAGTTCGTCCAACACCGTCGAGTGGTGTTCGATGTAGGGCACGTTGTCGAAGGCACACGCGAGGTGCGCGTGGAGCGGTTCGATGTAGTGGGGCGACACGGGGACGCCCGTCGCGGCCGCCTGCTCGGCGACGTTCACCCACGGCGTAATCCCGCCGACGCGGCAGACGTCGGGCTGGACGTAGTCGACGGCGTCCCGCCGGAGAACCTGCCGGAACTGCGTCTCGTTGTAGAAGTTCTCCCCGGTGGCTATCGGCACGTCGACGCGGCTGCGCAGGTCGGCGTACGACGCGTAGTCGCCCTTTGGCAGCGGCTCCTCCAGCCAGGTGATCGCCACGTCGTCGAGTCGCCCGGCCAGCGCGCGGGCCTCCGGCACCGAGTACGAGCAGTTCGCGTCCAGCATCAGGTCAAGGTCGGCCGGGAGAGTCTCCCGGACGGCCCGGACGCGCTCGACGTCGCGGTCGAGCGACGACCCGACCTTCATCTTCATGCCGGCGAACCCGGCGTCGGCGATCCCCTCGGCGTTCTCGACCAGCGCGTCGGCGTCGTACTGCAGCCAGCCGCCGTCCGTCTCGTACATCCGCACCGGCTCCCGCGCGCCGCCGAGCAGTTCGCACAGCGGCAGCCCCGCGGTCTTCCCGAGGAGGTCCCACAGCGCGATGTCCGCGGCGGCGACGGCGAACTCGCTTATCCCCTCGCGGCCGATGAACGTGGTCTCGCCCCGGAGGTTCGCCCGCACGGTCTTCGGGGCGACCGGCTGGCCCTCCAGTCGCGGCGCGAGCACGTCGTCGAGGAAGCGCTTCGTCGCCGCCCCGCCGCGGCCGATGGTGTAGGTGAACCCGAGGCCGGCGTGGCCGGCGTCGGACCTCGCGGTCAGCGCCACTATCTCCAGCGTGTCGAACGACTGGGTCGCGTCCTCCAGCACCTCCTCGTTCGGCACGCGGTAGAGGCTGGTGTCGACGCTCCGCACGGTGGCCGTTGCTGCATCGTGCATGAACGGCCTGTCGCGGCCCCGGTACAAACAGTTTGCCCACGCGGCCGGCCGCCGTCGCAGTCGTCGTCCGCGGGCGGAAGGAGCGCCCGGCGTCCGTCAGCGGCGGACGGGGTCGAGGAGTTCGACCGGGTGGCGCGTCCCCGGCGACAGGAGCGCGTCGAGTTGCTCCATGCAGGAGGTGCCGCTGGCGACGACCGTACGCTCGTCGGCCTCCGGCTCGAACTGCTCGGCGAGCGTCTCGCCGACGTCCATGCTCAGCTCGTAGTACTCCGACTTGTAGCCGAAGCTGCCGGCCATGCCGCAACACTCCACGTCGGAGGTCAACACGTCGTAGCCGAGCCGGTCGAGCACCGTCTCGGTGTACGTCTCCAGCCCGAGCGTCCGCTGCTGGCAGTGGCTGTGGTACGCGACGCCGTGCCCGTCGCCGGCCGGCAGCGCGTCGGCGTCCGCGCCGTTCTCCAGCAGCCCGAACACGTACTCCAGCACCTCGTAGCTCCCCTCGTCGAGGCGCTCCTGGGTCCCGGCGTCGAGCAGCTTCTCGTACTCCCGGCGGAACATCGCCAGGTCGCTCGGCTCGACGACGACCACGTCGTACCCCTCCTCAACGTACGGGAGCAGCGACGCCGCGGCGTCCTCGGCCTTCGACTCGGCCGTCGCGATCATCCCCTGCGACAGCGGTGCGCGGCCGGACCCGCCGACGTCGGGGACGACCACCTCACAGCCCAGCGCCTCCAGCACGCGGACGGCGGCCTTGCCGCGCTCGGTCTGGACGTAGTTCGTGTACACGTCCGGGTACAGCGCGACGCGCCGGTCGGGGTCCGCGACGCGGCTCTCGCGCTCCGCGGCCCAGTCCTTGAGCGTCGTGCGCTCGAACTCCGGCAGGTCGCGCCGGGCGTCGACGCCCAGTACCGACTCCATCGCCTTCCGGGCGATGCCGGTCGAGGCGACGGCGTTGGAGAGGGGGGCCGTCGCGCTCCCGAGTTTGGCGACGGTCTCGAAGTTCCCGAAGAACCGCTTGCGCAGCGGCGTGCCGCTCTCCTCCTCGTCGGGCACGAGCCCGTCGACGAGCAGGTCGTCGAACCCCGGGTCCTTCCCGCGGTTGATGCGGTCGCGGACGACCGTGTTGATCCACGGGATGTCGATCTTCACCGGACAGGCGTTCACGCAGCGCGAACAGCCGGTACAGAGGTCGTTGAACTCCTCGGCGACGTCGTTGCCCTCGATCCCGGCCTCCCAACCGGTGGCGATGCCGCCCGTGTACGTCTCGCCGCCGAAGGCGTGGCCGCCGACCGACTGGAAGTTCGCACAGGAGTTCGCACACGCGCCACACCGGATGCAGTACAGCGTCTCCCGGAGGTCTTCGTCCTGGCGCATCGCCCGCCGGCCGTTGTCGATGAGCACGAGGTGGAAGTCCCGCTCCCCGTCTCCGCCCCCGAAGCCGGGCTCGTCCGGCCGGTCGAAGTCGACCGTCGGCGTGTCGACCGGCGGCGTCAGCAGCGACAGGTACTGGGGGATCTCCTGCCCGGTGGCCGACCGCGAGATGAGCTCCGCGAACGGCTCCAGTTCGGCGACCGAGGGGATGATCTTCTCGATCCCCGCGACGGCGACGTGCGTGTCGGGGATCGACGCGCACTTGCGGGCGTTCCCCTCGTTGGTCACGAGCGCGATGGACCCGCTCTCGGCCATGACGAAGTTCGCGCCCGTGATGCCGACCTCCGCGTCGTCGATGCGCTCGCCGAGGAACTCCCGGGCGAACGCGGTCAGCTTCTGGGCGGAGTCGAGCGGTTCGTCGGGGTCGAACTCCCGCTCGAACAACTCCGTTATCTCCTCGCGGGACTTGTGCAGCGAGGGGCCGACGATGTGGGACGGCGACTCCTCGGCGACCTGGACGACGAACTCCCCGAGGTCGGTCTCCCAGACCTCCAGCCCGCCGTCCTCGAGGGCCTCGTTGAGGTCTATCTCCTCGGTCGTCATCGACTTCGATTTCACGACTGAGCCGGCGTCCTTCGCCTCCGCCACCTCGGCGATGTACCGGTTCGCGTCGGCGGCGTCGTCCGCGACGTACACCGTCCCGCCGTTTGCCTCGACGGCGTTTCGCGTTTGATGGATGAGCTCCGGGAGGCGCTCGATGGCGTCCTCCTTTATCTCCCGCGCCCGGGTCCGGTTCCGCTCGTGGACGTCCTCCCCGACGTCCTTCACGGCGTCGTACCGCCCGGCGTTGAACAGCCGGGTGTTCTCCTTTATCTCGTCGCCCTCCGATGCCAGCAGCGTGCGGATGCGGTCGGCATCCGGTCGTTGTGAGTCACTCATTGTCCCTGACGATGACGATGTGAACCGCTTCGGGGCCGTGGACGCCCTGCACGAGCGCGCCCATGTCCCCGGTCGAACTCGGCCCGGTCGCGAGGACGAACGACCGCCGGCCGGCCTCGAACTCGGCCCGGAGCCAGTCGAAGGCGTCCGCGAGGTCCGCCCTGATGTCGCTCGCCTTGATCACGGCCACGTGCTGTGACGGGTACAGCCCGACGACCTCGTCGCCCTCGGCCCGCGACTCGACGGCGACCGTGCCGAGCGACGCGATCCCCATGCGCGACCCCGTCACGCCCGACGCCGCCGCCCGCAACTGGGCGGGGGACGGGTCGAGCGTTACCGGCGCGTCCGCGAGGGAGAGGTCGTCGAAGGGGAGTTCCGCGCCGACTGCGGGCGTCTCGACCACGTCCTCGAGCGCCGCCCCCAGTTCGTCGGGGGCGACGACCGTCGACGGCGTGTCGAGGTCCGACAGCGACTGCCGGAACTCCGCGACCGGATCGGTGGCCGCTCGTCCCTCAGACATCGTTCCTCCGGAGTCGTTCGTCGGTCGCGGTGTGACCGGTCGGCGGGCGACGGTTCGCCCCGGCCGAGTGCGGCGGCGCCGTCATGGTGGGGTGGGGAATGGTCACTCCCCTCCCGTGACCGTGACGACCGGCCGCTCCGTGTTCAGGAGGATCGACTGCGTGACGCTGCCGAACAGCGCCTTCCCGGCGGGCGACCGCGACCGCCCGCCGAGGACGAGGTAGCGGGCGTCGACCTCGTCGGCGTACCCGACGACGGACTTGCTCGGGTTCCCGACCCGGCCGACGACCTCGTGGTCCCCGATGACCTCGTCGAGCCCCGCGGTCGCCTCGGCCGCGGCCGTCGCCTCGATGGAGCCGGAGTCCGTCTCCCGCGTGCTGGACTCCTTCTCGACCCGGCGTGTGTACTCGGTCTCCTCGATGACGTGGACGAGGTGGAGCTCGTCGCCGTACGCCCTCGCGAGCTCGTCCGCCTGCGCCGCGACGTCTTTCGACCCGTCGGAGCCGCTGATGGCTGCCACGATAACCATATGCATTGGGGGTGTCCGTTCGAATATAAATGTTCTCCCTCCGGGGGTCGACGCCGGCGGTCAGTCGACGCCGATGACGCCCTTGACGGCGTCGGGCTCGGCGGCCCGGTCGAACGCCTCGCCGATCCGGTCGAGCGGGGCCTCGAAGTCCACGAGCCCCGCGGCGTCGACGGCGCCGCGTTCGAGCAGGGAGACGGCGGTCGGATACGTGTTCGCGAAGCGGTAGCTCCCGCGGACGTCGTGTTGCCCCCGGACCAGTTCGAACGTGTCGACCGGCACCTCGGCGTCGGGCGCGAGGCCGACCAGCACCGCGGTGCCGCCGGCCCGCGGCACGTCGAGTGTCGCCTCGATGGCGGGCGGCGCGCCGGTCGCCTCGATGGCGACGTCGGCCCCCGCGCCGAACGCCTCGCGGACCGCCGCGGCCGGCTCCGTCTCGCGGCTGTCGACCGCGAGGTCGGCCCCCCGCTCGACGGCCCGGTCGAGCTTCGACTCGACCGCGTCGACCACCGCGACGTCCGTCGCGCCGGCCGCCCGCGCCGCGTCGGCCGCGAGCAGCCCTATCGGCCCCGCGCCCATGACCAGCACCGCGTCGCCAACGCCGACCTCCCCGCGGCGGACGGCGTGGATGCCGACGCTCAGCGGCTCGCACAGTGCGCCCTCCCGGGTCGACACCGCGTCGGGGAGGGCGTACACGTACTCCGCCGGCCAGGCGACGTACTCCCGGAACGCGCCGTCCGTGCCGGGCGTCGCCATGAACGACACGTCCGGGCAGAGGTTGTACGCGCCGCGGCGGCAGTGTTCGCACTCCCCGCAGGGGACTCCGGGTTCGACGGTGACCGCGTCGCCGACGGCGAGGCCGTCGACGGCCGCCCCCGTCTCGACGACGGTGCCCGCGCTCTCATGGCCCAGCACCAGTGGCTCGTCGACGACGCGGTCGCCCATGCGGCCGTGCTCGTACCAGTGCACGTCCGAGCCACAGATGCCCACGTCGCTCACCTCGACGAGCACCTCCGACTCGCCCGGCGTCGGGCGCTCCCGCTCGCGCAGTTCGAACTCCTTCGCACCGACGAGTTCGGCCGCCCTCACGCTGCCCACCCCGGCCGCGCCCGCCTCCGGTCGTCGCTTCGATCCGACCGCCCGTCGCCGGCGGGCCGGTCCTCTGGCTGCCGTCGCTCTCCCGAACGCTTCGGTCCCTCGTTCATCGTCGTGGCACACTCGTCGGGGCCGGGTATTATGCTTTGGGACCCGCCGACCTCACAGCGACGGGCCGACGCGGTTTATCGCGAACGCCGTCAGCCCGTGGCCCTCGCTCGCCGTCCGGCCGCCCGCGGCGACGCGCGAAAGCTCCGCCAGCAGTTCGTCGGGGCCGTCGGCGCGGGCGTCGAGGTCGATGTCGCCCCCGAGCGCCTCCGCCGTCGTCCCGTCGCCGGTCACCTTCACGACCGGGACGACCGGGTGGCCCGTCGTGATCCCGTCGGCGGTGACGTGGACGACGACGGACGCGCCGGCCGCCGCGAGCGCCGTCGCGGCCTCCTCGAAGCGCGAGGGGGAGTCGACCAGCGCCAGCCCCTCCTCGACGGTCGCCCGCCCGCCGTACGGCACGAACTCGTCGACCGCGCTGTGCCCCCACGTCCCGACCACCTCGTCGAACTCGGCGGCCGCGGCGCGGCGGGCGATCCGCTCGGCGTTGCCCGGTCGCCCGGCGTCGCGGTCGCCGGCCGCCCGCATCGCCTCGGCGACCTCCCCGTGCGCCGCACGTCCGGCGGCCGCGTCCCGGTGCGGTGCGAGCCGCTCGGTCCCGGCGACGACGACGCGCGCGCCGGCGTCGACCAGCGCGTCGACGGCCTCGCCCACGACCGGGTCCGCGACGTCGCGGGTCGTCGGGTCCAGGTCCGAACTCACGACGCCGACGGTCAGGTCCGCGAGCGCCGCCTCCGTCCGGTCCGCCGCGGCCGCCGCGTCGGCCAGTTCCTCGGTCGCCTCGACGCCGGCGTCGAGCGCCGCGTCGGTGCCGCCGGCGTCCTGGATGGCCGTCTCGCGGACCGGCACGCCGTGCTCGCCGACTCGCTCGGCGAACGGCCCGCTCTGGAGGTGCTCACAGCCCAGTCCGACGACGGTCGCCCCCGCGACGTTCGGGTTGCGGGCCAGGTTCAGCAGCGTCCGCTCGGTCTGTGCGTGGTCGGCCCCGACCTGCCCGCAGCCGTGGTCGTGCGGGGCGCAGACGGCGCGGTCGCTCGCCTCGGCGACCCGCTCGGCGACGATGTGCGAGCAGATCACCGACGGGACGACCAGCACGCGGTTCCGCACGCCGAGGCCGCCGTCGTCGCGCCGGTAGGCGTCGAACCGCTCGCCGAGGGGCGCGGCCGCCTCTCGCCCGGTGGGTGCCGACATCAGGCCACCTCCCCGTCCTCCGCGGCGCGGTCGCCCCGCCCGCGCGTGCTCTCGCAGTTGTGCGTGTGGACCCACTCGCCGGGGGCGATCGGCTCGACCGCCTCCCCGATCGTCTCGCCGTACTTCACGACGGCGTCGCCCGGTTCCAGAGGCACCAGCGCGATCTTGTGGCCGAACGGGACGGCCTCCGCGACTTCGACCGTCTCGCCGTCGTACGGCAGTTCCGCGCCGGCCTCCAGGTCGTCGATGGCCGTCACGACGTTGTCCGCGTCCGCCATGTGCAGGCCGACGTCGCCGAGGACGGTGCCTTTCATGCGTCCCCCCGCAGTTCCGCCAGTTCGTTCGGCTGCAACTCGTTGACCGCGAACTCCTCCAGCCGGCGCTGCTCGGCGGCGGTCCGCTCGCCGCTGGCGACGCGCAGCAGGGTGTCGTACACGCGGTCGCCGACCGACTCGACCGGCTCGCCGTCGATGACGGTGCTGGCGTCCACGTCCATGTTCGACGCCAGCCGGTCCGCGGTCTTCGGGTTCCCCGTCACCTTGATCACCGGCGCGAGCGGGTTCCCCGTCGTCGACCCGCGGCCGGTCGTGAAGGCGACGACCTGCGCCCCGCCGGCCACCTTGCCGACGACGCTCTCGATGTCGTACCCCGGCGTGTCCATCAGCACCAGCCCGCCGCCGACCGGGAGGCGCTCGGCGTAGTCGACGATCCCGCGGATCGGCGTCGTCCCGCCCTTGGAGATGGCTCCGAGGCTCTTCTCCTCTATCGTCGTCAACCCGCCCTCCTGGTTGCCGGGGCTGGGCTGTGCGCCCCGCAGGTCGACGCCCATCAGCTCCGCCATCGACTCCCGGCGCTCGACGCGGTTTAGGAGCCGCTCGCGGACCTCCGCGTCGGCACAGCGCTCCGCGAGGATGTGTTCGGCGCCGATGAACTCCGGCGTCTCGGAGAACGTGGCCGTGCCGCCGTCTTCCACCAGCCGGTCGCAGGCCGCGCCGACGGCGGGGTTGGCCGCGATCCCGCTGGTCGCGTCCGAGCCGCCACACTCGACGCCGAACACGAGTTCGCTCGCGTCGCACTCCTCCCGGCGGGCGTCCGCGATCCCCTCCCAGCACTCCTTGGCCAGGTCGACGCCCGCGTCGAGCGCCGCCTCGGTCCCGCCGGCCTCGCGGATCGAGAGCGTCTCGACGCGGCGGCCGGCCGCCGCGATCCCGTCGGCGATCGACTCGGCGTCGACGGACTCGGGACCGAGGCCGACGACGACCGCCGCGCCGACGTTGGGGTTTCGCCCCACGCCCGTCAGCGTCCGCTCTATCTGCTCGCGCGCGCCGGCCGGCGGGTCGATCCCCATCTGGTGGGGCGTCGCCCGGACGTGCTCCCCGGCGCGGTCCGCGACCGCTTTGGCGACCGCGGACGCGGCGACCGACGTGGGTATCACTGCGACGTAGTTCCGGACCCCGGCGGGGCCGCTGTCCCGCGGGTAGCCCTCGAACGTTGGCATGGGCGACTCTCCACGTCGCCGGGGGAAAAGCGTTTCCGTCGCCGCAACGTCCCGTCCGCGTCGGTTTCGGGGGCCGAACGGCTAGGCGGTCGGACGACGGCGGCGGTCACGACGACCGCCGCGAAAACGGGCGCGACCGGAACCCGATTACCCGGTCAGGCGCCCAGCAGTTCGGTCGCCGGGTACGTGACGATCTCCGGGACGAGGATGGTGAGCAGCAACACCAGGAGGATCGGCACGTAGTAGGGCAACACGGCCTTCATCGCCTCCTCCAAGCTCGCGTCGGTCACCTTCTCCAGCACGAAGAGGATGACCCCGAACGGCGGCGTCAGCAGGCCCAGCATCAGCGTCAGGATCATCACGATGCCGAAGTGGAGCGGGTCGATCC
This sequence comes from Halostella litorea, assembly GCF_004785955.1. NCBI lineage: Archaea > Methanobacteriati > Methanobacteriota > Halobacteria > Halobacteriales > Natronoarchaeaceae > Halostella > Halostella litorea. The sequence continues at coordinate 97,569 of NZ_SJER01000004.1, read as the reverse complement.
CCGCGATGTCGAGGATCGGCATGAAGATCGGGACGAGGATGGTGATCGCCGCGATCGTCTCCATGAACGTCCCGACCACCAGCAGGAGCCCGACGAGCAGGAAGATCACGACCGTCGGGTCGCTGGAGAAGTTCGTGATCGACTCCGCCATCAGGATCGGAAGCTGGAGCTGGAGCGCGACCAGCCCGTACAGCGACGCGACGCCGACGATGAACGTCAGCGAGAACGTCTCGACCATCCCGTACTGGAGCTCCTCGAACAGCCCCCGCAGCGAGAGTTCGTTGTAGACGAACATCCCGAGGAGGACGGTGTAGACGACGGCGATCGCGCCCGCCTCGGTCGCGGTGAACGTCCCGGTGAGGATCCCGCCGATGATGAGGATCGGGGCAAGCAAGGGGAACACCGCTTCCTTCAAGCACCGCCACGCCTCCCCGAGGTCGAAGGAGTCCTCCGTCTCGTAGCCGCGCAGGTGGACGAACAGGAAGACGAGCGCCATCAGGAACACGCCGATGAGGATCCCCGGGAGGATCCCCCCGAGGAACAGCTGGCCGATCGACTCCTCGGCCAGCACGGCGTAGATGATGATCGGCACGCTCGGCGGGATGATCGGCCCGATGATCGCCGAGGAGCCGGTGACGCCCAGCGAGATGTCCTTGTCGTACCCCTGGTCGCGCATCGCGGTGTACTCGACGCGGCCCAGTCCCGCGGCGTCGGCGACGGCGAGGCCGGACATGCCCGAGAAGATCATGCTGGCGACGATGTTGACGTGGGCGATGCCGCCGCGGAACTGCCCGACGAAGGCGTTCGCCAGGGCGAAGATCCGCTGTGTCATCCCGATGCGGTTCATCAGCCGTCCCAACAGGAGGTAAAACGGGATCGCAAGCAGCGTGAAGCTGTTGAGCCCGTACAGCAACTGCTGGGCGATCAGGCCGTAGTTGAGGCCGCGCCCGTACGGCGAGACCATCATCAGGACGCAGGTCGCGCCCATGGCGATCCCGACCGGGACGCCGAGCGCGTACAGCACCAGCAGCGTCCCGAGGAACAGGGTCCCGATGATGAGCAGTTCACTCATCGGCCATCCCCTCCTCGATCTGGCCGCTGGCGGTGTCCGCCGTCCGCATCGCCAGGAGTTCGCGGGCCAGCCCCACCAAGTCGATCACCGCGTAGATGAGCATCAGCCCGATGCCGATCCCGATCCCGAGGTAGAGGTGGCCCGACGTGACGAAGCCGATCCCGCCGATCGACGTCGCCCAGTCGTCGACGGTCGTGATGATCGTCCCCTCCAGGGCGATCCAGAGGAAGCCGATGACGATCAGCTTCCCGACCACCTGAACCAGGTAGCCGAGCCACGGTTTCCAGTTCGTGAGCCGTTCGAGCAGGAACCGGATCGCGATGTGTTCGTTGTTCCGGACGGCGACGGCGGCACCCAGGTAGGTCGCGATGATGAGCACGAACCGCGCCGCCGGTTCGGTCCAGTGCAGGAAGCCGAACGTGGGGAGGTTCAACAGCCGAATGAAGACCTGGAGCGTGGTCAAAACGATCGTGATCGTAAACAGCGCCGTCGCGCTGTACAGGACGACCCTATCGAAAAGCCGGTCGCGCTTCAGGTCGAGTGATTGGTCGATTTCCATTGTAAATGAAACGGTGGGTGTCTCGGGTGGTTACCTTTACGACTGCCGCCGGCTCACATGTTCTGGACGGTTTCCCAGTCGAACGCCCACGTGTTCTCGAACAGCTGTTCGACCGCCGGTGCCGCCTGCTCCTGGAACGCCTCGACGTCCACGTCCTCGACTATCTCCATGCCCTCGTCGGCGAGGCCCTGGATGAGTTCCTCCTCGCGGGACTGGGACTGCTCCGCCGCGGAGGACGTCGCCGACTGGCCGACCTCCATGATCATGTCCTGGTAGGTCTCGTCGAGGCCCTGGTAGAACGTGTCGTTGATGTAGATGTTCCCGTTGGCGATCAGGTGCTCCGTGAGGCTCAGGTGGCTCTGGACCTCGTAGAGGTTGAACGAGCTGATCTGCTCCGCGCCGCCCTCGGAGGCGTCCGCGGTCCCCTGTTCGAGCGCGCTGTACAGCTCGTCCAGCGCGACCGGCGTTGGTGACGCGCCCACTTCCTCCCAGATGGCCACCCACGGGTCCAGCTCCGGCAGGCGGAGGTTGAGCCCGTCGACGTCGCTCGGCCCCTGGATCGGCGTGTTGGATGTGAAGTTCCGCGCGCCGCGGTAGATCTGCTGGCCGATCGGGCGCTGGTCGCCGTTCTCGACGAGTGCGTCGTGGGCCTCCTGCATCTCGTCGCTCTCCAGCACCGACAGCAACTGGTCGTAGCCCGAGAGGACGAACGGGCACCCGAAGAACCAGTACTCCGGCGCGAACTGGAAGTACGGGAAGCTGCCCGCGGAGTGGGCCTCGACGCCGCCCTGCGCGACGACCTCGCCGATCTCGTCCTCGGAGCCGTACGACCCGCCGGGGCTGATCTCGACGGAGACGTCGCCGTCGGACTCCGACTCGATCTCCTCCTTGAACGTCTCCGCGGCCTGCACGAGGATGTGGCCGGGTTCGAAGGTGCTTGCGATCGTCATCTCGACGCCGTCGCCCCCGCCGCCCCCGCCGAGGTCGCCGAGCATCGAGCAGCCGGCCGTCGCCGCGATCGCGCCTGTACCGAGTCCCTTGACTAACGAGCGTCTACTGACCCGCGGATTCCCATCTGACATGGTTCATCATACTGGTTCAGCGTTAATGATAAAAAACTTTCCCCTGGGGCGAATGTCTCCGCCCGCGACACCGGTATCGGGTCGTTCGCTGGTCTACGCGCGGTTCTCGTGATACCGCCAGGCGTCGGAGGTCCAGCCGCCGTCGGCGCGAAGCACCTCGCCGGTGACGTACGTGTCGCCCCGCGCGAGGAAGCCGACGCAGTTCGCCATCTCCTGGACGGTGCCGTACCGGGCCATCGGCGTGCGCCGGCGGATGTCGTCGTCGGTGTAGCCCGCCGACCCCTGGGTCTGGTCCGTGATGTCCGTCTTGATGAAGCCGGGGGCCAGCGCGTTCACGGTGACGTCCTCCGTCGCCCACTCGACGGCGAGCGTCCGGGTGAGGTTGATGACGCCGGCCTTCGCCGCGCAGTACGGCGCTCGCATGTGAAAGCCCATCTCGCCCATCATCGACGCGACGTTGACGATCGACCCGCCGTCGGGCTGGGACAGCATCTGTCGTCCCGCGGCCTGGCAGCCGATGAACACGCCGGTCAGGTCGACGTCTATCACCCGCCGCCAGTCGTCGAGGTCGATCTCCTCGGCCGGGCCGAGCGTCGTCATGCCCGCGTTGTTCACCATCACGTCCAGCGACCCGTAGCGGTCGACGGTCGCCTCGACCATCGCCGCCACGTCGTCCTCGTCGCTCACGTCGGCCTGCACGGCGACGGCCTCGCCGCCGTCGTCCCTGATCTCGTCGACGACCGCCTCCGCCCGGTCCTCGGAGGAGCGGTAGTTGACCACCACCGACGCGCCCCGCTCTGCGAGTTCGGTCGCGATCCCGCTGCCGATGCCTCTCGATGCGCCCGTGACGATAGCCGCCTCTCCCTCGAACGTGTCGCTCATGCGTGGTCCGTCAAGGGCTCGCACGGCGCGGTATTTCTATCTTCCCCTGTCCCCGCGGTACGCCTCCACGCTACCCTAAGTCGTCGGGTATCGTCGGGCGACCCGGCAGCAATCCGCCCAAAAGAAAGGTATTTATTCGTGGTTCTAATTCGTGACTCTATGGTCGACCTAGCGGTAGTCCTACCGCCGCAACCGGACGATCGATGGAAGCTCGCCAAGCAGATGGGCGTGGACAGCGCCGTGGTGCACACGCTCGAGATCGGCGACGACAAGACCGACTGGAGCTATCACGACCTGCTGCATCTGAAGAACTGGTACGAGGACGCGGGCCTCGAAATCAGCGTCATCGAGGGGAGCGTCCCCCTGACGGACCGCGTCAGGCTCGGGCTCGACGGCCGCGACGAGGACATCGCCGAGTTCAAGCAGTTCCTCCGGGACTGCGGCCGCCTCGACATCCCCGTGGTCTGTTACGACTGGATGGTCGGCATCCGGTGGGCGCGGACCGAGGCCCACGTCGAGGACCGCGGCGGGTCGCTCGTGACCGCCTACTCCGACGACCGGATGCACCGGAACGGGGGCGAACAGGCCATCGACGCGACCCGGGAGCAGATCTGGGAGGCCCTGGAGTACTTCCTGCAGGAGGTCACCCCCGTCGCGGAGGAGGCCGGCGTGAAACTCGGCCTCCACCCCGACGACCCGCCCCGCGAGTCGCTGGGTGGCGTGCCCCGGATCGTCAACAGCCCCGAGGCGTACCAGCGCGTGCTCGACGCCTACGACAGCGAGCACAACGGCATCACGTTCTGCCAGGGCAACTTCGCGGCGATGGGCGTCGACGTGCCGGCGACGATCCGCCGGTTCGGCGACCGGATCAACTTCGTCCACTTCCGCGACGTGGACGGCGACGCCGACGACTTCGTCGAGACGTGGCACGACGACGGCCCGACGGACATGCTCGCGGCGATGGAGGCCTACCAGGACGCCGTCGACGACGACGTGGTGATGCGGCCCGACCACGTCCCGACGATGGTCGGCGAGGACAACTCGAACCCCGGCTACCACACCAAGGGACGCCTCTTTGCGGTCGGATACATGCGCGGCCTGCTCGAACAGACCGCGTAGCGCGGCAGCGACTACGCCGGTTCCACGGACTCACTTCTTGAGTCGAACCTCCCCGTCCAGCGCCGACCAGCGCACTCGCCGGAAGTCCATAATGATTGTTCGGGTCGTTTCTAGTCCATTATTGTTGGACGGCTTTAGAAAGTGATATTGTGGGGGAGTACGTGATATATACGCATGGGCGGGAATCCGGGAAACGATCCGAACCGAATCGGGGCGGTCGAGAACCTCTTCGAGGTGGTCGAGGGGATGAAGGAACTCGGCGGCTGTGGGGTCCGCGAACTGGCCGACCACATGGACCTGCCGAAGAGCACGGTCCACGTCTACCTCAAGTCGCTGGAGGACGCCGGGTACGTCGTGCGGCGGGACGGCGAGTACCGGCTCGGACTCCGGTTCCTGCAGGTCGGCGGCCGGGTCCGGCACGACAACGGTCTCTACCAGGTCGGCCGTACCGAGATCGATGAACTGGCCCAGAAGACGGGTGAGGTCGCGACCATCGGCTGTGAGGAGTGTGGCTACCGGGTGATGCTGTACCGGACGGAGCCGATGGGTGCCATCTTCAACAACGCGCCGACCGGCGAGTACACCCGGATGCACTGGACCGCGCTCGGCAAGGCGATGCTGTCCCAGCAGTCCGACGAGCGGATCACCGAGATCGTCGACGAGCACGGCCTCCCGCGGGCGACGGAACACACCATCGTCGACCGCGACGCGCTCCAGGCGGAGATAGAGACCGTCCGGGAGCAGGGGTACGCCACCGAGGACGAGGAACGCGTCAACGGCGTCAAGTCGGTCGCCGTGCCGGTCAGCAGCGAGGGGGTGACCGCCGACGCCGCCATCTCCGTCGCCGGGCCGAAACACGACTTCGACGAGGACCGCATCGAAAACGAGTTCGTCCCGGAGCTACAGAACACGGCGAACGTGATCGAACTCAAGACGAAACACTACTGAACCGGCCGCTCACGCGGTCGATCCGCCGTCGACGTGGACCACCTCGCCGGTCAGGTACTCCGACCGGTCGGCCGCGAGAAACGCCGCGAGGGCGCTGATGTCCTCCGGCGTCCCGAGGCGGCCGGACGGGATCCCCTCCGCCCGCTCCTCGACCCACGACGGGTCCCGCTCCCTCACGGCCTCGTTCATCGACGTCTTCGTCGTCCCCGGCGCGATACCGACCACCGACACCCCGTCCGGCCCGTAATCGACCGCTAGCTGTCGGATCGCGGCGTCGAGGCCGCCCTTGCTCGCACAGTACGCCGGCAGTTCGGGGACGCCGACCGACCCCGCCTCGGACGAGACGTGGATCAGCGTCCCTTCCGTCTCCATCAGCGAGGGGAGGACGTGTTTGCTGACGCGCAACGCGCCGAGGAGGTTCACGTCCACGACCCGCGTCAGGTCCGCCTCGTCGGCCTCGTGGAGTCGCCCGCGGGCGATCGTCCCCGCGCTGTTGACGGCCACGTCGACCGGGCCCAGTGCGTCTTCGGCCGTCGACACGGCCTCCGCGACGCTCTCGTCGTCCTGAACGTCGCACTCGACTGCGATCGAATCGGTCGGCAGCGACGCGACGAGGGCTTCCAGGTCCCCGGCTGACCGGGCCAGCGCCGCAACCTTTGCCCCGCGCTCGGCGTACTCCTCTGCGATCGCCTTCCCTATCCCGCGGCTCGCTCCGACGACGAGTGCCGTCTTGTCGTGCAGGTCTTCCGACATCGGCTGTCCGTGCGTCCCCCGACGGAATAATTCCTCGGGTGGCGTCGGCGTCGGGCCGCCTGCGACTGCGTCCAACAGTAGTGAACGGCGGACGGCGGAACGACGCGCGATTGCGCTCGTGCGGGCCGTCGCCGGTGACTGCCCTCCCGGCCAGCGTCGGAGGCGGCGTGTTGATACCCTCGTGACTCCGACGGAGCGGTCGCCCCGACGGATACGTTTATGACTCGGCCGGACGATGCTTCCCGTATGGATTCCGAGGACGCGGAGCGCGCGGCGAGCCACCTGTCGGTGCCGGAGGAGACGATACTCGAAGCGTGCGGCGACCCCGCCCTGCCGGAGATGGGCGTCGTCGAACAGGTGTGGGAGACGGACCCGATCCCGCCTGAGGAGACGGCGGAGGCGGCGGGCCGGGCGGTTCGCGACCTGTCGTTCGAGGGCGTCCCCGACGGCGGCGAAGTCGCGCTCGGCGTCGGGAGCCGCGGTATCGCGAACCTGGCCACCATCGTCTCGGGCGTCGTCGACGCCGTCTCGGCGGCCGGCTACGAACCCTTCGTCTTTCCCGCGATGGGCAGCCACGGCGGTGCGACCGGCGAGGGGCAACGGGAGATGCTGAACGAACTCGGCGTGACCGAGGACGCCATCGGCTGTGAGATCCAGTCGAGCATGGACGTCGTGGAGGTCGGCCGGACCCCGGACCGCGACGTCCCGGTCGTCGCCGACGCCAACGCCGCCGCCGCGGACGCCATCGTCCCGATCAACCGCGTCAAGCCCCACACGGACTTCGACGGGGCCGTCGAGAGCGGCCTCTCGAAGATGCTCGTCATCGGGATGGGGAAGCAACGCGGCGCGAAGATCGCCCACGAGTGGGCCGTCGACTGGTCGTTCCGCCGGATGATCCCCGAGATCACCGACCAGTTGCTCGACTCGCTCCCGGTCGTCGGCGGCGTCGCCATCGTCGAGGACCAGCACGACGACACCGCCGTCGTCGAGGGCGTCCCGCCCAGCGGGTTCCTCGACCGCGAGGCGGAACTGCTGGAGGACGCGTACGACCGCATGCCGACGCTCCCGTTCGACGAACTCGACGTCGTCGTCTTCGACCGGCAGGGCAAGGACATCAGCGGGCAGGGCATCGACACGAACGTCATCGGGCGGCGGCCGTTCGCGATCAACGAGCCTGCACCGGAGTCGCCCGACATCAAACGCATCTACACCCGCGGGCTGACCGAGACGACCCACGGCAACGCGATGGGCGTCGGCTCCGCCGACGTGATCCACGAGTCCATCGCCGCCGAACTCGACGCGCCGACCACGCTGATCAACGCGCTCACGGCGAGTACGATCCGGGGCGTGCGGCTCCCGCCGGTCGTCGAGACGGACCGCGCCGGCCTCGTCGCCGCGCTTTCGACGATAGGCGTCGTCGACCCGGACACCGTCCGGGTGCTTCGCGCGGCCGACACGATGCACCTCCACCGGCTCTACGCCTCGGCCGCGCTGGTCGAGGCCGCCCGCGACCGGGACGACCTGCGCGTCGTCGAGGAGCCGTCGCCGATCGAGTTCGACGACGGGCAGTTCGCCGCGCCGCCGCTGCTCGATTAGGCCGACGGCGCGGGACCGCCGTGGACGCCGGCGTCGGCGCGGTTCCGTCACGCGAATCCGTCGCCGAAACGTCCCTGAACGGCGGTTTCCGGTCCGGATACCGAAGTATTCGGCCCGCCGAACGTTGTATTACACCCATAGCGTTGTAAGATAGGGGCCGATCGGTGGACAAGATAGTTGGACACTCCGGGGGTGAGAACCCGTCGATCCCCGGCGGGGAAAGGAATTTGTGGCCGCTCGTCCAGCATCAGGACGCGCATGAGCACCATCGACGTACTGGTCCTTCGAGCGGGGACCCACGGGATGCCGGCGGCGGACTACGCGGCCGAACTCCGTGAGCGACTCCCGGACCACCGGATCGAGGTAGCGAGGACGCCACAGGAGGAGCGGTCGCTCGCGGCCGAAGCCAGGGTCATCACCTCGACCCACTTCGACGCGGACCTGCTCGACGACGCGCCGAACCTGGATCTGTTCGCCGGCGTCGCGGCGGGGTACGACCACCTGCCGCTCGACGCGCTGGCCGGGCACGGGGCCGCCGTGACGAACGCCTCGGGGATCCACGCGCCGAACATCGCCGAGCAGGTGCTCGGTTACGTCCTCATGGACGCCCGACGGCTTGAAGAGGCCAAACGGCGACAGGAGCGCCGCGAGTGGCGACACTACCGGGCCCGCGAGATCAAGGGGAGCACCGTCACCATCGTCGGCCTCGGGGCGATCGGTAAAGCCGTCGCGGACCGGGTCGCCGCCTTCGACGCCCACACGGTCGGCGTCCGGTACACGCCCGAGAAGGGCGGCCCGACCGACCGGGTGATCGGGTTCGACGACGCCGACTTCCACGACGCGCTGGCCGACACCGACTACTTGGTCGTCGCCGCGCCGCTGACGGAGACAACCCGCGGCCTCGTCGGCGAGGCGGAGTTCGAGACGCTGCCGCCGGACGCGTACCTCGTCAACGTCGGCCGCGGGCCGATCGTCGACACGGACGCGCTCCTGACGGCCCTCCGGAAGAACGCCATCGGCGGCGCGGGGCTGGACGTCACGGACCCCGAACCGCTCCCCCACGACCACCCCCTCTGGCGGTTCGAGAACGTGACCATCACGCCCCACAACGCCGGACACAGCCCGGCCCACTGGGACCGCCTCGCGGACATCGTCGCCGGGAACGTCCGGCGACTCGACGACGGTGCGGAGCCGTCCGACCTGGAGAACCTGGTCAGGTCGCCGGAGTGAATCGCGTTCGTGGCGGCCAACAGAACTATCGAAAAACTGGTGAGTGTTGGAACTAGTTCGGTTCCGAACGTGTGGTCGCAGCCAAGGTGTCGGGCCGCGGAGACTGAACGCCGGAACCGCGCCCGCTGCAGAAATCGACCTGAATATGCTGCTAAGCGCCCCAATGCCAGGAAACGAGGCAGCGAAACCGCGGTTCGCTGCCCGCAGTTCTCATTCCGTCCTCAAAGGCGGTCGAAGCGTGGTCCGTCGTAATCAGCATGAACTGGGCCTGTACCACCGTAAATGAGGAAATTCCCGCTCCACGGGACCGTGTCGCGACTACGGACCGGAGTCACCCCTTCGAGGCGTAGTAACGTGATTTGATAATACAGTTCGACCGTACAGGTCCGTCGGCTGTGGGTTCCCCGCGAACGGAGCGTTCGGCGTCGTGGGGAGCGGCGACGGACCGCCGACCGCCGCCGGTCGCGCCGTGCCGCGTTATCGCCTTATTCGTACGTGTGGACGCTCCCGGTGGTGTTGTCCTCGATGTAGTCCCAGTCGTACTCGACGCCGAGGCCGGGGCCGTCGGGCACTTCGACCGTCCCGTCGTCGTCGACGGCGTCCATCATGTCGGAGTAGCCGCCCTCGTACACCGGCGGCTGGGTGTTCTGGCAGTGGGGGTGGACCAGCGCCATCTCGTAGTAGTTGGAGTTGCGGCAGGCCGCGATGCAGTGGCGCTGCGCGGGGCCGGGTGCGTGGAACTCCACGTCCAGGCCGTAGGCCTCCGCCATGTGTGCGACCTTCATCGCGCCGGTGATGCCGGCGTCGTACTCGGGGTCGGCCCGCAGGAAGTCGGTGGCCTCGTTGGCCGCGAAGTCCGACTTGATCTCAAGCCCGCGGACGTGCTCGGTCTGGAGGATAGGGGTGTCGAGCTTCCGCGCCAGTTTCCGGTGGGCGTGCTGGGAGATGCCGCCGTCGCGGAACGGGTCCTCGTACCAGAAGAAGTCCTGCTCGTCGAGCGCGCGGCCGAGTTCGAGCGCGTCCGCGAACGTCTCCAGTTCGCAGGCCGGGTCGTGCATCAGGTCCATCTCGTCGCCGACGCGCTCGCCGACGGCGTGGACGGCGTCCACCTCGCGGGTGAGGTCGCGGGACTCGTCGCCGCCGCCCCATCCGTGGATCTTGAACCCGCCGAACCCCTCGTCGCGGCAGTCCTCGGCGAAGTCGGCGAACGCTTCCGGCGAGTCGAGGCCGCCGACCTCGTCGCCGTGGTACGTCGAGGCGTACGCCGGGATGCGCTCGCGGTAGGTGCCCAGCAGTTCGTGGATCGGCGCGGCGTAGTACTTGCCCGCGAAGTCCCACAGCGCGATGTCCATCGGGCCGATCCCCATCCGGTCGTACTTCCGGAGCGCGCGCTTTATCTCCGACCAGTGTTTCTCGCGCTTGAGCGGGTTCTTGCCGATCAGGTACTTCGCGATGATGTTGTACTGGGCCGCCGCGGGCGAGTTCCCGCCCACGTACTCGCCGGTGATCCCCTCGTCGGTGTGGACCTTCACGCCGAACAGCTTTCGGTACGTCGTCTCCCCGGGCTCGTACACCAGGTTGAAGCCGTGTTCGTCCGTCCCCACGTCCTCCAGGGGGTACTCGAACTCGCGGCTCTCTATCTTCGTTATCGTCGGTGCCATGCCGCCCACTTCCGCCGAGCGACTAATAAAGCTATCCACCCGCTTCGGCGGGGCCGCGGACCGCCCGGCCGCCGGCTCACTCGCCGTCGAGCGCGCCGATGCGGCGGATACCGTGCTCGCCGAGGCGGAACGAGCAGCCGATGTGGGGCGGCTCGATGACCCGCGGATACTCGAACGAGGCGGCGTGTTCGTGGAGCACCTTCGGATCCGCGCCGACGCCCTGCCACATGTCGTGGTGGGAGGGGACGAGCCGGTCCAGTTCGAGCTGGTTGGCCGCCTCGATGATCTGGTTTTCGTCCATGTACCACCGCGTGCGCTCGCCGTGGCCGAGGTCGTACTTGTATATCTCGCCGACGGAGCCGAACGCGAGCGCGCCCACGTCGAGGTCGAACTCCGCGGCGACGTCGGCGAACGCGTCGGCCGGCCGGCTGTCGCCGCCGTGGAAGAACGTCCCGGCGTCGTGCTCGACGACGTAGCTCACCGGCTCGATGGCGTCCGGGTCGTTCGCGCCGCGGACGTGGACGGTGAAGTCGCCGACCTCGAAGTCGTCACCCGCGGCGACGGTGTTGCGCCGCTCGCCGGGCGCGTCGAGGCCGCCCTCGTAGTCCGGGGACTCGTAGGAGGCGGCGGGCGCGTACAGGTCCGCGCCGCAGTCGTTTACGAGCGGGCCGTACGACGGCGGGTGCATGTGGTCGATGTGCTCGTGGGTGACGAGCACGCCGTCGCAGTCGGTGGCGTCGGCCGGGTCCATCGGCACCGGGATCATCCGGACGATGTTCGGCGGGTCGCCGTTCCCGAAGTACGGGTCGACGTACAGCGTCGTCGACGCCGACCGGAGGACGAAGCCGTTACAGCCCAGATACCAGACGGTCACGCCGTCGCCGGGGTCGGTCGCTTCGACTTCCTCGTCGACGAACCAGTCGCCCCAGTTTGAACGTATCATGTCGCGGCGGTTCGTCGGGACGGACCAAAAACGTTGATGCCGCGGAGCGGCTGGCTCGCGACGGCGCGCCGGCCGTTCGTCCCGTCGCTCAGTCCAGTTCGACGGTTTCGCCCGACTCGGAGGCCTCGTACACCGCCTTTATCGCCTCGATGTCGACCAGCCCGTGCTCGCCGTCGGGGTAGGGCTCCTCGCCGGCCAGCAGGCAGTGGGAGAAGTACTCGAACTCCTCCTCCATCTGGTCGGCCCCCTCGAAGTCCACGTCGAACGTCGTCCCGCCCCGGGAGACGGTGAGCGCGCGGTCGTCCCACGGGTAGAACGCGGGTTCGACCCGGACGCGGCCCTCGGTCCCGATGACGGAGATGTGGCTCGCCATGTAGGCGTTCTGGCTGGCGGTACACACCGCGTACACGTGGCCCGGGAAGTCCAGCTGGAACGCGCCGTGCTCGTCGGGCACGTCCGCGAACTCCTCCTGGACCGACGCCACCGTCCCGCGGACGCGCTCGGGGTCCTCGCCGAGCAGGAACCGGCTCGTGTTCAGCGGGTAAAGGCCGATGTCCATGACCGCACAGCCGCCGGATAGCTCGCCGTCGAGCCGCCACTGGTCGGGGTCGGGCACCAGGTCGAGGATCGGCTCGGTCATGTTCCCGTTGACGAATATCGGGTCGCCGATGACCCCCTCGTCGATCATGTCCTTCGCGCGCCGCACCGCGGGTTCGGTGTGCATCCGGTAGGCGATCATCAGCGTCGCGTCGTGCTCGTCGCAGACCTCGACCATCCGCTCGGCGCGCTCGATGGTCGCCTCCATCGGCTTCTCACAGAGGATCGCCTTGTCGAGTTCGGCGGCCGTCTCGACGAACGGGAGGTGGAGCGCGTTCGGCGTGACGACGTAGACGGCGTCGTAGGCGTCGCTCGCCGCGCCGTCGTGGAACTCGTCGTAGGTGATCGCGTGCTCGACGGTCGGCGACTCCTCGGCGACGTCGGCGGCCTTCTCGCGGTCGCCGCTGACCAGCACCGTCGTCTCGCAGAGGTCGGCGTTCGCGACGGCCGGCATCGCCTGCTCGCGGGTCCACCAGCCGACGCCGACCATGGCGAACCGGACCGGGTCGTCCGTCTCGGTGATCTCCTGCCAGTCCCGTCGGTCGAAGTCGTCGGCGAGTGCCTCTAGCTCCATGCGCCGATCCTCTCGGGCGGCCGTAATATGCGTTGCGTTACCGGGGGACGGGCACGGCCGGCCGTCGGGTCAGGCGGGCTGCTGTTCGGTCTCCTCGACGCCGGACCGGCCGCTGACCATCCGCGAGACGACTTCGTCGCGCGTGACGGTGTCGGCGTCGAGCACGCCCGCGTCGTGGCCCTGGTGGAGCACCTTGATCCGGTCGGCGACGCGCTGGAGGTACTCCAGGTTGTGCGAGATGAGCAACACGGAGATGCCGCGGTCGCGCATACGCTCGATGAGCTCCAGCACGCGGTCGGCGCCCTCCACGGAGAGCGCGCTCGTCGGCTCGTCCATGATGACGATGTCGGGGTCGGAGAGCAGCATTCGCGACACCGCGACGAGCTGGCGCTGGCCGCCGGAGAGCCCGCCGACGGTCTGGTCGGGGGAGACGTCGATGTTCAGGTCCTCCAGGAGTTCGCCGGCCCGTTCGCGCATCGCCGACTTGTTCAGCAGGCCGAACACGCGGTCCGGGCCGATCATCTTCTCGCGGCCGAGGAAGATGTTCTGTGCGACGGTGAGGTTCGGCGCGAGCGCCAGGTCCTGAAACGTCGTCTCGATCCCGTGGTCTTTCGCCGCCCGGGGGCTGTCGATGGTGACCTCCTCGCCGCGGATACGGATCGTGCCGCTCGTGGGCTCGTGGGCACCCGCGAGGCACTTGATGAGCGTCGACTTGCCCGCGCCGTTGTCGCCGACGAGGCCCAGCACCTCCCCGTCACGGAGGGTGAGGTCCACGCCGTCGAGCGCGATTATTTCGCCGAACTGCTTGTGGATGTCCCGCATCTCCACGGCCGTGCCGTCAGTTGACATGGGCGTACGGTTCGTACGGACCGAGTAAACCCTTACGGTCGTCCGACTTTCGCCGCCGTAACCCGAATATATATGAACGATTGGTTAACATGGGTGACCATGGCAACGGAGTCTACGTCGACCCCTAACTCGATCTCCGACTACATCTCGGTACAGACGCTCGGCCGATACGGGCCGGTACTCGGCCTCGTCGGCCTGTACCTGTTTTTCGCGCTCAACACGGCGAACTTCTTCACGTACCCGAACCAGTTGAACCTCCTCCGGCAGGTGTCCATCATCGGCATCCTCGCCATCGGGAGCACGTTCGTCATCCTCTGTGCGGAGATCGACCTGAGCATCGCGGAGATGATGGAGTTCACCGGGCTGCTCATCGCCTCGCTCGCAACCGGCGGGCTGCTCTCAAGTGCGGTCCCGATCCCGGTCGCGATACTCGCCGCCTTCGCCGCGGCGATCGTCCTCGGCGGCCTCTCCGGCTTCGTGACGAGCCGGTTCGGCGTTCCGTCGTTCATGACGACGCTGGCGATGTTGTTCCTGGCCGACGGGTTCGGACAGATTGTCTCATCGAACCGCCCGATCATCGGCCTCCCCGACGCGCTGCTGTGGCTCGGGAGCGGTAGCACCTTCGGCTTCCCGAACATCGTGATCGCCTTCTTCGTCCTGCTCGCGCTGTCGCAGTTCGTCCTCTCGTACACGCGGTTCGGACTCTACCTCTACGCGGTCGGCGGCGACGCGGACGCCGCCGAACTGATGGGGATCAACGTGAAGATGGTCCGGATGGGCGTGCTGGTGCTGTCGGCCACGTTCACCGTCATCGCCGGGATCGTGATGATGGGCCGCATCGGGAGCGCGACGCCGAACATGGGGTCGAACCTCCTGTTGCCGCCGATCGCCGCGGTCATCCTCGGCGGCACCGACCTGTTCGGCGGCAAGGGGAACATGATCGGGACGCTCATCGGCGTGCTCATCCTCGGCTCGCTGTCGAACGGGCTCAACCTGATGGGCGTCGACCCCGCGGGGCAACTCGTCGCCCAGGGCGTCGTGCTGATGGTCGCGGTCCTCGCAAACGTCCTCGGAGACGACTGACCGCCGTCCCTCTGACGGACCCGGATGGTCTTCCGACATAATTATAAAAGATCCACGTAAACTACTGTTCGCATGCCATCCCACACCAGCAGGCGGGCTGTGTTGAAAGGAGCCACGACGGCGGGCGTCGTCGGCGTTGCGGGCTGTCTCAACCTCGGCAGCGGCGGCGACAGCGACGCCGAGAATCAGACGGCGCTCTCCGTGCCGACCCTCGAGTTCACGTTCTTCGCCCGGATGCAGAACGCCTTCGAGGCCGTCACCGACGAGCGCGACGACCTCGGCGGCTCGTTCTACGACGCCGGGAACTCGCAGGAACAGCAGGTGTCCGACCTCGAAACGCCGATCTCGCAGGGGGTCGACTTCATCATGGTCGCGCCGATCACCGCGGAGGGGATCAGTCCGGTCGTCCAGCAGGCCAACGACGCCGACATCCCGATCGTCACCATCGACCGGAACATCTCCGAGGGCGACATCGCGACCTACGTCGCCTCCGACAACGTGGCGCTCGGCCGGCGTTCGATGGAGCTCTGTCGCGGGTTCATGACGGACCTGGCGGACAAGGACCAGTACAACGTCGTCGAACTCCAGGGTACCCAGGGGGCCAGCACCACTAACGACCGGGCCGAAGGCGGGTCCAACGCCGTCGACTCCGCGGACGACCTGAACCTTCTCGACAGCCAGGGCGCGGACTTCTCGACGGAGGAGGCCGTGAGCGTGATGGAGGACTTCATCACCAGCCACGGCGACGACATCGACGGCGTGTACGCGCACAACGACCTGATGGCGCTCGGCGCACATCAGGCGGTCCAGAGCGCGGACGTCGGCGACATCGCGATCACGGGGATCGACGGGAGCGAGGCCTGGGTCCAGGAGATACAGGACGTCGACCACTACGGCACCCTCGCGCAGTTGCCCGAGGAGATGGTCCGGAAGAGCGTCGACTACGGGCTGCAGGCCGCCGACGGCGAGGACCTGGACGACTACTACCAGATAGAGGGGCTCGAGGTCACGTCCGAGAACGCGGGCCAGTACCTCGACGACTACTTCTAACCGTCCCTCCGCTACCCGTATCGTTCCCGAAAACCGCGAAAAACGGCCGGCAGCGGACGCTACTTCAGTAGTTGTCGTACACCGTCTTGCTGATGGTGTAGAAGTCGAGCCCCGCGTCGCCCTGCTCGCGGTACGTCTCGCTGGAGGACGCCTTCATCCCGCCGAAGGGGACGTGCAGTTCCAGCCCGGTCGTCTTCTCGTTGACCTTCACGACGCCGGCCTCAGCCTCGTCGAGGAAGCGGTTGGCCTCGGTGTGGTCGTCCGTGACGATGCTGGCCGAGAGGCCGTAGTCGACGCCGTTCGACACGTCGATTGCCTCCTCGTAGCCGCTCACCGGGATGACCGACAGCAGGGGGCCGAACACTTCCTCCTGTGCGATCCTGTAGTCCGGCTCCACGTCGGAGAACACGGCCGGCTCCACGAAGTAGCCCTCGCGGTCGAGCGCCGCGCCGCCGGTTTCGAGGGTCGCGCCCTCGTCCTGGCCGACCTCGACGTAGTCGAGCGTGCTCTCAAGTTCGGACTCGCTGACGTGGGGCCCCATGTCCGACTCATCGAGGCCGTGGCCGGGCTCGATGGCCTCGGCGCGCTCGACGACCGCCTCGACGAACTCGTCGTACACGTCCTCGTAGACGATGGCGCGGGAGCAGGCGGTACAGGCCTGCCCGGTGACGCCGAAGGCGCCCGACGCGACGATGTCGGCGGCCTCCTCGACGTCCGCGCTGTCGGAGACGATCGTCGGGTTCTTGCCGCCCATCTCCAGCTGGACGCGCTTGCCGTCGTCGGTCGCGGTGTCGTACACGCCGTTGCCGACCGCCGTGCTGCCGGTGAAGGAGACCGCGTCGACGTCAGAGTGGCTGGCGATGGCGTCGCCGACCTCGCTCCCGGGGCCGGTGACGACGTTGAGGACGCCGTCGGGCAGCCCCGCCTCGTCGAGCGCCGTGGCCATCTCGTGGACCACGCCGGGCGCGAGCGTCGCGGGCTTGATGACCGCCGCGTTGCCGGCCGCCAGCGCGGGGGCGATCTTCCAGGCCGGGATGGCGATGGGGTAGTTCCACGGCGTGATCAGGCCCGCGACGCCCAGCGGCTCGTTTTTCGTGTAGAGGTTGGTGTTCCGGGCGCTGGAGCTTTTCACCGTGCCGCCCAGGTCGCTGGCCTTCGCGCCGTAGTAGTCGAAGATGTCGATGGCGCGCTGGACCTCGCCGCCGGCCTCGGCGCGCGTCTTGCCCTCCTCGCGGACGAGGAGTTCCGTCAGTTCGTCCTTGCGGTCGGCCAGCAGCGCGCTCGTCCGGGAGAGGATCCGGCCGCGCTCGGGACCGGGCGTCGACCCCCACTCCTCGCTGGCGGCGACGGCGGCCGCGACGGCCGCGTCGGTGTCCTCGGCGTCGGACTGCGGGTACGTCGCGACGACCTCGTCCGGGTTCGCCGGGTCGTACGTCTCGAACGTCTCGCCGCTCTCCGCGTCGGTCCACTCGCCGTCCACGTAGTTCGCGTACTCCGTTGGCATACACGGACGTTGTGCGCGTTCGCCCATAACGCTTTACCCTCGCGGCCGTCCCGACCCCCGGCCGCGTCGCCGGCGACGGGAGTTTTATTGCGGACAAGGTGTTCGGTTCGCCCATGCGATACTATCGCCTCGCCCCCGGTGACGACCAGCGACTGATCGCCGTCGACGGTGACGACGCCTACGACCTGACGGCCGTGAAACCGCGCCTGGACGGCTTCGCCGACCTCGCAGCGGCCGCGAACGTCGCGGACGCGGGCGTCGACGCGCTGGCCGCCGACCTGGCCGCCGACGCGCCGACGGTCGAGTTCGCGCCCGACGACGCCGCCCTCCCGGTCGTGCCCGAGGAGGTGTGGGCCGCGGGCGTCACCTACGAGATCAGCGAGGAGGCCCGCGAGGCCGAGAGCGGCATGCCCGAGATGTACCTAGACGTGTATGGCGCCGAGCGCCCGGAGATATTCTTCAAGGCGACCCCGAGCCGGACGGTCGGCCCCGGGGAGGCCATCGGCGTCCGCAGCGACTCCTCGTGGAACGTCCCCGAACCGGAACTGGGGATCGTCCTCTACGACGGCGAGACGGTCGGCTACACGGTCGGCAACGACGTGAGCAGCCGCTCCATCGAGGGGGAGAACCCGCTGTACCTCCCGCAGGCGAAGGTGTACGACCGCTGTTGCTCGCTCGGCCCCTGCGTTGCCTCCGCGGAGTCCGTGGGCGACCCCCACGACCTGACGATGTCGATGTCCATCGTCCGCGACGGCGAGACGATGTACGAGGACGAGACGTCGACCGGCGAGATGGCCCGGTCCTGCGAGGAACTGGTCGACTACTGGAACGCCCACAACGCCGTGCCGGAGCTCGGCGTCCTGCTCACCGGCACGTCGCTCGTCCCCGAGGAGGGGTTCACCCTCCGCCCCGACGACGAGGTGGACATCACCATCGAGGGTGTCGGCGACCTCTCGAACCCGGTCGTCGAGGTCTGACGCGGTCACGTCGCTTTCGACGTCAGGAACGGTCCGCGAACCGGACCCGGCGTTCATTCTTGCCGAACGAAATCGCCCCCTGCGCTCCGGAGCGGTCAGGAGTAGGTGAGGTTCAGTTCGACGACGTTGGCGGCGCTCTCCAGCAGTTCCGGGATCTCCGACACCAGTCGCTCGCCCTTCATGCGGCTCCTGGGGCCGGAGACGCTGATCGCGGCGATCGGTCGGTCTTTGTCGTCGAGGACAGGCACCGCGACACAGCAGAGGCCGTCGATCCGCTCCTCCCGGTCGAACGCGACGCCCAGTTCCCGGACCTCCGCGAGCTGGGCCTTCAGTTCCTCGGGGTCGGTCGTCGTCCGCTCGGTTTCGGCCGGCATCCCGTGGTTCGCGATGATCTCGTCGACGCGGCGCTCGGGCATGTACGCCAGCACGGCCTTCCCGAGGGCGGTGCTGTGCAGGTAGACGCGGTTCCCGGCGCTCGCCGCGACGTTGACCGCCCGGTCGCCCCGCACCCGACAGAGGTAGACGCCCTGCCCGTGCTCCTCGACGAGCAGGTTGACGAGTTCGTCCGTCTCGTCGGCGAGCGCGCCGAGTTCCGGCCGGGCCGTCCCGTAGAGGTCGTCGCGCTGGCGGGCGTACCGCCCCAGGTCGAGGAACCGCAGGCCGACGTAGTACTCGGACCCCTCCTTGACCACGTACTCCTCCTGTTCGAGCGTTTCGAGGTGGTTGTAGACGCTGCTTTTCGGCATGTCCAGTTCCTCCGCGACGGCGGTGACGCCCGCTCCGTCGAGGCGGCGTAGCGTCTCCAGCACCGTGAACGCCGTCTCAACGGAGCGCACCGGGTTTGCGGCTTCGGAGCCCATACGCTCACCCTGTGCCGTTTGTCACAAGTATCTATCCGTTCGCCTTTACTGAACGCCTTGGGGTTGGTTGCGATCGGGACTGACCGATACCGGAAGAATCGAGATTCGCCGTCGAACGGTCAGAACCGTCCCCGGTTCGGCCGTGGATCGGCCCCCAGTGCCGACGCCTGTGTTCGTCTCTACTGAACGGAACTGCGAGCCGTCGAATTACAGGTATATGTCTGTAAACCACCGTAGATATCGCCCGTGCGTCGCCCGAACCAAAATGTATTAATGCCAAACATCCCAATGCCCTCGTATGGAACCTGCTCGAATAGACATCGAGAACATCGGCGGGATCGAGTCCGTGGAGGCCGAGATTCCGCCGGGCGTGACGGTGCTTGCGGGCCCGAACGCTTCGAACAAGACCTCGTTCCTGCAGGCGATCATGGGCGGCCTCGGGAGCGACAGCGTCTCGCTGAAAGGCGACGCGGAAGCCGGCTCCGTGGAACTCGCCATCGACGGCGAGACGTACGAACGGACGTTCAGCCGGGCCGGCTCCGACGTCGTGGCCGACGGCGACAGCTACCTCGACGACCCGGCGCTCGCGGACCTGTTCGCGTTCCTGCTGAAGTCAAACGAGCCGCGACGCGCCGTCGAGACCGGCGCGGACCTGCGCGAACTGATCATGCGGCCCGTCGACACCGAGGCGATCCAGGCGGAGATCGATCGTGTGCAGGACGAGCGCGCGCGGCTCGACGACGAACTCGACGAACTCGACCAGCTCAAACAGCGCCTGCCGGAACTCGAACGCCGAAAGCAGTCCCTCGAGGAGGACATCGAGGAGACGCGCTCGGAGCTCGAAACAGCGAAGGCGGACTTAGAGGAGGTCGACGCCTCCGTCGAGGACCGCCGCGAGGAGCAAAACGAGCTCGAGGAGAAGCTGTCGGAGCTGAGCGACGTGCGGTCGGAGCTCGAGGAGGTCCGGTTCGACATCGAGACGAAACGCGAGAGCCTGGAGTCGCTCCGGGAGGAGCGCAGCGAACTCGCCGACCGCGAGGACTCCCTCGAAGCGGTGCCCGACGCGGAGCTGGAGGCCATCGAGGACCGCATCGACGAGCTCCGACGCGACCGGCAGTCGCTGAACACGGAGGTCAGCGAGCTCCAGAACACGATCCGCTTCAACGAGAAGATGGCCGAGGACGCCCGGCAGGGCTCACATCCGGCCATCGAGACGGAGACCGACGGAGGTGCCCCCGGCGCGCTCACCGACCAGCTGGTCGGGGACGAGCAACGCACCGTCTGCTGGACCTGCGGCTCCGAGGTCGCGGTCGACCGGATCGAGGAGACCCTCGAGGACCTCCGGTCGCTGCGGATGGAGAAGATGGACGCCAAAGACGAGGTCGAGTCGGAACTGGACGAGTACACGGAGCGCAAACGCGAGTACGAACGCCGGCGGGAGAACCGCAAGCAGATCCGCAACCGCCTCGCGCGCACCGAGGCCGAGATCGATTCGGCCGAGGACACCCTCGAGATGCTCTCCGACCGCAAGGAGGAGCTCCGGGACGAGGTTGAGGCGCTGGAGGCCGAGGTCGAGGAGCTCGAAACCGACACGTACGAGGAGGTGCTCGACCACCACCGGCGGGCGAACGAACTGGAGTACGAACTCGGCAAACTCGAGAACGAACGCGACGAGGTCGAGGCGGAGATAGTCGAGATCGAAAGCGAACTCGAACGGGAGGGCGAGATAGCGGAGCGCCGGGAGGAACTCCAGGAGGAACTGGTCGACCTCCGGACGCGGATCGACCGGATCGAGTCCGAGGCCGTCGAGGAGTTCAACGAGCACATCGAACAGGTGCTGTCGATACTCGACTACGAGAACATCGAGCGCATCTGGATCGAAATCGTCGAGCGCGAGGTGCGGCAGGGTCGCCGGAAGACGTCCCGGAACGCGTTCGAACTCCACGTCGTCCGCAGCAGCGAGAGCGGCGTCGCCTACGAGGACACGGTCGACCACCTCAGCGAGAGCGAGCGCGAGGTGACGGGGCTGGTGTTCGCCCTCGCGGGCTACCTCGTCCACGACATGCACCAGTCGGTGCCGTTCATGATCATGGACGCGCTGGAGCCGATCGACTCGGACCGGATCGCCGCGCTCGTCGACTACTTCTCCTCGTACGTCGACTACTTCGTGGTCGCGCTCCTGCCCGAGGACGCCGAGGCGCTGGACGTGGACCACCACCGCGTGGCCGAGGTCGGCGCACAGGAAGCATAAAATTCGGAGAATAGATCGGACTTTGATATTTTCCGACTTCGCGATGAGGTACTCAGATCGCGGTTTCGAAGTTAGATTCTTGGTTTGGCGCGTTTCAACGGGCTAAAAACAACGCATTTCCAAGTATCAGACAGCGATCTTTGATGCTCATCAAATTGACTTGGCGATCGACTGAAACCGACTACAAACGACTGAAACCTCTCATCCGGTGAAATATGGTGGTTAACGCGGGTTCCCCGTAAGAACTGATGGTAGTAGACAGATCAATTATGGGAGGTTAGAGCTCTCAGAACGATTATCTACTGCGACGACGCAACCCCGAGGTCAGACGTGGTCGCGCGGGAGCAGGTCCTCGAACCGCTGGTCGGCGAGCCAGTCGGCCAGCGCGACGAGCTGTTCCGAGGCGGCCTCGAACAGTTGTTCGCCCTTCTCGGCGGTGGCGTCGGTCTGGTCGCCGAGGACGCCGTTGTTGGTGTTGTCGATGGCGTCGTAGAACGTCCGCGCGCCGTGTTTGACCGTCTCGGCGTCCTCGACGCTTGCGATACCGCCGTCCCGCGCGTCGGCGAGGCGGTCGTCGTGGACGAGTTCCGGGTGGAGGTGCTGGATCATCGCCGTCTCCTTCGGCCCGCCGTGGGGGCCGTTCTGGTCGAACGCCTCGTCGACGAGGTCCGGGATGCTCTCGTCCCACATCCACTCGACGGCGTAGGCGGTCCCGTCGTCGCGGAGGCGGCGGCCGACCTCGCGGAGGTGGTCGACGTTGCCGCCGTGGGCGTTGACGAACACGATCCGGTCTATCCCGTGGTACGTGAGGTTCCGCGCGACGGACTCGACGTAGGCCCGGAACGCCGGCGCGTCGGCCCACATCGTGCCGTGGAACTGGCGGTGATGGGGGCTGACGCCGACGTTGATGGTCGGGGTACAGAGGTAGCCGGTGCGCTCGGCCGCCTCGCGGGCGTACGCCTCGGCGATCAGGTGGTCGGTCCCCTCCGGCAGGTGCGGGCCGTGCTGTTCGGTCGACCCCAGCGGCACCAGCGCGAGCGACTCCGACTCGAAGTACGATTCCAGGTCCGGCCAGGCCTCGTCGGCGAGGTACATCCTACCGGCACCAGGGACGCCCGCCGCTTGAAGGGTGCGGTCGGGCGCGACCGGGGCGGCGGGTGATCCCGGGTCACGAGCCCCCGGCTACCGTGGTGTGGCAATACACCACACGAATTAAACCGAGCCGTTTAATTCTCTCAGGTTATTATCCGGGGCCATGGACTCACCGAACGACGAGGCGCGGTTCGCCTTCGACGCGGACCGGCGACCGCCGCTCCGGCAGGCGATCGTGCCGGTGCTCGGCGTCATGGTCTTCCTGGGGATCGGATCGGGCGTGTTGAAGCTCGCACCGCACGGGCCGCTGCTGTGGAGCGTCGCCCTGACCGGGCTGGTCGGGCGCTACTGGATGGGCTATACGTGGGACGACCTCTACGACGGGATCGCGAAGAGCCTGCTGATGGGGCTGGAGGCCATCCTCATCCTCTTCGTCATCTACGCGCTGATCGCGACGTGGATCAGCGCCGGCACCATCCCCGGGCTGATGTACTACGGGCTGGGGACGCTGACGCCCGAGGTGTTCCTCCCCGTCACCGCCCTGCTGGCGGCGGTCGTCGCCTTCTCCATCGGGTCGTCGTGGACGACAGCCGGCACGCTCGGCGTGGCCTTCATCGGCATCGGCTCGGGGCTCGGCATCCCCGAGCCGATGACCGCCGGGGCGATCCTCTCGGGGGCGTACGCCGGCGACAAGCAGTCGCCGCTCTCGGACACGACGAACCTCGCCGCGGCGGTGACCGACACCGACCTCTACGACCACATCCGCGCGATGCGGAACGGGACGGCGGTCGCGCTCGGCCTCTCGATCGCGCTGTACGCGGCGCTCGGCCTGCAGGCCGGCGGCGCGATCCCCGCCGGCCAGGTCGAGTCGATCCGGGCGGCGCTGTCGGGCACGTACGGCCTCTCGGCGCTCGTCTTTCTCCCGCTGGTCGTCACGTTCGGGCTGGCGCTTGCGGGCTACCCAGCGCTCCCGACGCTGGTCGCGGGCGTGTTCGCCGGCGTCGCGACGACCGTGGCGGTCCAGGGCCGGTCGTTCACGGCTGCCTGGCAGGTGTTCCTGAGCGGCACCGAGCCGACGACGGGGCTGAAACTCGTCGACGACCTGCTCGCGAGCGGCGGGCTGGAGGGGTCGGCGTGGACCATCTCGGTCGTCGTGGCGGCGCTCGCGCTGGGCGGGCTGCTCGAATCGACGGGCGTCATCGCCACGCTCGCCGCGCGCCTCGCCGGCGCCGTCCGCGGCCGCGGGTCGCTTGTCGCCGGGACGGGCGTCTCGGCGTTCGCGGTGAACCTCTTCTCGGCCCAGCAGTACATGAGCATCGTCGTCCCCGGGATGACGCTCCGGGAACTGTACGACGAGTACGGCCTCGACTCCGCGTCGCTCTCGAAGGCCATCGAGTCCGTCGGGACGCCGACCGGCGCGCTCATCCCGTGGCACGCGGGCGGGGTGTACATGGCCGGCGTCTTCGGCGTCGCCACGCTGGAGTACGCGCCGTACTACTTCTTCGCGTTCCTCTCGCCGCTGGTGCTTTTCGTCTCGGCGGCAGCCGGCCGCGGCTTCGTCCTCCAGGAGGGGGCGGCAGGCGAGGGCGACCCGACGCCGGCTGACGACTGATCCGCCCGGGCCGACGGCGGCGCGGAACCGCTTTCACCAGGCGTCGTCGAGCACCGCCTCGACGTCCGCCCGCGTCAGGTCCAGCCCCGGCGGCGCGTTTCCGACGAAGCCGTCCGTCACCACGTCGTCCGCGACCGCCGGGAACGCCTCCCGCGGGAGGTCGTCGACCGACCGAAGCCGGGTCGGCAGGTCCAGCGCGTCACGGACCGTCCGCACCTCGTCGACGACGGCTTCGGCGACCGCGTGGTCGGACAGATCCTCGTGGGCCACCCCTAGCGCCTCGGCGAGCAGCCGCCGGCGGCCGTCGACGCGCTCGAACAGGTAGCGCAGCGCGTGGGGCGCGACGATGGCGTGGGCCGCGCCCTGCTGGACGGACGAGTGGGCCGTCAACCCGTGCCCGAACGCGTGGATCAGCGACAGCGTCGTTCCGTCGGGCCGCGAGATGCCGTACTGGACCAGCATCGTCCCCTCGACGACGCGGTCGAGCGCGTCGGCGTCGTCGCGGTCCCGACCGAGCGCCGGCAGCCCGTCGGCGAGCAGCGAGAGCCCGCGTGCGGCCGTCGCGTCGGTCACGGCCGCGGCGCTGCGCGCGTACAGCGTCTCGATCCCCTTGTCGAAGCCGTTCATCGCGGACCCCGACAGCACCGACCACGGCGTCGTCGCGAACAGCTCCGGGTCGTAGAACGCCGCGGCGGGCATGAGCTGGGGGTCGTCGAGGCCGCCACCGACCGGCTCGTCGACCAGCCCGCCGGCGGGCGCGGCGGTGAGGCCGGCGACCTGCGAGAGGTCCGCGCCCGCGAGCGTCGTCGGGACGGCGACGACCGGCGGGACGCCGTCGGGCACCGTGAGCGTCCCCCGCTCAGCGAACTCCCGGCCGGCGTCCTCGGGCGAGCGGTCCGAGGCCGCGAGGACGGCGACGGCCTTCGCGGTGTCGAGGCTGCTCCCGCCGCCGAGGCTCACCACGGCGTCCGCGTCGGCCGCGCGCATCGCCGCCGCGCCGTCGACGGCCGTCCGCAGGCGCTTCTCGGGCGTCGTCTCCGCGAAGACGCTCCCGAGGCGGTCGCCCAGGCCGTCCAGCACCGGGTCCATCACCGCGGGCGTGTCCCCGACCGTCTCGCCGCAGACGACGAGCGCGCGCTCGACGCCCTGCGCCGCCAGTTCGTCGGCCAGTTCCGCGACGCTCCCCCGGCCGAAGCGTATCGCGGGCGGGTCGTACGCGAAGCGCTCGGTCCCGTTCGGGCGTCTCGACGTCATGTGTTCCCACTCGGCCGGGGCCTACGTAACGTCCGGGGTTCTCCCTCTCCCGCGGCTCCGGGCGCGCCGGCCGGCGTGGTTGACCTCTCCTACTGGGTCAGTCGCGTACGCAGTCACTCGACGACGACCGTTCCGGTCATCCCTGCCGCCTCGTGCGGGATACAGACGTACGCGTGTTCCCCCGTCGTCTCGAACGTGTGGACGTACGACTGGCCGGACTGCACCGCGCCCTCGCCGCTCTCCCAGCCGTCGCGGGCGGCCGACTCGCCCTCGAACCCGCCCGAGGCCCAGTACGTTGCGTCGTCCGGGATGTCGTCCTCGACCGCCGTCACCGAGTGGGGTTCACCGCCCGCGTGGGTCCAGGCGACGGTGTCGCCCGCCGCGACCGTCAGTTCGGTCGGCTCGAAGGCGACGGCGGTCATGTCGACGACGTGGTCGGCGTCGTCGGGGACGCCCTCGACGACGTTCGGCCCGCCGCTGAGGTCCGTCTCGGTCCCGCCACCGCCCTCGCCGGAGCCGTCCACCGGCGCGGCGTCGGGCGCGCCGGCCACGGCGAACTGCGCACGGAGGGCGGCGTCCGCGAACGCGGCGGCTGCCGCGTCGACGCCCGACCCGGACTCCAGCGCGGCGACATACTCCTCCAGCGCCGCCTCGAACCCCTCGTACGCGTCCCCGTCGGCCGACTCCAGGAGTTCGTGGACCCGCGCGGACTCGAAGTCGGCGAACGCGTCCTGTGCGACCGTCGCGGCGGCGTCGGCGTACGAACCGCCGGCCGCGGCCACCACGGCGTACGTCGCGCCGACGGCCTCCTTGTGGAACGCTCGGGCCGCCTCCGCGACCGACTCGCCGTCGGCCGCGGTCGCCCCGCCGACGGACGAGAGCGCGCCCTCGAACGACTCGTAGCGGTCGCGGTCGGCGGCTTCGAGGGCCTCGTGGAAGCCGCCCGCGCCGCCCTCGAAGTGACTGAACGCCCCGCTGACGGCCGACTCGGCGCGTTCGTCCGCGCCGAGGACCGCCAGCACGTCCGCGTCGAACGCCCGGGCGGCCACGTAGGTGCTCTCGACGCCGCTGACCTGCGCTTGCGATCCCGCCATCGTCTCGAACGAGAGCAACGCCTCGTCGACGCCCGCGGCGTGTTCCTCGACCGCCGCGTCTTCACCCTGTTCGAACGCGTCGATCAGCGCCGTCAGGTGCTCGTCCTCGAACGCGTGGTACAGCGACTCGTCCGTACTTTCGAGGGTCTCGTGGAAGTCCGCCTCGTTGGCCTCGAACGCCTCTAACAGCCCGCTCGCGACGTCCGCGGCGACGCCGCCCTCGCCGAGGTGGTAGCGCTGGACCGCGTCGGCGATCCGGGCCCGGAAAAAGCCCGCCTCGAGCAGCGCCGGCTCGACGCCGGACCCGAGCGCCTCGATCCCCGACACAAGCGCCCCGTCGACCGTCTCCACGGCGGACGCGACCCCCTCGGCGTCGCCGTTCTCGACGGCCGTGAGGAAGGCGTCGAGCCCCTCGTCCTCGAAGGCGTGATACGCCTCCTCGTCGGCCGATTCGAGCGCCTCGTGGGCGCGTGCCCCCTCGAAGTGCGCGAACACGTTCTCGACGACGCGGGCCGCGGCGTCGGGCTGGCCTCGGTCGAACAGCCAGGCGGCGTCGTGGACCCGGGCGCGGTAGCCCGACAGCACCGACGCGTGCGCGAACGCCGTCGACGGCCCGCCGATCCCGGCTAGCGCCGCGGCGTTCCACCCGCGGGCCTGGAAGCTGGCGACGTGGCCCGCCCCCGCGGCGGCCTCGGACGAGGCGAGCGCGTACGACCCGTCGACGGCCGCCGCCCGCGCGTCGGCCGCGCTCGACCGCACGGCCCCGGCGTCGCCGTCCCCGGCCGCCGCGACGGCGTCCGACGCGGCGCTCTCGAACCGCTCGTAGGCGTCCCCGTCGGCGCTTTCGAGCGCGTCGTGGGCCGCCGAGTCCTCGAACCGGCCGACCGCGCCCTCGGCGACCGTCGCGGCGGCGTCGAACGCGCCGGTCGCGGCCAGCACCGCGGCGTCCTCGAGCGCCGCGCCGAACGTCTGGAGGTCGAACGCCCGCGCCGTCCCCTCGTCAAGGCGGCTGCCCTGTGCCTCGGCCAGTTGCGTGGTCGCGATGGCGGCTTCCTCGCTTGCGCGCCCGACGTCGCCCGCTTCGAGGCCCTCCGTCCGCAGTTCGCCGAGCGCCTCCTCGAACTCGTGGTACGCGTCCTCGCTTTCGGCTTCGAGCGCCTCGTGGGCGTTGTTCTCGCCGGCGGCGTTCTCGAAGCGCGCGAACACGTCCTCTGCGACCGTTGCGCCCGCCCCGGCGTATCCGCCACGGCCCAGGGCGAGCGCGTCCCACACCCGCGCCCGCATCGCGTTCCACTCGGCACCGACGGCCGCGTCGACGGCGGTAACGCCCTCGCTTTCGGTTCCGTCGTCGTCGGACTCGGACGTCCCCGTCCCGTCAGTCGTCGTCGACTCCGAGCCGTCGTCGGAACTGGAACAGCCGGCCAGCGCGAGGCCCGCCAGGACGGCTCCGCTACCCTTCAGCCAGGTTCGTCTCGTGCGCTCCATGTGATTTAGGCTCGCCTAAACCACTAAATGCGTTTCGGATTTTCGGCGGACCTAAAACACCGAAGATGTTCACTGCCCGGGTCGGCCTCCCCCGCATGGGGACGTCGCGGCGGTACTGACAACTGTCCGGCGGTCGATGGGTGCCGCATGGAACGGACGGGCAACGAGGTGGTCACCGCCGTGCTCGTCGCCCTCGCCGCCGGCTACGTCCTGTGGCCGCCGGGGCACGTGTACTGGACCGAGGTGGCGGACGCGGTCGGCGAACCGGCCACGCTCGCCGCAGTCGCCTTGCTCGCGGGCGCAGTCGGGGGCGCGGTCGCGGCCAGCACCGGGGCGGCGCCCGCTAGCCTCGCCCTCGGCGGCGGCATCGCGTACGTGGTCGGCATGGCGCTGATCGAGACGCTCGTGACGCCCGATAGTCCGGTGCATTTCGTCCTGTACGCGGCGCTTCTGGTGTGCTGGCTCGCGGGGGCCGCCGTCGCGACGCGGATCCGGCGGCGCGAGGCGGCGACGCCGTAGCGGGCCGGCCGAGCGTATCGGAGCGGGTGCGCGGTCAGTCCGCCGACCGGTCGCTGACGGTCAGCACCGGCACCGCCGCCCGCCGCACGGTTCGCTCGGCCGTGCTGCCGAGCAGGATCCGGTTCAGCCCGGTTCGCCCGGCCGTCCCCATCGCGATCAGGTCGACCCCGCGGTCCTCGGCGTACTCCAGCACGTCCCGCGAGGGGGTCCCCTCGACGACGGCGGTGACGGCGTCGACGCCGGCATCGCGCGCCCGCTGTGCGACCGCCTCGGCTTCCTCCTCCCCTTCATCTCGGAGCCTGTCGAGGAGTTCGGCGGGGGCTTCGAGGTTCGACGTCGCCGCGACCTTGCCGAAGTCGACGACGTTCAGGGCGTGGACGCGGGCATCCGCCGCCTGCGCTATCGCGATCCCGTGTTCGGCCGCGCGCTCCGCGTGGGGGCTGCCGTCGGTCGGCACGAGGACGTCGTCGTACCCCTCGAACCCGCCGCCGTCGAGCGCCTGAGCGGTCAGCACGGGCACGTCCGAGAGCCGCACGACGCGCTCGGTCACGCTGCCGGCGACGTACCGCTCCACGCCCGTCCGGCCGTGCGTGCCCATCGCGACCAGGTCGACGCCGTGCTCGTCGGCGTAGTCGAGGATCGCCTCGGCCGGCGCCCCCCTGACCACCGCCGTCTCGACCGCGTCGACCCCCTCGGTGACGGCCTCGACGGTCCCGATCCGCTCCTTCGCCTCCGCTTCGAGTTCCGAGACGAACTCCTCGCCCACGCCGCCGGCGTTGAAGAGGCCGCCGGCCCGTGCCAGGTCGATGACGTTTACGACGTGTACCGTCGCGTCGAACCACCGCGCGAGGGCGAGGCCGTGCTCGGCCGCGCGCACCGCGTGGTCGCTGCCGTCCGTCGGGAGGAGAATGGTGTCGTACATTGGTCGACCGTGCATGGCGGTTCGCGCCGTCTGCCCTTAAATCGGGGTCGTCCGGCTCACTGGAGGTCGAAGTCCCGGGCACGCTCACAGACCAGTTTGCGCTCGACCGCGTTCAGCCGCTGGGACACCGCGGAGGGCGTCACGTCGAGTTCGTCGGCGAGGTCGGAGAGCGACGCCTCCCGCGGCTGCTCGTAGTAGCCGGCCTCGATGGCCAGCGAGAGCACCTCGCGCTGTTTCGCGGTCAGCGCCACGCCGTCGGCCCTCGGTCCCCCGGCGGCCGGGTCGGTCCGGATCCGCTCCAGCGAGACCGACGCGCCGTCCTCCCGGAGGTCGGCGACGACCGCCCGGAGTTCCTCGCGGTCGGGGACGACGACCGAGTACAGCAGGCGACCGTCCCGCACCGCCTCGATCTCGGCGACGCAGTCGTGGCCCTCCATCACGGAACAGGGACAGGTGTCGCCGATGTCGGTGCGTTCGTAGTCCGTTCCACCGCCGTCCTCGACGACGACCTGACACGTCTCGGGCTCCTCGGCGGCCGACCGGTTCATCGACTGCCTGACCCCGTCGGTGTCGCGCCCGCGGAGCGGACACCCCGACGTGGACTCGACGTCGACCGCCAACTGTACGTCCAGCGGCCCGACCCCCCGCGCGGTTTCGCTCGCGTCAGTGGCGTGCTGGATCATCACATCGAGTAGTTGAACCTCCCCATCCAATATACGCGGTTGCTGTTCTCCGTTCGTGGGAATCGGCGCGAACAGGCGGTAACGGCGCGGAAAATCAGGAATCAGTCGCGTGCCGCCGTGCCGCTTCGGCGGCGACTCGCCCGCTGTCGGGCGCGGTCAGTCGGTCAGTCGGTCGCCATCTCGACGCTGCGGGAGTCGTCGGCGCCGGCCTCCGGCGTCGCGACCCGGTAGACGCCCCACAGCAGCATGACCACGAGGCCGGCGATGACGAGCCCGGTCCGCAGCGTCGGGTCCACGGCCGGCGACGCCACGACTTCGCCCGCGTCGTTGGTGACCGGCGCGGCCCCGTAGGGCTCGCCGGCGAGTATCTCCACGATACCGAGGACGACGATGCCGAGCAGCATGAGGCCGCCGCTCAGTGCCATCGCCGCCCTGTCGACGGTGTCGAACTGTGATTTCATTGTTGTGTCCCTCCTTAGCCGAGCAGGTACTTGAGTTTCGGATGGCGTTCGACGAGGCTCAGCCGCTCGATGATCGCGTCCAGGCCGTAGTACCGCCCGGCCGCCAGCACCGCCATCGTCACGAACAGCAGCAGGCCCATGAGGTCGCTGTTGACCAGCCCGTGGCCGAACTCGGCGTTGCCGACCCAGAACAGGGTCATGAAGAAGACCCCGAACATGGAGGCCAGCCGGACGAGCACCCCGGCCATCAGCCCGAGTCCGATGAGCGTCTCGCCGAGCGGCACCATCGGCTCGATGAACCAGGCGAGGTTGTTCCCCATCCAGACGGGGATGGGACCGAGCGCCGTCCCCTCCATCCCCTGCAGGTACGCCGGGCCGTAGCTGTAGGCCAGGCCGTCCTCTATCAGCTTCGTCACGCCCGAATGGAAGAACCACCACCCGGTGACCACCCGCAGGAACGCCAGCCAGTATCCCGCGAGCGGCCCCGATAGCTCGAACTCGAACTCCTCGGACAGCGGGTTGGCCGCTTGATATGACATGGTTGTCTCACCTCACACCTAGAGGTACGGCCCGAACCCCCGAATCACCGTCCCACCAGTTTACAGGGTTTTAAGTACCCGCGGCGGCGGGCGACCGCCGACGGAACGCCGAGGACGCCGGACCGCCCGGTCACCGGACGCCGGTCGGCCCGGAGCGACGGCCGGCGTCCTCGACCGCCCGGGCGAACTCACTCGGGGAGGGCCCCGGGCTCGGCCCGCCCCGCATGAAAACTTCCCGGCGCTGCCGCCGGCCGACCGCGTCCGTGACCGCGTCGGCCAGCGCGGCGAACGCCGCCCGCGTCTCGGCCGCGTCGTCACCCGCCGCGGCGGGGCCCTCGGACGGCCGGAGCCCGCTGTCGACGGGGACCGTCCCCAGAACCGGCAGGTCGGTCGCGACCGTCGGCTCGTCGTCCGGCCCCTCCGGGCCGTCCTCGGCCCCCTGGAAGGCCCGGACCGTCTCCACGACGCCGAGCGTCGGCACGCCCCGCTCCGCGAACGCCGAGGCGGCCCGCGCCGCGTCGCCGCCGTCCGCCCCGTCCGTCACCACGACGCCGCCCGAGACGCCGACCGTGGCGGCCAGCGACGCCGGCACGTCGCCCGGCGGGAGGCACACGAACAGGTAGTCGAGGGGCCGCCACTCCACGTCGCGGACGAGGGTCGTCAGGAGCCGCCCGCTCGCCGGCCGCCGACCGACCGGGTGCTCGCCGTCGTGGAGGCGGTCGACGCTCAGCGCCTTCACGCCGTCCGTCTCGGCCGGCACGAGCGTCCCGGCGGCGTCGTGGACCGGGGCGTCCGGGACCCCGACCGCACGCGCCGCGCTCGGGCCGACCACGTCGGCGTCGAGGATGCCGACGCGGGCGCCCCGGTCGGCCAGCGCCACCGCGAGGTTGCCGGTCGCGGTGGCCGTCCCGACGCCACGCCGGTCGGCCGTCACTGCGACGAGGTTGCCGACGGCCGCCGCGTGCTGGTCGCTCGGGCCCCGTCCCGCGTCGTCGGCGTAGAGCCGGACCTCCGCGTCGAGGTCGGCGAGCGCGGTGCGGATGCGGTCCTCCAGCAGCCGCTCCTCCGGGGCGTACGGCGCCCGGAACGCGGTCCGGACGTGGACAGTCGTGGGGTCGGTGCGGACGTCCGTCACGAGCCCGAGGTCGACGATCGATCCGTCGAGCGACGGGTCCTCGATCCGGTCGAGCCGTTCGTAGACGGTGGATTCGGGTATCGTCATGGTCCTTGGGGTGGGTCCGGCGTCGAGCGCGCCGGTGCGGTCGGTGGTCCTCCGTATGGAGTATCGTTCCGCCACGGCCTCCATGGTGTGGCTGGGAAATACAGCCTTTTATTGTGGGGATCCCCGGTCCCGGTGAGAAGGCGCGGGAGCCGCGACGTTCCCGACCCGCGGGAATCCACACCGCGTTTTTGGGGACGGGTCGGGTATGTCCAAACGTGGACCCCCATGTACGACCGAATCCTGCTCCCGACCGACGGTAGCGACGGAAGCCACCGGGCGATCGAGCACGCGGTCGCGGTCGCCGACGAGGTCGGCGCGACGATCCACGCGCTGTTCGTCGTCGACACGGCGGAGTACCAGGCCGTCGAGGGAACCGCCACGGCCGTCGAGGCGGTCGAGACGAGCGGCAACCGGGCCCTGGACTCCGTGCGCGAGGTGGCCGACCGGGCCGACGTCGACGTCGAGACGGAACTGCGCTACGGGACGCCGAACGACGAGATACTCGCCGCCGCGGTCGAGGCCGACGCGGATGCCATCGTCATGGGCACGCACGGCCGCACGGGCATTGACCGGATCCTGCTCGGCAGCGTGACCGAGCGCGTCGTCCGGGAGGCGACGGTCCCGGTGATCACGGTCCGGATGGTCGACGAGTCGCCGCTGGTCGACACGCCCGAGGCGGCGACCGACCGGGCGGCGGCCGCGATCGCCGACGCCGGCCACGACCCCGTCGAACCCCGCGACGAGCCGTACCGCGGCACCAGCGCCTGGATCGTCCCCTACGCCGCCGAGTCGGGCGACTTCCGGGTACACATCGACGCCACGACCGGCTCCTCCAGGATCGCACGGGTCGACTGAGGGCGGTCGACCCACGGCGGAAAAATAGCGACTCAGCGGCCCTCAGCCCCTGACCGCTGGCGGGAACTGGCTCCCGTGTGGGCCGTCCGCCTCGAACGGCAGGCGCATCCGCATCGCGTGGGAGCGCCGGCCCGCGCCGCCGCGCCGCTCGACCGGTTCGAAGCCGAGGCGCTCGTAGATGCCGACCGCCGTCCGGTTGCTCGGCAGCACTTCCAGCACCAGGGCGTCGCGGCCGGCGGCCGCGGCGGCGGCGACGACGTGGCGACACAGCTCCGTCCCGAGCCCCCGGCCCTGGTACTCCTGGTGGACGAACACGGCGAGTTCGGGTTCGTCCTCCTCGGTCGGCGTGTACACCGAGTGACCGGCGATCCGGCCGTCCCGGACCGCGACGAAGTTACAGCCCTCCGCCACGAGGCGGTCGACCCAGCGTTCGAGCCGTCCCTCGTCGACCGGGGGGATCCCCTGTGCCCGCTCCATCGAATCGAACTCCCGGTACATGTCGAGCAGCGGCTCCCGGTCGGCCGGCTCGAACGGCCGCACGAGCCAGGCGACGTCCTGCCGGTCGACGAACCGGGGACACCGCGGCGGGCAGTGGGCCGTCCCCTCGCAGTCGGTGGGGTGCCAGCGGTCACACGATGCCCCGTCCGCGACGGGTTCGGTCCCGCCCTGCGGCGCTATCTCACCCATAGTGGTAGGTGACGCCGGCCCCGTTGTCGGGGTACTCCCAGTCGACGTTGTTGTACGGGCAGGCGAACCGGCAGCTCCCACACTCCAGGCAGTTCTCGTAGGCGATCGTCGGCACGTCGTCGCCGTCCTCGATCCGCCAGACGTCGGCCGGGCAGACCTCGACGCAGTCGTCGGTGTCACACCGGTCCGCACAGAACCCCGGGACCTTCACGTCGAGGTGGGACTCCCCCGGATCCTCGTACTTGACGGTGTACAGGCGGTCCTCCAGCGTCGAGTTGTCGACGTCCGGCGTCTTGGGTTGCGTGCTCATGCTATCACCTTTCGGTAGCGCCAGGCCAGCTTCGCGGCACCGCGCCAGCCGCCGACGGTGCCGAGCAGCCGCTCCTTCGCGTCGGCCGCGTGGTCCGCTTTCGGTCTGCGGTCGATGCTGAAGTACTCCTCGCCGGCGTCGGCGATCGCCTCCGGGAGCTCGCCGAACAGCAGGTCCTTGTCCTCGCGGGCCGCCGCCATCAGCCACTCGTAGTGCTCCAGGTTCCGGACGACGAACGACTCGTCGAGCTTCCGCGGGTAGGACCGCAGCGCCCCGGCGTCCGTCCGATCGCTCTCCAGCGCCGACGCGACCGTCCGGCCGGCGTGGTAGCCGCTCTCGACGGCCATGTTCGTCCCCTCGAGGTGGACGCCGTTGTTGAGCACGAGGCCGGCGGCGTCGCCGACGACGACCGCGCCGTCGTGGACGAGGTCGGGCATCGCCTCCGCGCCGCCCTCCGGGATCGTCTTGGCGGCGTACTCCACGGTGCGCCCGCCCCGGACCAGCGGCGCGACGGCGGGGTGGGACTTGAACCGGTTCAGCGTCCGCTCGGGCTTCGGCTGGCCCGTCACCGCGTCCTCGATCCGGTAGGCCAGCCCGACGCTCAGCGTGTCGTCGTTGGTGTAGATGAACGCGCCGCCGAAGGCGTCGCCGACCGCCCCCTCCCCGAAGTAGTGGTAGGCCGCGCCGGCGTCGTCGGCCAGCCGGAAGCGCTCGGGGATCGCGTCCTCGCGGTCCGGGAACTCCAGGACCTCCTTGACCGCGACGGCGACGTTCTCGCGGTCGGCCGTCTCCTTCAGGCCGGCGCGCTCGCCGACCAGCGAGTTCCCGCCCTCCGCGAGGACGACCATCGGCGCGCGCAGTTCGCCGTCCGGGCGGTCCGTGTCGACGCCGACGACGGTCCCCGTCCCGTCCCGGAGCAGGTCCGTCACTGTCGTCTCGGTGACCAGCGTCGCCCCGGCCTCGACGGCCTGTTCGGCGAACCACTCGTCGAACTCCCCGCGGAGCACGGTGTAGGAGTCGTTGTGGGGCTCCTCGCGCCACTCGCCGGGCCGGAGCGTGACGGCCGTCTCGTCGTCGGGCGAGAGCATCCCGAAGCGCTTCTCGCCGACGTAGCGTTCGAGCGGCGCGTCGTCGAGGTCGACGAGTTCCCGGACCGTCGGCGTGTACAGCACGCCGCCGAACACGTTCTTCGCGCCCGGCGAGGTGCCCCGCTCTATCATCGCCACGTCCAGCCCCTCGCGGGCCATCGTGATCGCCGCGGCGCTGCCGGCCAACCCCGCACCCACGACGACGGCGTCGAACGCGCCGTCGTAGTTCGGGGCCGCCGGGACCCGGTCGGTCCCGAGGCCGGCGTCGTCCGGTTCCGTCGCTTCCGCCCCGTCGTCCGTAGCAGTAGTCATGCGATCACCTCCTGTGGGTCGTCGGCGTCCCGGAGCCGGTCGGCCAGCGCCGGACACACCTCGAACAGGTCGCCGACGATGCCGTAGTCCGCGTGGTCGAAGATCGGCGCGTTCGGGTCGTCGTTTATCGCCACCACCACGTCGCTGTCGTTCATCCCCTCGACGTGCTGGACCGCCCCGGAGATGCCGACCGCGACGTACAGCTCCGGCCGGACCGTCTTGCCGGTCTGCCCGACCTGCCGGTCG
This sequence comes from Halostella litorea, assembly GCF_004785955.1. Lineage (NCBI taxonomy): Archaea > Methanobacteriati > Methanobacteriota > Halobacteria > Halobacteriales > Natronoarchaeaceae > Halostella > Halostella litorea. Next base: position 61,598 of record NZ_SJER01000004.1, on the reverse strand, counting down.
TGGCCGACCCAGCCCTCGTCGACGGCCTTCCGACTCGCCGCGAGTTCGGCGTCGAGCGCGTCAGCCAGGTCGAGCACTGGGTCCAGTTCCCCGTCCGTGCCGCCGCCCGCGGCGACGACCCGGTCGGCCGCCGTGATGTCGACCGTCTCGCCGACGGACCGCTCAAGCACGGCGGTCAGCGTGTCGGCCTCGTTGACGACGACGTCGACGCGCTCGACCTCGCCGTCACGCTCGGGGTCGGGGGCGGCGGGCTCGAACACGCCGGCCCGGACGGTCGCCATCTGCGGCCGGTGGCGCTCGCACTTGATCGTCGCGAGCACGTTCCCGCCGAACGCCGGGCGGCGCGCCTCCAGGTGGCCGTCCTCGTCGATCCCAAGCTCCGTGCAGTCGGCGGTGAGGCCGGCGTGGGCGGGGACGGCGACCCGCCCCGCGAAGTCCCGGCCGGTGTGGGTCCCGCCGATGAGGACCACGTCGGGCTTGCGCTGCTCGACGAGGTGGCGGAACTGCTCGCCGTACGGGTCGGCGCGGTACGGCTCGAAGACGGGGTCGTCCGCGACGAGCGCCCGGTCGGCCCCGCGCTCGACGGCCTCGCGCCCGACGTCCGCGACGTCCTCGCCGATCACCAGCGCGACCAGGTCCTCGCCCAGTTCGTCTGCGAGGGTGCGCCCCTGTGCGAGCAGTTCCCAGGAGACGCCCGCCACGTCGCCGTCGTGTTCCTCGACGAACACCCAGACGTCGGCGTGTTCGGAGACGTCGACGGTCGCCATCTACACCACCCCCTCCTCGGCGAGGCGCTCGGTCAGTTCGGCCGCCGTGTCGACGCGCTCGCGCTCGCGGTCGACCGGCTCGACCGTCTCCATCCCGCCGACCTGCGTCGGCGAGGCGGCGAGTCCGACCGCGTCCTCGTCGATCCCGAGGTCGTCGGCGTCCACCTGTGCGGGTTCGAACTCCGTCTCGGCGTAGATCTTCCGGTGGAGGCCGGCGGGCCGGGGTTCGTTCTCCCCGTAGGCGACGGCGACGACGACCGGCAGGTCCGCGACGACGCGCTCGTAGCCGCCCTCGACGTCGCGCCGGGCGGCCAGTTGGTCCTCCTCGGGCAGCGCCTCGACCCCCTCGGCGTAGGTCAGTTGCGCCCAGCCGTTGTGGGCGGCGATCCCGGGCGGCACCTGCCCCGTCGAGGAGTCGGTCGTCTCCTCGCCACAGACCACGACGTCGGCGTCGAGGTAGTTCGCCGTCTCCGCGAGCGCGAGGCTCGTCGGCCAGGTGTCGCTGCCGCCGAACGCCCGGTCGGTCACCAGCACGGCGTCGTCACAGCCCATCGCCACCGCCGTCTCCAGCACCGGCGACGCCATCGGCGGCCCCATCGTCATCGCGACGACGCGGGCGTCGACCTCGTCTTTCAGTTCGAGCGCCGCCTCCAGCGCGTTGCGGTCCGGTCGGTTCAGGATCGCCGCGGCGTCGGCCCGGTCGAGGGTGCCCGTGTCGGGGTTTATCGACACGTCGTCCTCGTCGGGTACCTGCTTGACGCCGACGACGACCGTCCATCTATCAGGCATCGTTGTGGCACGGTGATGTCGGTCGCGTGGTCATCGGAACGTTACGCCTCGGTCCGTCTGACGCGCACGGTCAGGTCGCCGTCGAGCGTGACGGACACCGCCTCGACGGAGCGCTCGTACTGCGCGGGGGGCGTCCCGCCCGACGAGTACGGCGTCACCCGTCGCAACAGCCCCGCGGCTTCGAGCTTCTCGACTTTCCTGTACGTCGTCGACAGCGGGAGCTCGCTCTCCTCGGCGAGCGTCGACACCGGCTTCGGCTTCGTCGCCGCCCGGAAGAGCCGCACGGCGTCGTCGTCGGCCAGTAGCTCGACGACTGTCGCCGGGTCCGGAAGCCCGCTGTCGGATCGCCCGTCGCCGTTGCGCGAGGCGCGGTCCTCGCGCGTGGTGCTCGCCGACACGGTTACAGGTACGCGGGAACCTCGGAAGGGCCGTCCGCTCCAAAATGCAGTCGTTTTTAAGCGACCCCTCGCCGGCGGCCTATCCGAGCGCGATATCGAGGTACAGCATCACGATCACGCCCGCTATCGTCCCGGCGGTGGCGACGCGCTCGTGGCCGCGGGCGTGAGTCTCGGGCACTATCTCGTCGCTGATGACGAACAGCATGGCACCCGCCGCGAAGCCCATCGCGTAGGGCAGCAGGGCCGAGACGGCCCCGACCGCGTACGCGCCGAGCACGGCCAGCGGGATCTCCACGACGCCGGCGCGGATCCCGGTAAACACCGCGTAGTCGCGCCGGTCGAGGCCGGCGTTGATCGCGGCGACCGACACCGCAAGCCCCTCGGGCACGTTCTGGATCCCGATCGCAAGCATCAGCGGGATCGCGGTGCCGAGGTCGCCGCTGCCGAAGCCGACGCCGACGGCCAGCCCCTCGGGCATGTTGTGGATCGTGATCGCCAGCACGAACAGCACCACGCCGGCGAGGCGCTCGTCCGCCACCGGCAGCGAGTCGCTCGGGTTCGCCGCGTCCGGCCGGCGACGGCCGGACAGCAGGTAGTGGGCGTGGGGGACGAGCACGTCGGACCGGTCCAGCACCACCGCGCCCAGCGCCACGCCGACCAGCGTGGGTATCGGGTCGCCGCCCGAGTACGTCTCGATGCCGGGGATGATGAGGCTCGTGAAACTGGCCGCCAGCATTACGCCCGCGGCGAAGCCGAGCGTCCCGTCGAGCGCGCGCTCGGACGGGTCCCGCCAGACGAACACCAGCGACGCCCCGATCAGGTTGAGCGTCGCGATGAAGAGGCCGCCGACCAGGCCGTTGACGATCGGGTCCGAGCCGAACAGCGACTCGATCACCATCCGTCCCACCGACCGTGCTCGTTCATTCGTTACGCCCGCCGTCGAACCCCGCCCCCTTGAAACTGTCCACGCGCAGGCCGTCTCGGCCGCCGTCCGGCTCTACGGATGGCGTCGCTCGCCGACGTGGCGGACAACGACCAGCACTCGCCCGTCGGGACGGCGGAGCCCCGAGCGGCCGGTCAGCCGCGCCGCCGGACCCCAAGTGGTTGCGGTCGCGGCGATCCGTTAGCCGTCGTCCGGGTTCGCGTCCGGGCCGTCGCCCGCCTTGCCGTCGGCCCAGTCCCGCCGGCGCGCCTCGGGGTCGCGGGCCGCGGGGTCGCCGTACCCCCCGCCACCCGGCGTCAGCACCGCGACGGTCGTGCCGGCGGACACCTCCCGGGTGCACTTCGGCGGGACCGCGTCGCCGTCGATGCGGTTCTCGCCGGTCGCCCCGTCCGCGCCGTCCGCGACGCCGGCGGGCGCGCGGCGACGGCGCTCGGTCAGCAGGGAGACGACGGCGTCCGTCTCGACCGTCACCGCGCGTTCCAGCCCGAGGCCGCCGCGGTGTTCGCCGTCGCCGCCGCTGTCGGGGCGGAGCGCGTACCGCTCCACGCGGAGCGGGTACTCCGTCTCGATCGATTCGACGGGCGTGTTGAGCGTGTTCGTCATCCCGACCTGCACGCCGTCCATCCCGTCGCGGCCGGGCCGCCCGCCGAAGCCGCCGCCGACCGTCTCGTAGTAGGTGTAGCCGTCCGCGCCGCGGCCCCCGACGACGAGGTTGTTCATCGTCCCCTGCCCGTCCGCGGGCAGTTCGCCGGGCAGCGCCTCGCGGAACGCCGACAGCGTCACGTCGGCGACGCGCTGGCTCGTCTCGACGTTGCCGCCGACCACGGCCGCCGGCGGGCGCGGGTTCAGCAGCGACCCCTCGGGCGCGTGGACGGTGATCGGCTCGTAACAGCCGTGATTCGGCGGTATCTCCGGGTCCGTCACCGCCCGGACGACGAAGTAGACGGCGCTTTTCGTCACGGCCAGCGGCGCGTTGACGTTGCCCGGCACCTGGTCGGCCGTGCCCGCGAAGTCGACCGTCACCGCGGAGCCGTCGACGGTCAGTTCGACCGCGACCGGGACGTCGGCGTCCCCGGCGGGGCCGTCCGTCACGCCGTCGCCCTCCATCGCGTCGCTGGCGCGGTAGGTGCCGTCCGGGACCGCGGCCAGTTCGCGTTCGACCCGCTCCCGGGAGTAGTCGATCACGGCGTCGAACGCGGTCGAAAGCCGGTCGCGGCCCCGTTCGGCCAGCAGTTCGCCGACGCGCTCCTCGCCGCGGTCGTTGGCCGCCAACTGGGCCCGGAGGTCGGCGCGGCGCTCCTCGGGGTTCCGCACGTTCGTCAGGAACAGGTCGCGCACGTCCTCGACCACCTCGCCGGCCGCCCGGAGTGCGACCGGCGGGAGCCGGATCCCCTCCTGGTACACCTCCGTCGCCCCGGCCGGCATGCTCCCGGGGGCGGAGCCGCCGACGTCCGCGTGGTGGGCGCGGGTCGCCGCGAAGCCGACGATCCGGCCCTCGGGCGCGACCGGCGAGACGATGGTCACGTCCGGCAGGTGCGTGCCGCCGGCGAAGGGGTCGTTCAGGACGTACGCGTCGCCCGGCGCGGGGTCGCGCTCCCGCACCGCGTCGACGGCCGCCGGCATCGCGCCGAGGTGGACCGGGATGTGCTCGGCCTGGGCGACCATGCGGCCGTCCGCGTCGAACAGCGCCGCCGAGCAGTCCTTGCGCTCCTTGATGTTCGGCGAGTACGCGCCCCGGACCAGCACCGTCCCCATCTCCTCGGCGATCCCCTCCAGCCGGTTCCGCAGCACCTCCAGCGTCACGGGGTCCACTTCGCCGCCCGCGACCCCGTCCGGGTCGTCCCCGGGACCGCGGTCGGTCACTGTGACCCCTCCGTGAGGACCACCGCCCCGTCGCGCCGGACGGTGCCGGCCCACGCCGGCGGCACGACCGTCGTGCTCTCCCGGCCGTCGAGGACCGCGGGGCCGTCGACCCGCGACCCGGGCGACAGCGACCGCCGGTCGTAGACGGCGGCTTCACGGGCCTCGCCGTCGAACCACGCCTCGCGGGTGCCCCGGCGGGCGTCGTCCTCGGGGTCGTGGACGGTGTCGGCGACCCCGCGCTCGACCCGCGCGGTCGCCCGGAGCGTGACGGCCTCGACCGGTTCGTCGACGCTGTAGCCGTACGCCCGTTCGTGGGCGGCGCGGAAGCGCTCGCGGACCGCCGCGGCGTCGAAGTCGCCGTCGACCCGGACCGGGAGTTCGAAGCTCTGGCCCGCGTAGCGGCAGTCGGCGGTCCGCTCGACGGCCGCCGCGTCCGGCTCCGTCACGTCCGCCAGCGCCTCGTCGGCCAACTCCGCGAATACCTCGTCCACGGCGGCCGGGTCGGCGTCGTCGAGGCGGACCAGCCGGGTGCGGACCGCGTCGTGCTCCTCGTCGGCGTCGAGCAAGCCGTACGCCGAGAGGACGCCGCTCGGCAGCGGGACGACGACCGGGTCGAGGCCGAGTTCGGCCGCGAGCGCCGCGGCGTGCATCGGCCCTGCACCGCCGAAGGCGACCAGCCCGAACTCGCGGGGGTCGACCCCGCGCTCGACCGTCACCTCGCGGATCGCCCGCGTCATCGTCGCGTTCGCCACGCGGTAGACCCCGCGTGCGGCCGCCAGCGCGCCGTCCAGGCCCGTGTCGTCCGCGAGGTCGGCGAGCGCGTCGTGGGCCGCCGCGGCGTCGAGTTCGAGTTCGCCGCCCAGCGCCGCCGACTCGTCGACGTAGCCGAGGGCGACGGCGGCGTCCGTGACGGTGGCGCGCTCGCCGCCCCGGCCGTAGCAGGCCGGCCCGGGGTCGGCACCGGCGGACTCCGGCCCCACGCGGAGCGCCTCGCCCGAATCGACCCACGCGACGCTCCCGCCGCCGGAGCCGACCGTGTGCACGTCGACCATCCGCGTCCGGACCGGGATGCCGTCCACGTCGGCGTCCGCGGTGCGCTCCGCGCGGCCGTCCCGGACGAGGCTCACGTCGCTCGACGTGCCGCCCATGTCGAACGTGACGAGGCCGGCCAGGTCGCGCTCGTCGCGGACCGCCTCTCCGGCGCGGCTCGCGCCCACGACGCCCGCCGCCGGCCCGGAGAGCACCGTCCCGACCGGCCTGCTCCGCACCGCGTCGGCCGTGGCGACGCCGCCGTTGGACTGCATGACCCGCGGCGACGGAACCCCCGCCTCCCCCGTGCGCTCGACGAGGCGGCCGAGGTAGGCGTCGACGGTCGGCGCGACGTACGCGTCGACCGCAGTCGTCGCCGTCCGCTCGAACTCGCGGAACTCGGCCAGCACCTCGTGGGACGCCGACACCGGGACGTCCAGTTCCTCGCGGAGGACGGCGGCGGCGCGGCGCTCGTTCTCGGGGTGGGCGTAAGCGTGGAGGAACGCGACGGCGACGCTCTCGACGCCGGCCGACCGCAGTTCGGCGGCCACCCCGCGCAACTCGCCCCCGTCGACCGGCGTCTCGACGCCGTCGGGCGTCGTCCGCTCCGTCACCTCGTAGCGCCGCCGCCGCGGGACCAGGGGGGCCGGCTTCTCGGCGTCGAGGTCGTACAGCGCCGGCCGGGCCTGCCGGCCGATCTCCAGCACGTCGCGGAACCCCTCGGTCGTGACGAGCGCAGTCGTCGCGCCGGCCCGTTCGAGCAGGGCGTTGACCGACACCGTCGTCCCGTGGACGAACTCCTCGATCTCGCCGGGTTCGATCCCGGCGGTCCGGCAGGCCTTGCGGATCCCCTCGACCACGCCGACGCTCTGGTCGTCGGTCGTCGGCACCTTCGCCGTGACGAGGTCGCTCTCGCCCGTGACGAGCACGACGTCGGTGAACGTCCCGCCCACGTCGACGCCCACCCGCGCGCTGCTCACGCGGCGGTCACCTCGCCGTTTACGCCCCGCAGCGGTGTGTCGTGTCCGAACATCCTGCGTGTCTACCGTCCCCACGGCCCGGTTCGGGCAAAAGCGTTGCCGTGATCGAACGATCGGTCGACGGGCCTTCCCCCGCTCCCGCGTATGCGAGCGAGTCCGGCGGGTCCGACGAGTGTATGCGGTTTTTTATACCAGCCGACGGAAGGGACCGACGATGAGCGCGGGCGACGGACAGGAGCCGAACGAGGCCCTCTTCACGCTCCTGGAGGACGACTACGCCCGCGAGATCCTCGTCGAGACCCACGACGAGCCGCGCTCGGCGAGGGCGCTGAGCGAGGCCTGTGACGCCTCGCGATCGACTATCTACAGACGCATCGAACGCCTGCAGGACCACGGCCTGGTCGAGAGCCGACAGCAACTCGACCCGGACGGCCACCACCGCGAGGTGTTCGTGGCCACGCTCCGGCGCGTGTCAGTCGAGCTGACCGACGACGGCTTCGTCGTCGAGGTCGACCGCGCCGAGGAGGACGCGGCGAACCGCTTCACCAGACTGTACGAGGAGTTCGCCGGATGATGGGGGCATCCATCGGGACGGCCGCGGGCACGCTCGGGCCGGCAGCGGTCGCGCAGATCGAGGTTTCGGGCGGCTCCGTCGGCGTCGCCGTCGCGGCGCTCGTGACGTTCTTCGTCGCCCTGGCGCTGTCGGTGGTCGTCACGTACCAGTGCGTCCGCGGCTACCGGCAGTCCCAGCGGCGGCCGATGCTGTTGCTCGCCGTCGGCGTGTTCCTGCTGGCCAGCGCCCCGATGTTCCTCCGCCTGCTGCTCGGGAACCTGAACGCCGTCCCCCCGACGACGCGGATCTTCGTCGTCGCGGTGACCGAACTGGCCGGGCTCCTGACGATCCTCTACGTGGTGTACGACCCATGATATCACAACCGATCGCCGACGCCGCGACCGCGCTCACCGCCGTCGTCGGACTGTACGTCGCGTACCTCGCCTACCGCGGGTACCGGAAGAACGCGAGCCCCGTCATGCGGGCGCTCGCGGTCGGCATCGTCCTCATCGCCGTCGTGCCGTTCCTCGTCATCAACGTCGTCACGCCCGCGGCGCGGCTGACCGACGGCCAGGGGCTGCTCGCCGTGCTCGTCTCCCACACCGCCGGACTGGTCGTGATCTACGCGACCCTTCGGGGCTGATACTTATTCGTTTCGCCGGGTCGCCGACGCGGCAACGCTGTTCCCCGTTATACGGTCGTCCCGCCGAAAGGTCGAACCGTAAACGATGTCAACCGCTGACCACAGCCCGCCCGGTCCCCTCCGGCGGTTCCTCGGCGTGCCGTTCCGCACGCAGACGTACAGCAACCTCGCGTACCTGGCGCTTGCCTTCCCGCTGGGCCTGGCGTACTTCATCGGGATCACGCTCGGCCTCTCCTTCGGCGGGGCGCTGGTGATCGTGTGGATCGGCGTGCCGATACTGCTTGGCACCATCGCCGCCGCCACGGTCATCGCCGGCTTCGAAGCGGCGCTCGCACGCCGACTCGTCGGCACGGACGCCCAGTCCCCGCCGTCGCTCCGCGGGTTCGACCCCTCGAACGTCCCCCGGCCCGGCGAGGGCGTCATCGCGGCCGTCGTCCGGTTTCTCCTCCGGCCGACGACGTGGACGAGCCTCCTGCTCGTCCTGGTGAAGTTCGTTTTCGGTGTCGTCGCGTTCTCCGCGCTGGTGGCGACCGGCGCGACCGTCGCCACCGCGCTCGGCGCCCCGCTGCTCTATGATCAGCCCGGCGTCGTGTACCACGTCGGGGGCTACACGGTGACGACGCTCGAAACCGCGCTGGCGATAAGCGGGGCCGGCCTCGTCGGCGTGTTCGTCGGGTTTTACCTGCTGAACCGCCTCGCGGAGGCCGGCGCGGCCGTGACCGCCGCCCTCCTCGACGTCGCGAACGAACGGTCCGACGCCGAACCCGCCGACCCCGGGTCGGACGGGGACGCCGGAGCCTCCTGACCCTCCGACGGACGACGTCGGGGTTGCGTTCTGCTCACCGGGCGCACAAAACATAACTATCCCGTGTAGTTTTAAGACATACTAAATTTTGAACTTTACTTGTCCGGGAGTTCGGCGCTGACTCCGGGATGGGATCGCTGGTCCACGTTTACACAGAATACTCCGCTTAAATCCTTTATTGGACTTTAAATCCCTGATCTGACTAAATAGATCGCCGTTCGGTTGGTAGCTGGCGAATCGTAGGCGTATCGGCAGTATATAGCCCAGGAAAGAGAAATAGGGACAGTTTTCGGGAATATCCGTATCCTATGAGTCCAAGTTGGCGATCAACTGCCGTTACCGATCCATCGCCACTAAATAACAGATTTAAATAATACATTGGAATATTATGTATTGTTGGTTCTTGGGAACTCGCACTCTCGTCCCGGTGATGCTCGTGAAGGTGCAATGATGAGCGCGTGGTACGGGCGGCTGACGGGTGAACAAAGCACTTAAGCCGCCGATGGCCGAACGTCTGCCCCCATGACAGCGGACCCGGAGGACATCATCAGCGTCGGCGACCGCCTGCTCCGGCAGCATCCGGACTCGTTCTCGAACGAGTTCAGCACGAACAAACGGGTCGTGACGGACGTGACGGACGTCGGGTCGACGCGCCTCCGCAACCGGATCGCGGGCTACATCACCCGGCAGAAAGTCGAGGTCTGACCAGTACGGGGACCGGTTCCCGGCGGTCCGCGGAACGCGCCGGCCGGCCGCGCTCGTGTCCCAGCGCGGCGCTCAGGGGCGATGAGGAAAGACTTTTCCCCGTGTGTGCGGCTCCTGAGAACGTATGTTGCTCAGCGGGACGGTAGTCGCGGATTCGGGGACCGTCGTTCACGACGGCGCAGTCGTGGTGGACGGCTCGGAGATAGCGGCCGTCGGGGACCGGGACGACCTCGTCGACCGGTATCCCGGGCACGAGCGGCGGGAGTACGACGTGCTCCTGCCGGGGCTGGTCGGGGGGCACATCCACTCCGTCCAGAGCCTTGGGAGGGGCATCGCGGACGACACGGAACTGCTCGACTGGCTGTTCGACTACATCCTGCCGATGGAGGCCTCGCTGTCGGCCGAGGAGATGGAAATCGCCGCCAAACTGGGCTACCTGGAGATGATCGAGAGCGGGACGACGACCTGCGTCGACCACCTCTCGGTCGACCACGCGGACCGGGCGTTCGAGGCGGCCGGCGAGGTCGGCATCCGGGGCGTGCTGGGGAAGGTGCTGATGGACCGGCGGTCGCCGCGGGGGCTGCTGGAGGACACCGAGGACGCGCTCGCGGAGTCCGAGCGGCTGATCCGGGAGTACCACGGCTCGTTCGACGACCGCATCCGCTACGCCGTGACGCCGCGGTTCGCGGTGTCCTGCACCGAGGAGTGCCTGCGGGGCGCCCGGGAACTCGCCGATAAATACGACGGAGTCCGGATCCACACGCACGCGAGCGAGAACCAGAGCGAAATCGAGACGGTGAAGGAGGACACCGGGATGCGGAACATCCACTGGCTGGACGAGGTGGGGCTGACCGGCGAGGACGTCGTCCTCGCCCACTGCGTCTGGACCGACGAGAGCGAGCGGGAGGTGCTCGCGGAGACGGGCACCCACGTCACCCACTGCCCGTCGTCGAACATGAAGCTCGCGAGCGGGGTCGCGCCGGTGTGGGACTACCTCGACCGCGACATCAACGTCGCGCTGGGCAACGACGGGCCGCCGTGTAACAACACGCTCGACCCGTTCACCGAGATGCGCCAGGCCAGCCTCCTCCAGAAGGTCGACCGGCTCGACCCGACGGCGACGCCCGCGAGGGAGATATTCGAGATGGCCACGATAAACGGCGCGAAGGCGGCCGGCTTCGACCGGCTCGGCGCGATCCGCGAGGGCTGGCGCGCGGACATCGTCGGCCTGCGGACGGACGTCACCCGGGCGACGCCGCTGCACGACGTGCTCTCGCACCTCGTGTTCGGCGCACACGGCGACGACGTCGAGTTCACGATGGTCGACGGGAACGTCCTCGTCGACGACGGCGAGGTGACGGCCGTCGACGCCGAGGAGATCCGACAGGAGGCGGCCGACGTCGGCCTCTCGCTCGACGACCACCGCGAGGCGGCGCGGGAAGTGAAGCCCTGACCGTCACGTCGCGGCCCGCCGCTGGGAAACGTTATTGGTAGTACGTACGTTGCCATCCCACATGGAAGTCGACGTGAGCGGAACCGTGTGCCCGCAGACGGTACTGGTCGTGAAGCGCTGTCTGGCGGAGCTATCGCCCGGGGAGGAGTTGACTGTCGTCGGGGACTACCCGCCCGCCGAGCGGAGCATCCGGCGGTCGTGCCACAAGCACGGCTACCCCGTGACGTCGGCGTCGACCGCGGACCCCGACGCGGAGTTCGCGCTGCGGATCCGCGTCACCGAGGAGGCGACGCGCCCGGCCTCGGCCGACTGACCGCCGGTGCTTGCCGTCGAACGCTGGGACCGGCGGCCCCGCCGGTGTGTTACGACCCGCGTGTCACTCGTTCGCGGCGATCGCCTCGATCTCAAGCCCCGCGTCCTTCGGCAGGCTCGCGACTTCGACCGCGCTCCGGGCCGGCGGTTCGTCGTCGAAGAACCCGGCGTACGTCTCGTTCATCTCGTCGAAGTCGTCGATGTCGTCCATGAACACGGTCACTTTCAGTACGTCGCTCATCCCCAGTCCCTCCGCCGCGAGGACCCCCTCGACGTTCGAGAGCGCCTGCTCGGCCTGCGCGGCGATCGGCTCGTCGTCGAGCAGTTCCCCGTCGGGCGTCATCGGAAGCTGACCCGCCGTGAACACCACGTCGCCGTTCGTCGTCGCCTGACTGTACGCGCCGACCGCCGCAGGGGCATCGTCCGTGCTGATGACTCGTTTCATACGGAAACACTCCGAGCATCGCCCCTTAATGATTTCCCCGACGCCGCCTCCCTCGCCCGCCGTCAGGGGACGGCCACGCGCGTACGACATCCGTCGCGGGTCCGCCGGAGTGATCGCATGTGTGTCAATAAGCTATTAGTACCGATACGACATCTGTGGGAATCGACAGCACATGACAGAGAGGGACGGATCCATCGATCTGGCGTACGAACTCGAAGACAAACCGCCGGCGGCGAAGGCGGCCTTCCTCGGTATCCAGCACGTCGCGGCCATGATCGTGCCGGCCACCGCGGTGGCCCTCATCGTCGGGAACGGCGTCGGAGCCGGTACCGCCGACGTCTCGTTCATGGTGCAGATGGTGCTCGTGTTCTCCGGCCTCGCGACGCTCGTACAGGTGTTCCCGATCGGCCCCGTCGGGGCCCGCCTCCCGGTCGTCATGGGGACGAGTTTCGCGTTTGTCGGCGCTTCGATCACGATAGGGCTCGAATACGGCCTCGACGCCGTGTTCGGCGCTATCGTGGTCGCGGCGCTGGTCGAGGTGCTGATCGGGTGGCAGTTCGACCGCATCAAACGGTTCTTCCCGCCGCTGGTCACCGGCCTCATCGTCATGATCATCGGCCTGTACCTCGTTCCGGTCGGGGTCGACTACCTGGCCGGCGGGGCGGGGGCCGCCGACTACGGCTCCTACGAGAACCTCGGCCTCGGCATGCTCGTGCTGGCGGTCACCGTCGGGCTGAACCTCTTCTCCGAGGGGACGTTACGGATACTGAGCATCCTGGTCGGGATCACGGTCGGCTACGTCGCGGCGATCGCGCTCGGCGTCGTCGACTTCTCGGCGGTCGGCCAGGCGGGGTGGTTCGCGGTGCCGACGCCGGGGCGGTTCGGGTTCTCGTTCGAACCGGTCGCGATCCTCACGTTCACCGCCATCCACATCACCGCCGCGATCGAGTCGATCGGCGACATCACCGGCATCACCGCCGCGGAGGGGCGCAACCCTGACGACGACGAGATCACCGGTGGGCTCTTCGTCGACGGCCTCGGTAGCTCCCTCGGCGCGGTGTTCGGGGCGTTCCCGCTGACGACGTTCTCGCAGAACGTCGGGCTCATCAACTTCACCGGCGTGATGAGTCGCTACGTCGTCGGCGTCAGCGGCGCCGTCCTCGTCGTGCTCGGATTCGTCCCGAAGATAAGCGCCGTCGTGACGACCATCCCGAGCGCAGTGCTCGGGGGCGCGGTGCTTGTCATGTTCGGGATGATCATGTCGAGCGGCATCCGCCTCATCTTCCTGAACGAGCGGATGAACCGCCGGAACATGGTCATCATCGCCACGTCGATCACGCTCGGACTGGGCGTGGAGTTCCGGCCGGAGGCGCTCAGCGCGCTGCCGGACCGGGCGACCATCTTCTTCGGCAACGCGATCATCATGACGGCCATCTCCGCGGTCCTGCTCAACACGCTGGTGCCGCGGGAGGCCGACTCGGACATCGACGAGGCGGAGGTGACGGGCGACCTGGAGGACGACCTCGGGCCGGACGCCACCCCCGCAAGCGAGGACTGACGGCTCCCTGCCGCCGGACGTGCGGCCGTTCGGCAGACGATCGTCCCGGACGACCCCGACCGAATCCCGGGACACGAGCCGCATAGCTCGTTACAGGTGTATTGCTGTAACGAGTCGGAAGGCGTGATCTTCCCCGCGTAAGCGACGAATACCGAATAGTAAGGTAAGTCTGAGAAAACGCTGTGTACGGTCACCGAACCGCGACGTAGTAATACACATTTTCGAATATAAGGTGTAATGATCCAAACCTTGAAACGACGTGTCGGTGTGTGACACGGAACATGAGCACTCCGGAGCGCCCCGACACGGACGGGGACTCGGTCGTGTTGTACGATATCGAGGACAGACCCCCGCTGGGGGAAGCGATCCCGCTCGGGATACAGCACGTCCTCGCGATGTTCCTTGGGAACGTCGCGCCCCCGCTCATCCTCGCGGGCGCGGTGGGGTCGGTGACGGGTGAGACGACGTTCCTCGTCCAGATGGCGCTCATCGTCGCGGGCGTGTCGACGATCGTGCAGGCGTATCCGGTCGGCCCGGTGGGCGCGCGGCTCCCCGTCGTCATGGGGACCAGTTTCGCCTTCCTCTCGCCGCTCATCGCGATCGGGAACCAGTTCGGCATCGCGGCCGTCTTCGGCGCGTCGCTGATCGCGGCCCCCGTCGAGATGGCGATGGGCGTCTCGCTCGACCGCTTCCGGGACTACTTCCCGCCGCTCGTCACCGGGATCGTCGTGATGCTCATCGGCCTCACGCTGATCCCGACGGGGATGGACTACGCGGCGGGGGCCTCCGCCGGCCCGTCGGCCGAGGGGTACGGCTCCCTCACCAACCTCGGCCTGGCCGGCCTCGTGCTGGTCGTGACCGTCGTCCTCAACCAGTTCTTCGAGGGCTTCCTCCGCGTCATCAGCGTCTTCGTCGGCATCGTCGTCGGCTACGCCGCCGCGCTCGCGCTGAACGTGGTCGACCTCTCGCCCGTCGCCTCCGCCGGGTGGGTGATGGTCCCCCAGCCGCTCAAGTACGGCCTCGCCTTCGAGCCCAGCGCCGTCGTCACCGTCGCCTTCCTCTATGTCATCACCGGGATGGAGACGATCGGCGACATCTCGGGGACGGTCTCGGCGACGGGGCGCGACGCGACCCAGTCGGAACTGCGCGGCGGCCTCATCGCCGACGGGGTGATGAGCATGGTCGGCGCGGTGTTCAACGCCATGCCCAACACGTCCTTCTCGCAGAACGTCGGCCTCGTCAACTTCACGGGCGTCGCCAGCCGGTACGTCGTCGGGATCGGCGGCGTCGTCCTGCTGGTGCTCGGGTTCGTCCCCAAGATCGGCGCGGTCGTCTCGGCGATGCCGGACGCGGTGCTCGGCGGCGGCGCGCTGGTCCTGTTCGCGATGATCTTCTCGTCGGGCGCGCGCATCGTCACGTCGAACGTCACGCTCGACCACCGGAACTCGACGATCCTCGCGCTGTCGATGGCGCTGGGGCTCGGCGTCTCGTTCCGCCCGGCGGTCCTCCAGGCGTTCCCGTCAGAGGTTCAGACCCTGTTCGGCTCCGCGCTCGTGACCGGCGGCATGGCCGCGCTGCTGTTGAACGTCGTGTTGCCGGGCGGCGGCGTCGGCACGGGGCCGACCGAGTACACCGACGGCCTCGCGCCCGACACGCCGATGGACGTGGAGGGGGACGTCCCCGACCCCGCCGGGGGTGACGACGACTGATCCCCTCCCGGCGCGGCGGCGACGAACGCCCGCCCCGAGTGAACCGATCTCATGGCAAAGTATTTCCCGGCGGGGAGCCGGGTTTGGGTATGCGATTCGGTAGCGAGGGACTCACAGAGCCGGACGGAGGCCGACCACGGACACGGACCCGGGCCGCAGCGGGCGGGGGTGACCCGGCGTGACCGACAGCGTCGACACGCTCGTCCGCGGCACGGTCGTCAACGTCGCCACCGGGAACTTAGAAGAGGGAGCCGTGGCGATAGACGACGGGGTCGTCGTCGCGCTGGAGAAACGGCCCGCCGACCGGGAACTGACGGCGAACTACGTCGCCCCGGGCCTCATCGACGCGCACATGCACGTCGAGTCGAGCATGGTGACGCTCCCCCAGTACGGGGCGGCCGTCGTGCCACGCGGCGTGACGAGCGTGATCCACGACCCCCACGAGATAGCGAACGTGGTCGGCGCGGCGGGCGTCCGCGCGGTCGTCGCGGACGCCGAGCACACGCCCCTGAAGGCGCGGTTCACCGTCCCGTCGAGCGTCCCGGCGTCGGACCTCCAGGACGGCGGGGCGACGCTTCCGGCCGACGCCGTGGCGGACCTGCTCGACGAACCGAACGTCGTGGCGCTGGGCGAGGTGATGAACGCCCCCGGCCTGCTCGCGGGCGACGAGGAGGTCCACGCGAAGATCCGGGCGGCCCGGGAGCGCGACCTGACAGTCGACGGCCACATACCCCGGCTGACCGGCTCCGACCTCCAGGAGGCGGCACGTTACCTCGACACCGACCACGAGAGCATCACCCTCGTCGAGGCCCGGGAGAAGGTCGACGCCGGCCTCCGCGTGTACCTGCGCGAGGGCTCGTCCAGCAGGAACCTCGCCGACCTGCTGCCCCTCGCCGACGAGGTCGACAGCCGGCGGCTCTCGCTCTGTACCGACGACCGCGAGGTGACGGACCTGGTCGAGGAAGGCGGCGTCGACTGCGCGCTCCGGACGGCGGTCCGGGAGGGCGCGGACCCCGTCGAGGCCGTGCAGATGGCGACGATAAACACCGCCGAGGCCTACGACCTCCCGTTCGGCCGCATCGAACCCGGCGCGCCGGCGGATCTGGTCCTCCTCGACGACCTGGCGGCGTGGGACGTCGACCGCGTGCTGGTCGACGGCGAGGTCGACCCGACGACGGACGGCAGCTCCCCGCCGTCGACCAACGTCGCGACGGACACGGTCGAGTTCCCGGCGGTGTCGGCCGCGGACCTCGCGATCACGGTCCCGGACGGCCGCGACGGCACCGAGCGCGTCCGGGTCGTCGACGCGGTCGGCGGGCTCCAAACCGCCCGCATGGAGACGGCTGTGCCGGTCCGGGACGGGACGCTCGTCGCGGCCCCGGACGACGACGTGGCGGCCCTGGCGGTCATCGAGCGCCACGGCGGGAGCGGCGGGATCGGCCGCGGCTTCGTCCACGGCCTCGGCGTCGAGCGCGGCGCGGTCGGCTCGACGGTCGCCCACGACGCCCACAACTGCGTCGTCGCCGGCGCGGACCACGCGGCGATGGCGACGGTGGCGAACGAACTGCGGGAGATGAACGGCGGGGTCGCCGCGTACGACCCCGCGACCGACGAACTCTCGGCCATCGCGCTCCCGGTCGCCGGGCTGATGTCCGACGAACCGGTCGAGGTGGTCCGCGAGCGGTTCGAGGCGGTCGAGCGGCGGGCCGTCGAACTGGGGATGGCCAAAAGCGGCCTGATGGAGCTGTCGTTCCTCGCCCTGGAGGTGATCCCGGAGTACCGGCTCACGAACAACGGCCTCGTCGACGTCGAGGAGGCGGCGTACGTGGACGTCGTGGTGTCCTGAGGTGGGCTGCTATTCGGCGTCCGATTCCAGGTCCGCCCGGAAGTCGACGTCCCGCGTCACGCCGGGGTCGTCGACATCGACGAGAACGCTGTCCTCGTGGGTCTCGATCAGGTCCCGCCCCCCGCGGTCACCGGACACGTCCGCCAGGGCGTCGTAGTGGCGCTTCCCGAACAGCGCGGGGTTGCCGCGCCGGCCGTCGTAGGCTGGGGCGACGATAGATCCGTCGCCGCGCGCGTACGCCGCCACCACGGCGTCGACCGTGGCCGGGCGGACGAACGGCATGTCGCCCAGCATGAAGACGGCGGCGTCCCAGCCCCGCTCCCGGGCGGCGGCGACGCCGACCCGGACCGAGGTGCTCTGTCCCGCCGCGTAGTCCTCGTTCCGCCTGACGGCGTCCGTGAGGCCGTCGACGGCCGCCGTCACCCGCTCGGCCTCGTGTCCGACGACGGCGACCACCTCGGCGACCGCCGACCGACGCAGGGTCTTCGCCGCGCGTTCGACGACCGGCCTCCCGTCGACCTCGGCGAGGAGTTTGTTCCCGCCCTCGAATCGGGATCCCAGGCCCGCCGCGAGCACCACGCCGCCGACGCGGGGGGACGTAGCCGAGTCGTCCGGACCGTCCGCGTCGTTCGCTCCGTCGACGCCGTCCTCCGGGCCGCCGTCGGTCCGCCGGGCCGAAGCGCCGTCGGACCGCGTTCCGGGCTGGTCGGTCATATCTCATCGTGGGGCCGGAACGGTACTGGTTCTTTCCCCGGCGCCCGGCGACGTGTCCGACCCCCGGATCTGCTCCCGACCAGCTGCCCCGTTACGCCCGCCGGCGGGACGGCCGCCCCTCGACCGGGAGACAGACGTCGCGCTCGAAGGAGGTGACGAGGCCGCGGTCGAAGCGGTCGGTGCGGCCGATGGCGTGGTCGAGAACCGCCCGCGCAGTCTCACGCCGCTCCGGCGTGTCGGCCTTGTTGACGACCGGGGTGACGGTCGCGGCGTCGGGTGCGCCTTTCAGGCCGCCGTCGGGGCTCGCGAGGACGGCCCCGACCGCCTCGGGCGTGATCGCGTCGCCGACCGCGAGGTCCGTGATCGCCGCGACGCGCTCCGGGCGGTGGACGGTCGCCTCGTCGAGCAGGTCGCCGACGGCGGCCACCGAGGCCACGGGGACGACGTGGGTCGCCCTGTCGGGGACCGCCGGTTCGTCGGGCCCGGGCGCTTTGAACTCGCGCCGGCGCGCCCCGTCGGCTTTCACGACCAGCCAGTCGAAGATCCCCCTGGCGAAGAAGTCGTCGAGCGCGTCGGGGTCGAACCCCTCGACCTTGCGGTCGACGCGCTCGGGGTCGGCCACCCACGAGGCGGCGAACGCCGCGGGCGGTTCGTCCTCCGCGACAGCGTACGGCGACGCCTCGACGTCCGCGACGGTCAGCGGCAGGTCGGGCGGTGGGGGCATCCGGGTCGTCGTGGTGTATCCGACGTCGTAGCCCCGTTCGGTGCCCTCCGCCGCGAGCCGCCCCATCGCGGTCTTCTTCCCGCCCGCGCCGACGAACGCGACGAGTTCGCGGTCGCCGAGCGGGAGGGCCTCGGACAGTCGCATACCCACCCTGCACGGGCCGGATGGATATACCTTTGCGACGCACCGAGCCGACACCGTTTTGCGATCCACTCGCATACCGGCCCGTATGGCACGCGTTGACGTCACCGGCGAAGTGTGCCCGCGCCCGGCGCTGATCGTCCGCCGCGAACTCGCCGAACTCAACGCGGGGGACGAACTAGTGGTCCGCGGGGACTACCCGCCGGCCGAGCGGAACCTCCGCCGCATGTGTCGCAAGCACGGGTTCGCCGTCTCCGACGCCGACGGGGAGTCGGCGGACGGGGCCGGCGCGGACGCCGACGCGTTCGAACTGGCGATAGAGGTGACCGAGGACGCCGACGTCCCGGGGGCGTAGCGATGGCGGACGGCCCCGACGCCGACGTCCGCCTCACCGAGTACGCGGAGCTCCACGGCTGCTCGTGCAAGGTCGGGCAGGGCGACCTCGACGACCTGCTCGGGGAGGCGGGCCTCACCGAGCCCAGCGACGACCTGCTGTTCGGCGTCGGCGAAGACGCCGCCGCGCGGCGGCTGACCGACGACCTCGCGCTGGTGTCGACGGTCGACTTCTTCACGCCCATCGTCGACGACCCGTACGACTTCGGCCGCGTCGCCGCCTGCAACGCCGCGAGCGACGCGTTCGCCACGGGGGCGACGGAGAACCTCGACTTCCTCGTCGTCCTCGGCCTCCCGCAGGAACTGACGGATGTCGCGCCGGCGCTGCTCGCGGGCGTCGCCGACGCGGTCGAGGGGATGGGCGGCGTCGTCGCGGGCGGCCACACGATCGTCAGCCCGTGGCCGTTCGCGGGCGGTGCGGTCTCCGCGACCGCCTCGCCCGACGTCCTGCTGACCTCCCAGGGCGCGACGCCGGGCGACGAACTGTACCTCACGAAGCCGCTCGGCACGCAGTCGGCGATGGGCGCGCTCCGCGTCACGGACGGCGAGTTCGCCGACCTCGTCGCCGACGCCGCCGGGCGGCCGGTCGAGCGGATCGGCGAGGAGGCGCTGGCGTGGATGACGACGCCGAACCGCGCGGCCGCCGAGGCCGCCCGCGACCTCGCGGGCGCGGCGACGGACGTCACCGGTTTCGGCCTCGTCGGCCAGTCGGCGGTGCTCGCGGCGAACTCCGGCGTCGGCGTCGAGGTGACGCGCCTGCCCGTCATCGAGGGGACCGAAGACCTCTCCGAGTTGTTCGGCTACGGGCTGGCCGACGGCGAGAGCGCGGAGACCAGTGGGGGGCTGCTCCTGTCGGTTCCGGCCGCGCGCGCCGCCGACCTCGAATCGCGGTTCGACGCCGCCGGCGTCTTCTACCGCCGGATCGGCCGCGTCACCGACGGCTCCGGGGTGACGCTTCGCGGCCCCGAACTGGAGCCGGTCAGTCGGTGAGTCCGGCGGACGCGCCGCCTCACCGCAAGCGCAACAGGGCCTCCAGCACGCCGCCGCCGAGACAGAGCGCCTTGTCGGATATCTTCGCCGGATCGACTTCCTCGCCGCGGGGGTCGACGTCGCCGAGTTTCGTCCCCTCGTCGACGTCCAGGCCGCCGTGGACCAGCCCGCGGACCAGCCCGTCTATCTCCATGGTCACGGCCTCGCTCCCGACGTGGCCGACGGTATCGCCGGCCGAGACGAGGTCGCCGATATCGACGGTCGGCTCCCAGACCCCCGCGCCGGGCGCGCGGAGGACGCGCTCGTGCGTGTAGCCGCGGCGCTCGCCGGGTTCGCCGTCGTACGGGCTCGCCCGCCCCTCGTAGATGGCGCGGCCCAGTTCGTGGCCGCGGTCCGTCTCGACGACGGCGTCGACGTCCGCGCCGGCCTCGAACCCGGGGCCGAGGCCCACGACCACGTCGGCGTCGCCGCGGCGGGTGCCGGTGTCGGTCCGTCCCTTCGCCATGATCGCGTCCACGAGCACGGCGGCGTCCAGTTCCGCGGCGACCGCCGCGTCCGGGTCGGCGAGCACCGGGACCGCGTCGTCGGCGAGCACCGCGACGGCCTCGTCGACGTCGGCCGCGCGTCGCGCGTCGACCCCTTCGACCGACACCTCGTCCTCGTACATCGCCGCGCCGAACGCCACCCCGCGGCGAACGACGGTCGGTCGCTCGACCTCGGTCACGACAACCGGGAACCCGGCCTGATGCAGTCGGTAGACGACGCCGCTGCCGAGGTCGCCGCCGCCCCGGACCACGGCGAGGTCGTCGAGGTCCAACCGGGTCGCGCGCCGACCGGTGGCGTCGTGCCGGTCCATGTGCACCTCGGAGAGGACCGAGAGCGCGACGTCCTCCGGGCCGCTGCCGCCGAGGTCGAGTCCGACCGGCGCGCGGACCCGGGCGAGGTCACGCCGGCCGTACCCCTCCTCCGCGAGCCCGTCGATCACCCGATCGGCCTTCGTCCCGCTGGCGACTAGGCCGACGTAGCCCGCGCCGCCGTCCAGCGCCGCGGCGACGGCGCGCCGGTCGAACGTCCCGCTCCGCGTCGCGACGGCGACTGCGGTCTCGGCGGTCATCGGCAGGTCGCCGAGCGCGGCCTCGTAATCGCCGTGTATCACGTCCACCCCGTCGGGGAAGCTCTCGGGGTCGGCGTACTCCGCGCGGTCGTCGACCACCGTCACGTCGTAGCCGAGTCGCTCGGCCAGCGGAGCGAGTTCGAGCGCGATGTGGCCGGCCCCGGCGACGTAGAGGCGCGCGTTGCCGCGGATCCGATCGACGAACACGTCCATCGTGCCGCCACAGACCATCCCGGTGTTGCCGTCGGGTTCGAGCTCGTACGTCCGGACGCCGGACTCGGCCTCGTCGGCGAGCACCGCCCGCGCGTCCTGGACGGCGAGGTGTTCGACGTGCCCGCCGCCGATCGTGCCGAACGCGTCGTCCGGCGTGACGAGCATCCGGTCGCCGACGTCGCGCGGGGCGCTCCCGTCCTTGTCCACGATGGTCAGCATCGCGGCGGCCTCGCCGCGGTCGACCAGTTCGGCGACGCGATCGAAGAGGCTCATACGAAGCTCCGCACCTCGTGCTCCTCCATCAGTTCGACCACGGCGTCGTACGGGACGCGCTCGACCGCCGGCGGGAGGTCGACGCCGCGCACGTCGACGTCCTTCCCGACGGCGTAGAGTTCGGCGTCGACGTCCGGCGACAGGTAGACGCCGTCCTGGATCAGCACGACGTGCGCGTCGGGGTCTTCCGCGACGGTTCGAAGTCCGACCTCGGCCAGCGGCTTGTCTAGCAGGTAGAGCATGGTCAGAAGTCCAGCGTGCAGTCAGCGTCCCGGACGAGCGCCGTCACCTCCTCGCCCGGCCGGACGGTCACGTCGTCGGCTATCTCGCCCGCGTCGATCCCCCGCTCGGCCATCGCGGCGGCGTCGACCACCATCGCGCCGTCCCCCTCGTGCAGGTCGGCGACGTGGCCCGGCATGTTGAGCGCCTCGCGGTCGACGGCTTCCCGCGCGGCGTACGTGCCGTCCTGCGTAAACACGACAGTCACGTCGTGGCCGTCGAACCCGGCGGCGACGCCGCGGGCGGCCCGCAGGCCCTCGGGGACATGCACGCGGCCGTACGGCGCGCGCGTCAGCAACACGACGACGTCCCGCTTCATAGCGACACCACCCGGTCGGCTTCCCCGATCACGTCGGCCAGGTCCGGCAGGAGTCCGACCTCGACGCCGTCGGGGTAGTCGTCGGGCGCGTCGATGCCGCGCGCGTCGACACAGAGGCCACAGCAGATGACCTCCGCGCCGTCCGCGACCAGCTCCTGGAACTTCTCGGTCGGCATCTCGTCGTACAGCCCCGTGTCCGAGCAGTCCGGGAACGTCTGGTCCGCGACCGGGACGAGCGCGCCGTCGAGGTAGTGGAAGAACGTCACCTCGTGGCCGCGGTCCAGCGCCGCCCGGCCCAGTTCATAGGCCGTCCGCCAGCGCTCGCTGTCGAACGGGCCGCCGGTGAGGAGAAACCCGATGTACGCCATTGGTTACCGTTCGAACCGAGCGGACAATAACTGTTCCGCCGGTCCGGATCACGCCGACCGTTCGTCCAGCGCCGCCTTCACGTCCTCGGCCGTGATCGGCAGCGAGGTGACCCGCACGCCGACGGCGTCGCGGACGGCGTTGCTGAGCGCGGGCGGCACGCCGTTGGTCGGCAGTTCGGCGATCGACTTCGCGCCGAACGGGCCGGTCGGCTCGTGGGTCTCGACGATGATCGTCTCCATCGGCGGGTGGTCGGTGGTGCGGGGCATCCCGTACCCCCGGAAGCCCAGCGTCTCGGGGTTGCCCTCGTCGTCGAACTCCAGGCCGCCGCTCGTCGCGAACTCCAGGCTCATGTGTTCGCCGCCCTCGATCTGGCCCTCGACGAGCGCGGGGTTGATGGCGACGCCGCAGTCCGCGGCGAAGACCATCTCGTTTATCTCGTACTCGCCGGTCCGCTCGTCGACGGTCACGTCGACGAACTGCGCGCCGTACGGCGGCGGCGACTCGTCGGTCGAGTGGCTCCCCTTCCCGAGGATGTGTTCGCGGCCGTCGTCGCCGTAGGTCGCCTCGTAGCCGACCTCCTTCAGCGAGACGCGCTCGCCGGTCGCCTCGCTGACGACCGCGCCGTCGGCCGCCGTCAGGTCATCCGCGGGTTCGTCCAGCATCCGGGACGCCCAGTCGAGGATGCGTTCCCGGGCGTCCTCGGCGGCCTCCTTGACCGCCTGCCCGCTGATGTAGGTGGTCGAGGAGGCGTACGCGCCGTAGTCGAACGGCGTCAGGTCCGTGTCCGAGGCGACGACGACCACGTCCTCGGGATCGCAGCCGAGCACCTCCGCGGCGACCTGTCCGAACATCGTGTCCGCGCCCGTGCCGGTGTCGACGCCGCCGACCTGGAGGACGAAGGAGCCGTCCTCGTTCATCTTGATCTGGGCCGCGCCGAGTTCCTTCCCGGCGACGCCGCTGCCCTGCGCGATGAGCGCCACGCCGACGCCGCGGTGCAGGTGGTCCTCGTCGGGCTGGTCGATGTCGTCGTAGCCGATGGCGTCCTTGCCGCGCTCGATGCACTCGCGGAGCCCGCAGGAGCGGATCTCCCGGGCGAACCGGTCGCCCTCCTTCAGGATGGCGACGCTGCGGTCGACGTCTCCCTCGCGGACGGCGTTGCGCTTCCGGAACTCGACCGGGTCGAGGTCGAGTCGCCGGGCGACCTCGTCCATGTGGGACTCGACGGCGAAGTGGCCCTGGGGCGCGCCGTAGCCCCGCATCGCCGCGCCCATCGGCAGGTTCGTGTGGACCACGTCGCCCTCGAACCGGACGTTCGGAACGCGGGGGTACAGCGGCAGCGGCTTCGTGCCGACGTTGTTGGCGACGGTCATCCCGTGCGTGCCGTACGCCCCGGAGTTCGACAGCGTGTACAGGTCCATCGCCTCGACGTCGCCGTCCTCGCTGACGGCCGTCTTCATCCGCATCCGCATCGGGTGGCGGAACCGCAGCGCGTAGAACTCCTCGCGGCGGCTCATCTCCAGTTTGACGGGCTTGCCGGCCGCCAGGTGAAGCGCGAAGGCGATCGGCTCGATCGCCATCTCCTGTTTCGCGCCGAAGCCCGCGCCGATCCGCGGCTTGGTGACGCGGACGTCGCGGATCGGGACGTCGAACAGGTGGGCGATCTGCCGGCGCGTGTGGAACGGGACCTGCGTGGCCGTGATGAAGTGGTACCGGTCGTCCTCGTCGGTGTGGACGATCGTCGTGTGGGGCTCGGGGACGCAGTGGGACTGGTACGGCGTCTCCCACTCCGTCTCGACCACGTGCTCGTCGTCCGCCCGGTCGAACGCCCGCGCCACGTCGCCGATCTCGCCCTCGAAGTGCGATTCGAGGTTCCGCTCGTAGTCCGCGCCGGCCTGCTTGTTCTCGACGTCGTCCGGCTCGAACAGCTGCGGCGCGTCCGGCTCCGTCGCCTCCTCGGGGTCGAGCACCGGCTCCAGTTCCTCGTACTCCACCTCGACCTTCCGGGCGGCGCGGTCGGCCGTCTCCGAGTCCTCGGCGGCGACGGCCGCGACCGGGTCGCCGACGAACCGGACGTGCTCGCGGAGCACGCGCAGGTCCCACGGGCTCGGCTCGGGGTACGACTGGCCCGAACTGGAGTACGGCTCGTCCGGGACGACGTCGTCCCACGGCGTGATCACGGCGTACACGCCGTCCATCGCCTCGGCCTCGCTCGTATCGACGTCGCGGACGTACCCGTGTGCGACGTCGCTTCTGATCACCTTCCCCTCGGCCAGATCGGGGAAGCGCTCGCGGTAGTCGGCGGTGTACCGGGCCTCGCCCGTGACTATCTTCCGCGCGTCGTCCTTCTCGACGTCCTCGGACAGGTGTTCGCGCTCCGCGCCCGCCCGGCGGTCGTCCTCGCCGCCCTCGCGCTCCGCCGGCGACGCGTCCGTCTCGGTGGCCCCCTCCGCAACCTGCCGGTTTCCGCGTCCGTCGGCCTCGTCCCGGTCCTCCCCGACGTTGCTCATCGCGACTCCCCCTCCCCGCGGCGCGTCGGGTACTCCCGGTCGAGCGCGACCGTTCCGCCGTCGGCCGCCAGCGCCGCGTCGCCGTCCATGCGGTCGGCCGCGTCCAGCACCGCCTCGACGATCTTCTTGTACCCCGTGCACCGACAGAGGTTGTCCGACAGCGCCTCGCGGACCTCCGCCTCCGAGGGGTCCGGATTCTCCTCCAGCAGCGCCTTCGAGCGCATGATCATCCCGGGGATGCAGAAGCCACACTGGAGCGCGGAGTTGTCGACGAACGCCGCCTGGATCGGGTGGAGGTCGTCCTGGGACCCCAGCCCCTCTATCGTCTCCACCGACGACCCGTCGGCCCTCGCGACCGGCGTGACGCAGGACATCGCCGGCTCGCCGTCGATCTGGACCGTACACATCCCGCACGCGCCGGTGTCGCAGCCGCGCTTCGGGCCGGTGTATCCGTTCCGCCGCAACACGTCGAGCAACACGTCCGACTTCGCCGCGTCGAACGTGCGCCGTTTGCCGTTGAGTTCCAGTTCGAGTTGCATGAGCACACCTTGGGAAGGAGTCTCTCGGTTCGTCGGAGTATCGCTCGCATGGCCGTAAATATCCATCGAGGTTTTGGCCGTGAGAAGGTCGTAATTAAACCCGAACACCGGGTCGCCGGTGGGGCGACAGGGAGGAGCCGGGACCTACTCTTCGTCGAGTTTCGCCCTGATCTTCTCGGCGGTGATCGGCATCTCGTTGATCCGGACGCCGACCGCCTCGCGGACGGCGTTCGAGATAGCGGGTGGCACCGTGTTGGTCGGCACCTCCGCGACCGACTTCGCGCCGAACGGGCCGGTCGGTTCGTGGGTCTCCACGAGGATGCTCTCGATTGGCGGCGTCTCGGACGCCGAGGGGAGGCCGTACTCGTCGAAGTCCGACACCTCCGCGCGGCCGTCCCCGTCGACCGTGATCCCCTCGCTGACGGCCATCTCGTAGCTCATGTGGTTCGCGCCCTCGACCTGTCCCTCGGCCATTCCGGGGTTGATGGCGACGCCGCAGTCGACCGCCACGACGAGCTTGTTGACCTCGAACTCGCCGGTTTCCTCGTCGACGGTCACGTCGGCGAACTGCGCGGCGAACGGCGGCGGGCTCTCCTCCGTGGAGTGGGTGCCCTTGCCGAGGATGTGCTCGCGGTCGTCGTGGCCGTACACCGACTCGTAGCCGACGTCCTCCAGCGTCACCGAGTCGCCGGTCGCCTCGCTGTACACCTCGCCGTCGGCCGTTTCCAGGTTCTCGACGGGTTCGTCCAGCATCCGGGACGCCCAGTCGAGGATCCGCTCCTTGGCGTCCTCGGCGGCCTTCTTGACGGCCATGCCGCTGATGTAGGTGGTCGAGGAGGCGTACGCGCCGTAGTCGAACGGCGTGTTGTCCGTGTCGGAGGACTTCACGACGACGTCGTCCTCGTCGCAGCCCAGCACCTCGGCGGCGATCTGGATGAACGCCGTGTCCGCGCCGGTGCCGATGTCGACGCCGCCGACCTGCAGGTGGAACGAGCCGTCCTCGTTCATCATGATCTGGGCCGCGCCGAGTTCGTCGCCGGCGACGCCGGTCCCCTGGGCGGACAGCGCCATCCCGATCCCGCGGTGGCGGCCGTCCTCGTCTGGCTGGTCGACGTCGTCCCAGCCGATCGCTTCCTTGCCGCGCTCGACGCACTCGTCGAGGCCGCAGGAGCGGATGCGGCGCTCGGCGCCCTCGCCGCCCATCATGCCGGCGATCTCGTCCAGGTCGCCGACCTCCATGTAGTGCTCCCGGCGGAACTCGACGGGGTCGAGCCCGAGGTCGCGGGCCACCTCGTCGAGGTGCCCCTCCAGCGCGAGCGTGCCCTGGGGCGCGCCGTAGCCCCGCATCGCGCCGGTCTGGGGCGTGTTCGTGTGGACGATGTCGGCCTCGAAGCGGACGTTTGGCACCTTCGAGTACAGCGGCATCGGCTTGCTGCCGACGTTGCCGGCGACGGTCATCCCGTGGCTGCCGTACGCGCCGGTGTTCGACAGCGCGTACAGCTCCATCGCCGCGATGTCGCCGTCGTCGGTGACGGCCGTCCGCGCCCGGACCTGCATCGGGTGCCGCGAGCGCATCGCGCCGAACTCCTCCTCGCGGCTGGCCTCGTACATGACGGGGCGGTCGGTCGCCAGCGACAGCGCCATCGGGATCGGCTCGACGACCATCGCCTGCTTGCCGCCGAACCCGCCGCCGACGCGCGGTTTCTTCACCCTGATGTCGCGGATCGGGACGTCGAACAGGTGGGCGAGCTGGCGGCGGGTGTGGTTGGGGACCTGCGTGCTCGTGATCACCACCTGCCGGTCGTCCTCGTCGGTGTAGGCGAGCGTCGTGTGCTTCTCGATCTGGGCGTGGGACTGCCGGATCGTCTCCCACTCCGTCTCGTGGACGTGGACGTCGTCGCGGGCCAGCGCGGCCTCGACGTCGCCGACCTCGCCGTCGATGTGTGCCATCCGGTTGCGCTCGTAGTCGTGGCCGACGATCCCGTTTTCGACCTCGCTCTCCGCGAACAGTTGCGGAGCGTCCGCGTCGAACGCCTCCTCGGGGTCGACGACGTGGTCGTGCTCCTCGTACTCGACATCGACGGCGTCGGCCGCGGCCGCCGCCGTGTCCGGGTCCTCGGCGGCGACGGCCGCGACCGGGTCGCCGACGTATCGGACGTGTTCGTTGAGCACGTTCATGTCCCACGGGCTCGGCTCGGGGTACGACTGGCCGGCGCTCGTGTACTTGGCGTCCGGCACCGCCTCGGACCACGGCGTGAGCACGGCGTGGACGTCGTCCATCGCCTCGGCCGCGTCCGTGTCGACGTCGGTCACGCGGCCGTGGGGCACCTCGCTGCGGACGACCGCCGCGTGGGCGAGGTCCGGGAACCGCTCCCCGTAGTCCGCGGTGTACTTCGCCTGCCCGGTGACGAGCTTCCGGTCGTCGTACTTCTCGGCGGGCTGCGAGACGCTGTCGCGCTCCTCGGGGGCCTTGTCGTTGTTCGCCGGTTCGTCCCACTCGAGGGGGTGTTCCTCGAACGCCTCGCGCTCGTCCGTCGCCGGCTGGGAAGCGGTGCCGCCGTCGGGTGCGGGGTCGGTCCGGTCGTCACTCATGGGTCTCTCCCTCCTCGTCGGGCCGCGCGCCGCCGTCGGCCGCGACCCGGCCTCCGTCCATGCGGTCGGCCGCGTCGAGGATCGCCTCGACGGGCTTCTGGTAGCCGGTGCAGCGACAGCGGTTGTCGTCGATGGCCTCGCGGACCTCCGCCTCGGTCGGGTCCGGGTTCTCCGCCAGCAGCGACTCCGCCTCGATTATCATCCCGGGGATGCAGAAGCCACACTGGACGGCGAAGTGGTCGACGAACGCGGCCTGGATCGGGTGGAGGTCGTCCTGGGTCCCGAGGGCCGCGATCGTCCGCACGTCCGCGCCGTCGGCCTCGCTGGCGTCGACGCCACAGGCCATCACGACCTCGCCGTCGACGAACACCTTCGACGCGCCGCAGACGCCGCCGTCGCAGCCGCATTTCACGCCGGTGTAGCCGTTGCGTCGCAGTACCGTCGCCAGGTCGTCGTCCGGTCCGACCGTCGCGGTCGTCGGATCGTCGTTGACAGTCAGTTGAATTTCCACGGTAGTTCCTCCGTTAAGGGGTGCCACGCGCGGGCACGTCGTAGGTGAAGATGCGGGATACCCTCACATATAACTATGGGTGAGCCTCACACTGTCGAGCCACACTGTGGCACGCGCCGGCGGGGCGGTGTGCCACAGGCGAACGGCCCAGCGGCCAGTGTGGCACACGTCCCACAGCCCCGGCAAACGGGCGTGCCCGTCGTGACAGGGGTACCGACCCGAACCGTTATCTCGGTCGATGGACACGTGCGGATATGACACGGCGTTCGACCAGCCGTCGCTCGTACCTCGCCGCCGTCGGCGGCGCGGCCCTGACCGGCGGTTGCCTCGGAGGAACGGGTACGTCCACGGTGCGGATGGGCGTCGTCCCCGACGTCGACCCGGACACCGCGGTCCAGCAAAACACCGGGCTCGCGGAGTACCTGGAGAGCCACCTCGACGCCACCGTCGACGTCGACACGTCGGCGGACTACGCGGGGATGGTCCGGGCGATGGCCGCCGAACAGGTCGACCTCGCGTACTTCGGCGGCGTCTCGTACATCCTCGCCCGCCACCGCGCGGACGCCGAACCCGTCGTCGTCGGGTCGGAGGGCGGGTCGACGGAGTGGCACTCCGCGTTCGTCGCCCACGCGGACGGGCCGTCGAGCATGGAGGACGTCGTCGCCGCGCCCGGCGACTACGACCTCGTCTTCGGCGACCCGATCAGCACCAGCGGGACGGTGATGCCGACGTACTACCTCCGAACGGAGTTCGACACGCGACCCGACGACTTCGCCTCGACCACCCACGTCGGCGCGCACGACGCCACGGCCGGGGCGATAGCCAACGCGAGCGGCGACGTCGGCGCGCTGAACGCCCGCATCTACGACGCGCTCGTCGAGAGCGGCGACGTCGGCGACGACGTCGTCGAACTGTGGCGCACGCCGGGGTTCCCGGACTACCCGTGGGCCGTCGCCCCGACCGTCGACTCGGACCGGGTGGGGCGCATCCGGGAGGCGTTCATGAAGCTTGACGACCGCGACCGGACGGGGATACTCGACACCCAGAACGTCGATGAGTACGTCCCCGTGAGCCACGACGACTTCACGTCGCTGAACGAGGGCGTCGAGATGGCCGGGCTGCTCGACGGGGACGAGTCGGGGGCGAACCCGTGACCGACGCCGGCTCCGAACTCCGCTTCGACGGCGTCACGGCGTCGTTCGACGGGGAGCGGGTCCTCGACGACGTGTCCTTCCACGTCGAGGAGGGGGAGCGCGTCGCGCTCGTCGGTCCCTCGGGCGCGGGCAAGACGACCCTGCTCCGGGTCGCCAACGGCTCGGTGCGCCCCGACAGCGGGCGGGTCGTGCTCGACGGCGAGCCGGCGACCAGCGACGACGTCGCGGTCGCCTACGGCGGCGACACGCTCGTCGACCGGCGAACGGCGCTGTCGAACGTCCTCGGCGGACGGATGGGCGAGCTTCCGTGGTGGCGCGGGCTGCTTGAACCGCTGGCACCGCGGCGACCCGGGCCGGCCCTGGACGCGCTGGCGGCGGTGGGCCTCCGGGGGAAAGCGGACGTGCGGGCCGACCGCCTCAGTGCCGGCGAACGCCAGCGGGTCGCCTTCGCCCGCGCGGTGGTTCGGGACGTGCCGGCCATGCTGGCCGACGAGCCGACGGCGAACCTCGACCCCGCCTCGCGGGCGAACGTGCTCGACGTGCTGGAGGCGGCCGCCGGCGACCGCGTCCTCCTGACCGTGCTGCACGATGTGGACCTGGCGGTGGAGCGCTACGACCGGATCGTGGGGCTGGCGGACGGCCGCGTGCGGTTCGACGAACCGGCCGCCGAGGTGACCGACGACCGGCTCGCGGCCCTGTTCGCGGCGGGTGCATCCACCCCGGGCGGCGGCGACGGGCCGGAGCACGGACCCGGGACGGAAGCGGTATCGGAGTACCCCCGGCGGGAGCCCGAGTGGCATGTCTGACGGGCCGCCGAACCGAACGGCGGAGTTCGACCCCGGCACCGGCGCGTCGGTCCTCTCGAAGCGAGGGCTGGGGTGGGCGCTGGCCGCGGCGGTCCTGGTCCTGCTCTCGGCGTGGGTCGCGGAGGTCGACGTGGCCGCGCTGGTCTCGCCGGGGGCGCGCGAGCAGTTGCTGGCGTTCGTCGCCGAGGGGGTCCCGCCCGACACGAGCGGCGACTACCTGTTCGGCCGGACGCTCAGGGACGGCCTGCTGTGGGCCGTCGTCGAGACGCTCGCGATCAGCGTCGTGGCCACGGTGATTGCCGTCGGACTGGCCGTCCCGCTGGCGCTGCTGGCCGCGGCGACGGTCACCTACCGGGGGCCGCTGTACGCCGACGCCTCCGATACGCGCCGTGCGGTCGGCCGCGCGGTCGCCGGCGGGAGCCGCTTTCTCCTCAGCTTCCTCCGCTCGGTCCCGGGGCTGGTCTGGGGCTTTTTGTTCGTCACCGCCGTGGGCCTGGGCCCCTTCGCCGGCGCGCTGGCGCTTGGCGTCCACAACGCCGGCGTCCTCGGCAAACTGTACGCGGACTTCCTGGAGGACACCGACCCGCGGACGACGGAGGCGGTTGTGACCGGCGGCGCGACCCGGTTCCAGGCGGTCTGTCACGGGATGGTGCCACAGGTGACCGCGACGGTCGCCTCGTACACGCTGTACCGCTGGGAGTGTACGATCCGCTCGGCGACGATCCTCGGCTTCGTCGGCGCGGGCGGCATCGGCTACTACCTCGTCGTCACCATCCAGCGGCTCCAGTACGCCAGGCTCGTGACGGCTATCGCCGCCGTCTTCGCGCTGGTCGTACTCGGCGACGTGCTCGCCGGGCGGCTCCGGCGTCAGCTCACCTGATCTGCCGTCGCGGCACAGGGGGACGGGACGCCCGGACGGCGCGGTCGCTCACTCGGCGGCCTTCGACCGGACGGCCTCCAGCAGTACCTCCGTGCCCGTCACAATGTCCTCCCACTCCGTGAACTCGCTCTCGCGGTGGCTGATGCCGTCGACGCTCGGGACGAAGATCATGCTCGTCGGGGCGATCTTGTTGAGGTAGTTCGCGTCGTGGCCGGCCCCGCTGACGAGCCGCGTGTACTCGCAGCCGACCGTCTCGGCGGCGTCGACGACCGTGTCGATACAGCTCTGGTCGAACGGGTCGGCGTCGACGCGCATGATCTCCTCGAACTCGTACTCGAGGCCCTCGCGCTCGGCGGCGTGGGCGATCTCCCGCTGGATCTGCTCGACGGCGGCGTCGACGACCGCGTCGTCGTACGACCGGAAGTCGACCGTGAACTCCACCGTCTCGGGGATCACGTTGATCGCGTTCGGCCACACGTCGACGCTGCCGACGGTGCCGACGAGGTCGGTGCCCTCCGTCGCCGTGAGCCGTCGGACGCTCCGGGTCACGTCGGCCGTCGCGACGAACGCGTCGTGGCGCATGTCCATCGGCGTCGGGCCGGCGTGGTTCGCCTGCCCCTCGAACGTCACGTTCATCCACGAAAAGCCGAACACGCCCTCGACGGCCGCGACCGGGAGGCCCTCCTGTTCGAGGAACGGCCCCTGCTCGACGTGCATCTCGAAGTAGCAATGGAGGTCGCGGGGCTCGCAGGGCGCGTCGCCCTTGTAGCCGATGCGCTCCAGTTCCTCGCCGAACCTCTTGCCGTCCTTGTCCTCGCGCTCGTAGGCGTACTCCAGGTCGAACTGGTCGCAGAACACGCCGCTGCCGAGCATGTCGGGCTGGAACCGCACCCCCTCCTCGTTGCTCCAGGCGACGACCTCCAGCGGGCGGTCGGTGGTCACGTCCGCGTCGTTCAGCGCCTCGACGGCCTCCAGCGCGCCGAGGACGCCGACCACGCCGTCGTACCGGCCGCCGTTGTACTGGCTGTCGACGTGGGATCCAAACAGAACCGGGTCCGCATCGGGGTTCGCGCCCGCCCGCCGGCCGAAGATGTTGCCCATCTCGTCGACCGTGACCGCCAGCCCCGCCTCGCGGAACCACTCGACGACGGTGTCCCTGGCCGCCTTGTTCTCGTCGGAGAGGCTCGGCCGGTTCACGCCGCCGTTCTCGGTCGCGCCGATATCGCTGAACTCGTCGAACCGCCGGCGGAACCGCTCGCCATCGACTGTCGGGTCTGCCATACGCGACACCTCTCGGAGTGCCACCTTCAACATTGTGCCGGCGCGACGTGTGTGGCGTGGTAACGACCGAAAGAACAATACCCCGGAGCGACACACACTGGTGATATGACCGCCACGGACGGGTCTATCGAGTTTCGAAACGCCCGGGTCCTCGACGGGAGCGGCCGCCCCCCGTTCTCCGCGCACGTCCTCGTCGCCGACGGGCGCGTCAGGCGGGTCGGCGAGGACCCGGCGGGGGCCGACCGCGAGGTCGACCTCGACGGCTCCTACCTCGCCCCCGGCTTCGTCGACATGCACGCCCACTCGGAACTGCGCCTGTTCGATCACCCCGGCGCGGCGGAGAAGCTCACCCAGGGGATCACGACTGAGGTGCTGGGACAGGACGGGGTGAGCGTCGCGCCGGTTCCGGCGGACCTCAAGGCCGAGTGGGCCGAGCGGGTCGCCTCGCTCGACGGGACCTTCGACGGGACGTGGCCGTGGAACGACGTCGGGGGCTATCTCGACGAACTCGACGCCGCCTCGCCCGCCGTGAACTGCGCGTACTACGCGCCCCACGGCAACCTCCGCTCGCTGCTGACGGGGTTCGAGGACAGGCCGGTTGGGACCGAGAACGTCGCCGCCGCCGGGACGAACCGGGAGATCACGGTCGGGGGGACGCGGGCGGAAGCCGGGCACGGGGCCGCGCCCGGCGCGCTCGGCGTGCTCCAGACCGAACTCGACGCCGCCATCGACCAGGGCGCGTTCGGCATGTCGAAGGGGATGATCTACCCCCCGAGCTCCTACGCCCGGGAGGACGAACTGGAGGCGCTCGCCGAGACGCTCGCCGCGCGCGACTCCTTTATGGTCTCGCACGTCTGGAACGAGACGGATCGGGTCGTCGAGTCCATCGAGCGCTACCTCGACATCTGCCGGCGGGCGGGCTGTCACGCTCACGTCTCCCACCTCAAGGTCGGCGGCGAGGCCAACTGGGGCGACTCCGAGGCCGTCCTCGACCTGTTCGACGAGGCCGAGGCGGCCGGCCAGCGCGTCACGTTCGACCAGTACCCCTACACCGCGGGGTCGACGATGCTCACGGCGCTGCTCCCGCCGTGGGCGCGGCAGGGCGACTCCGAGGACATCCTCGACCGGCTGGAAGTCCCCGGCACCGTCGAGGAGATAGCCGCGGACATCGACGCCCCCGGCGAGTGGGAGAACCTCGCCCGCGCGGCCGGCACCTGGGACAACATCCTCGTCACGCGGACGGGGAGCGGCGACCACCAGGGGGAGACGATAGCGTCGATCGCCGACGAGCGAGGCCTCGACCCGGTCCCCGCGATGTGCGGGCTCCTGGTCGAGGAGGAACTCGACGTGACGATGGCCGACTTCATCATGGCCGAGGAGGACATCCAGCGCTTCCTCGCGGACGGCCGCGGCACCTTCTGTACCGACGGCATCTTCGGCGGCAAACCACATCCCCGGGTGCTGGGCAGTTTCGGCCGCATCCTCGAACGCTACGTCCGCGAGCGCGACGTGCTGTCGCCGGCCGCGATGGCGCGCAAGGCCGCCGGCCACCCGGCGGACATCCTCGGTCTCGACGACCGCGGCTACGTGCGGGAGGGGTACGTGGCCGACCTCGTCGCGTTCGACCTGGAGGCGGTGTCGGCGAACGCCACCTACGAGGAGCCGCTCCAGTACACCGGCGGGTTCGAGTTCGTGCTGGTCGGCGGCAGGGTCGCCGTGGAGGACGGCGAGTCGACCGGCGTCCGCAACGGCGACGTGTTGCGCTCGACCGAGGAGTGGGGCGGCGAGACGCGGCCGACGCTCGACCGGTCGGCGGCGGAGTGACGGCCGCGCGGCGAGGCAACTCCCATCGCTCGAAACGGATCCCGCCGCCGCCCCGCGATCGCCCGCCGACCGAGCGTGTGGTTCTCACCCATACTTATTTACCCGGCGTAGGAATAGATGCCAACGGACTTCCAATGAGCGCTAGCAAACAGGTGTTCGACAGAGGCGACCGTGTGGGCATCTACTTGCAGGACAAACACTCCCTGCAGGAGAACCTAGACCTCGTCCAGTACGCGGAACGGCAGGGGATCGACGAGGTGTGGCAGGCGGAGTCACGGCTCGCCCGGGACGGGGTCACGCCGCTCGGCGCGTACGCGGCGGTGACCGACGAGATCAAACTCGGCACGGGCGTCATCAACAACTGGACGCGAAACGCCGCCCTCATCGCCCAGACAATGAGCACCCTGGAGGAACTCGCCGGGCCGGACCGGATCCAGTGTGGGATCGGGGCCTGGTGGGACCCGCTCGCCGAGAAGGTCGGCATCGACCGGAGCGGCGCGCTCCGGGCCATGCGCGAGTGCGTCGAGGTGACCCAGGACCTGCTGGCCATGGAGAACGTCACCTACGACGGCGACTTCGTCCAGATGCGCGACGTGGAACTGGACGTGGTCCACGGCGACGACGGGCCGCGGACGGTCCCCGTCTACGTCGGCGCGACCGGGTTCAAGATGCTCGAACTCACCGGCCACTTCGCCGACGGGGCCGTGCTGAACTACCTCGTCAGCCCCGAGTACAACCAGAAGGCCCTCGACGCGCTCGAAACCGGCGCGGAGCGGGGCGGGCGCTCGCTGGAGGACATCGACCGCCCGCAACTGGTCGTCTGCTCGATGGACCACGACGTCGACGTGGCGCTCGACAACGCCCGCGAACTCATCACCCAGTACCTCGGCCAGCAGCCCCACATCATGAAGGCAAGCGGCGTGAGCCAGGACCTCATCGACGAGGTGGGCGAGGCCATCGGCGGGTGGCCGGCCGACAAGGAGGACATCGAGGAGGGGATGGACCTTATCCCCGACGAGGTCGTCCACAAGCTCACCGCCAGCGGCACCCCGGAGCAGTGCCGCGAGAAGGTCCGCGAGTACGCCGAGAACGGCTGCCAGTGCCCGGTCCTCTACCCGCTGGGCGACGACCGCGAACTGATGATAGACGAGTTCGCGGACGGCTACCTGTAACGGTCCGGCGTCCGACGACTCGGCGCGCCCGCGGCGTGCCACGGTCGCCGCCCCCGCAACACGACGGCCAGCGAGCCGTCAAGCGAAATGGCGTGAACCCGGTCGGCGGCCGCCTCAGTCGTCGGCCGCGGCGGCCTCGCCGAACAGCGCCTCGACCTCGGAGAGTTCGGGGTCGATCCGGTTCACGTCGCCGGTCGCCGCCTTCGCGCTCTCGGTGTCCTTGAGGCCGAAGCCGGTCGAGACGACCACGACCGTCTCGTCCTCGTCGATGATGCCGTCCGCCAGCGCCTGCTTGACGCCGGCCACGGGCGTCGCGCCCGCCGGCTCGGAGTAGATGCCCTCGGTGCTGCCCAGCAGCTTCTCGGCCTCGAGTATCTCCTCGTCGGAGACGAGCACGGTGTCGCCGCCGCTCTGGGCGGGCGCACGGCAGGCCTTGATCGTGTTACGTGGCCGGCCGACGGCGATGCTGTCGGCGACCGTGTCCGCGATGTCGTCGACGTCGTCGTGGCCCTGGAACGCGTCGTGGATCGCCGACGCGCCCTCGGCCTGCACGCCGAGCATCTTCGGGTGGTCGTCGACGTAGCCCAGGTCGTAGAACTCCTTGAACCCCTTCCACGCGCCGGCGATCGTACAGCCGTCGCCCATCGAGAACACGACCCAGTCGGGCACCTCGCCGCGGACCTTCGACTGCTCAGCGAGTTCGTGGCCGACGGTGCGTTTGCCCTCCACCTGGAAGGGGTTGATCGCGGCGTTGCGGTTGTACCAGCCGTACTCCTCGGTGACCTCGACGCTCAGGTCGTACGCCTCGTCGTACGAACCGTTGACCGCGAGCACGTCCGCGCC
Source organism: Halostella litorea (assembly GCF_004785955.1). Classification (NCBI taxonomy): domain Archaea; kingdom Methanobacteriati; phylum Methanobacteriota; class Halobacteria; order Halobacteriales; family Natronoarchaeaceae; genus Halostella; species Halostella litorea. The sequence goes on along the minus strand of NZ_SJER01000004.1, from coordinate 25,162 downwards.
GTACACGAGCGGCTGGGCGAGCTTGCCGACCGGCGCGTCGCCGGGCACGAAGATGCGACAGTCCAGCCCGCCGCGGGCCGCGTAGCCCGAGAGCGACGCCGCCGCGTTCCCCGTCGAGGCGCAGGTGATGATGTCGCGGCCGGCGTGTCGCGCCTTCGTCACCGCGATGGAACTGGCGCGGTCCTTGAAGCAGCCGGTCGGGTTCCGGCCGTCGTCCTTGACGAGCGTCTCGACGCCGAGGGCCTCGCTCAGGTTCGGCGCGTCGAACAGGTCTGTGCCGCCCTCGTTCAGCGTCACGACGTCGGCGTCGTCGTCGACCGGCAGGAACGCCTCGTACTTCCACTGGCTCCGGATGTTCCCGTCGAGGTCGGCGTCGAACTCGTCGTCTATCACGTCGTAGTCGTACGTGACCTCCAGGATCCCCTTGACGCCCTCGTGCTCGGGGCAGGTGTAGATGATCCGGTCCGGGTCGTACTCCTTCCCGCAGATAGTGCACTCTAGCGCGGTGACATGCTCCATTGCCATACGCGGGACCACGCGAGGCCACCACTAAAAACCACGCGTCACCGCGGGTAACGCGCCCGACGCCGCCGCGACCCGACGACCGTGTAGGCGCGGCATGCACCGAGCGATCACGCTACGCCCGCGGGAGGAACTCCCCGCGGCCGGGCGCGGACCGCACCTCGTGGTCCCGGGCGACCACCTCGCCGCCCGCGAGGACGGTGTCGACGCGCGCGCTCCACTCGCGGCCCTCGTACGGCGTCCAGCCGCCGACGAACGTCAGGTCGTCGGCCGACACCTCAAACCGCTCCTCCCGGACGAGCGCGACGTCCGCGTCGGTCCCCTCGCGGAGCGACCCCTTCCGCGGGTAGACGCCGGCTTCCTTCGCCGGACGGGCGCAGACGAGTTCGTGGAGCCGCGGCCATGAGAGCCGCCCCTCGTGGACGCCCTCGCTGACGAGGAACTCCAGCATCGTCTCGATGCTCGGCAGGCCGGCGTAGGGCTCCCAGATGTCGTCCCACCCGCGCTCGCGCTCCGCGCGGTACGTCGGGAAGTGCTCGCTCGCGACCAGGTCTATCGTCCCGTCCCGCACCGCCGTCCAGAGTCGGTCGACCTCCTCGGGCGATTTGAGGCTCGGATTGACCTTCAGGAACGGCCCCTTCTCCGCGACGTCCGCCTTCGAGAACGCGAGGTAGTGCGGACACGTTTCGAGGGTGACCGGGACGTTCGCGCGGGACTTGAACCGGCCGCCCTCCCGCGCGCCGCTCCCGCTGGAGACGTGGACGACGTGGAGGGGACAGTCGGCGTACTCCGCGAACCAGCCCATCCTGCTTATCGCGTCGAGTTCCGCCTCCAGCGGCCGCGAGTCCATGTACACCTCGGGGTCGTCGCCGTCGACCCCCGCGCGGGCGTGGTCCAGTATCCCCTGGCTCTCGCAGTGGACCCGGACCTTGCCGCCGGCCTCGCCGACCCGCTCCATCAGCGAGACGATCGTCCCGTCGTCCGCGAGGTACGGCTCCGCGGTGAACGTCTTGAAGTCCCGCGTTCCCTCGGCACCGACCGCCTCGACGTCGATCCCCGGCTCCTCGACGTTGCCGGCGACCAGCCCGAAGTCGACGTGGGCGAGGTCGCCACACTGCTCGCGCTTGCGCCGGAACGCCTCGGGCGTGGTGACGGGCGTCTGGGTCGGGAGTTCGACGACGGTTGTCACCCCGCCGGCGACGGCGCTCGCCGTCTCCGAGGCGAAGTCGATCCCCTCCGGGAACAGTTCCGCGTCGTGCATGTGGTTGTGGACGTCGACGACGCCCGGCAGCGCGACCATGCCGTCGGCGTCGACCACGTCGGCCGCGTCGCGGTCGGTCGCGACCCCGGGCCCCACTGCTGCGATCTCCCCGTCGGCGATGGCGATGTCGCCGGTCCGGACGCCGGATGCGTCCACGATGCGCGCGTCCGTCACGAGCCGGTCGGTCATACGCCACACCGTGTGGTGGAGTACCAAAACGTTTGGCGTGCGACGGGTCGTCCCGGCCGCGCGGGAGGGTTCGATGTCCGACCCCGCCGCAGTCGCACGGTTACGGCGACAGGGACCGGCGGACGCCGCGTCCGGAGGTAGTTTTTTGTCGACCGACAGTATGTCACGAACTGTGATACTCAACGCAGGCACGCTCGTCACCATGAACGACGAGCGCGAGGTCCGGAAGGAGGTCCACGTCGTCGTGGAAAACGGCGAGGTCGTCGAGGTGGCGGACGGGTACGAAAGCGGCGAGGAGACGGTGGACGCCCGCGACGAGGTGGTCATTCCGGGGCTGGTGAACTGCCACACCCACATGTACGCGCTGCCGCTCCGCGGGGCACCGCTGTCCGCGTCCCCCGAGAGCTTCTACGAGGCGCTGGTCGATATCTGGTGGGAGGTCGACGAGGCGTTCACGGAGCGCGACGCGCGGCTGTCCGCGCTCGGCTCCTGCGCGGAGATGCTGGCCGGCGGCGTCACGACGTTTTGCGACAACTACTCCGGGCCGAACACGCTGCCCGGCGCGCTGGACGCCGTCGCCGAGGGCGTCGCCGCGACGCCGATCCGCGGCATGATCACGTTCGAGACGACGGCGCGCAACTCGGAGGCCGAGGCGCTGGACGGGATCGAGGAGAACCGCCGGTTCGTCCGTGAGGCCGAGGACGAGTACGACCGCGTCAGCGGGCACTACTGCCTCCACACGCTGTTTACGAACAGCGAGGACGTCGTCGAGGAGACCGTCGACCACGCGCTGGCGGACGACCGCCCCGTCCAGATCCACCTGGAGGAGGGGCTGGTCGATGTCCACGAGTCGATAAAGGAGTACGGCGAGCGGCCCGTCCCGGCGCTCGACGAGATGGGGTTTTTCGACGCCGACGTCATCGCCGCCCACTGCGTCCACTCGACGGAACGGGAGATAGGGATCCTCGCGGACAACGACGTGAAGGTCGCGCACAACCCGTACTCGAACGTCAACAACGCCGTCGGCATCGCGGACGTGGAGACGATGGCGGACCACGACCTGACGATCGGCATCGGGGACGACGGCTGGGACCCCGACATGTTCGAGACGATGCGCTCGGCCGCCGGGATCCACAAGCTGAAGGACAACGACCCGAGCGGCTTCGACAACGCCAAAGCCCTCGAGTGGGCGACGATCGGCAGCGCGGCGGTGCTCGGCATGGCCGACCGGGTCGGCAGCATCGAACCCGGCAAGCGCGCCGACTTCGTCACGCTCGACCTGGGGCCGAACCCGGTGCGGCCCGGGAGCGCGCCGTACTACGTCGTCAGCGCCGCGAGCCGTGCCGACGTGACGCGGACCGTCGTCGGCGGCGAGACGGTGTACACCCCCGAGGACGGTGTACGCGGCGTGGACGAAGCGGACATGGCCGCCGTGGGCGAGGCCAGCGCCGACCTCTGGGAACGCCTGTAACCGGCCGGGACCGCCGGGGCGCGTCGGCGGCCGCCGATTCTCCGTAACGGGCTTAGTCCGTTATCCGTGCCCGTCGGTTACGGGGCTCACGACCAATTCGTAACGGACTAAGGGCGTTACGGAAACGCCGCCTCGTGGCTGTGCCCGGTACGCCCCGTACACGGTCGTCAACATTTATTAGCGGAGCGGGGTGAAAGGCAGGTAATGCCAACCGAACCGGGGTGCAAGGTGGACACGACGGTCGAGCGATACGGGCTGGAGTCCGCGGACCCGGCCTACGAGTCGATCGACGACGGACTGCTCGCCCGGTGGCGGGGGACCGACGACCGCGCCCCGATGGGGTATCGCTCGCTCGCGGAGTGGTTCAACAAGCGCCTCCTGAAGCGGGTGTACGACGACCACGGGCGCGACGCCCTGGGGGCGCGCGTCGACAGCGACTACGAGGCGCTGCGAAGCGACGACGACCTCGTCAGCGAGGAGACGGTCGAGAGCCTCCGCGCGGACGGGATCGACGCGGAGGCGGTCCGCGACGCCATGGTGTCGTACGGGTCGATGCGGCGGCACCTGAAGGAGTGTCTCGGCGGGGAGAAGCCGACGCCGACCGCCGAGACGGAGTGGGAGCGCGAGAGCATCGAGAGGGCCCGCGGGGTCGCCCGGGAGAAAGCCGAGCGGGCGCTCTCCTCGCTCGACACGAAGGGGGAGATAGCGGGGGCCGCCGCCGCGGAGACCGAGGTGCAGATCCAGGTCGGCTGCAGTTCCTGTCCGACCCGGGTCCCGTTCGAGGTGGCGCTCGAACGCGGCTACGTCTGCGAACAGCACGACCGACCGATCGCCGCGACGGACGGACCATGACCTGGACCATCGAAATCGAGAACATCGCCGGCATACTGGACGGGCGCGCGACCGTCGACCCGGGGCTGAACGCGGTCAGGGGGTCGAACTGGCAGGGCAAGTCGAGCTTCATCGAGGCGATCAAGACGGCGCTGGGAACCTCGACGGAGCTGACCGAGGGCGAGGAGGCCGGCGGCGTCCGCCTGCAAACGCCCGACCGGGAGGTCGCGGTGGACCTCGTCCGCGAGAACGGGACCGTCCGACGCGACGGGACGCCGTACCTCGACGACGAGTACGACGCCATCCGTGCGGGGCTGTTCGCCTGCCTCGACGAGCGCAACGAGGTCCGGGGGGCCGTCCGCCGCGGGGAGAACCTGGAGGAGGAGCTCATGCGCCCGCTGGACTTCCAGAACCTCGACGATCGGATCGCCGACCTGACGCGCGAACGCGAGCAGGTCCAGTCCGAGCTCTCGGGCGCGAGGGAGGCGAAAAAGCGTCTCCCGGGCATCCAGGAGCGGGTCACGCAGCTCGAACGGGAGGTCGAGGAGCTCCGCGAGAAGCGCGACGCGCTGGACGCGACCGACGCGCCGGACGACGAGGAGGGGTCGCGGACCCGGCAGCAGCTCAGCGCGGCCCAGACCGAGCGGAGTCGGGCCGAAACCCGGATCGAGCGGCTGGAGCGGACCATCGAGCGGACCGAGGAGCGCCTCGACGAGCGCCGGGCCGAGCTGGCGGAACTGGAGCTACCTGAGGAGGAGGACGTCGAGAGCGAACTCGCGACGGCCCGGGAGAAGCTCCAGCGGGCGAAACGCGACTCCGAGGTGTTGCAGTCGGTGTACTCGGCCAACGAGCTGGTGCTGGAGGAGAGCCGGCTCGACCTCCTGACGGAGGTCAAGCGGGAGCTGACCGGCGACCGCGTCGTCTGCTGGACCTGCGGCGACGAGGCCGACCGCGGGGACCTGGAGGACCGGCTCGACGAACTCGGCGAGAAGGTCGCGGAGCTGCGCAGCCGGGCCGAGCGATACCGCGACGAGGTCGCCGAACTGGAGGCGCGCCGGGAGGAGCTGAGCCAGGCGAAACGCCGGAAGCGCGACCTGAACGCCGAGATAACGGAGCTGGAGGAGACACTTGCGGACAGGCGGGAGAGCCTGGCCGAGGCGGAGGAGCGGTACGAGGACGCGTCGGCGCGCGTCGAGGCGCTCGCCGAGGCGGTCGACGAGGAGGTCGAGGCCGTCTCCGACGTCGAGAGCGAGATCAAGTATCGCGAGGCCGAACTGGAGGACGCCAGGGGCGAACTGTCGGAGCTCGAAAGCCGCGCGGGGCAGGTGGAGACGCTCGAAGCCGAAAGCGAGGAGATCCGGACGGAGATACGGGAGCTCCGGAACCGGAAAGACGAGATCAAGCGCCGCGCCCGCGAGGCGTTCGACGAGGCGATGGACGACGTGCTGGCGCGGTTCGACGCGGGGTTCGAGACGGCGCGGCTCACCCCCGAGTTCGACCTTGTCGTCGCGCGCGACGGCCGCGAGGCGCGCCTGGACGCGCTGAGCGAGGGGGAACTGGAACTGCTCGGCTTCGTCGCGGCGCTCGCCGGCTACGAGTCGTTCGACGTGGCCGAGACGGTGCCGGTCCTGCTGGTCGACGGCGTCGGGGGGCTGGCCGACGACAACCTCCACACGCTGATCGACTACCTCCACGAGCGCACGGAGTACCTCGTGTTCACGGCCTACCCCGAGTACACCGCGTTCGAGGGCCGCGAGATCGACCCCGGGGAGTGGACCGTCGCGCGCGACGAGCGTGCCAGCGCCGACTGACCGCGCCCGGTCCGTGACGGCCCGCCGTGCTCCGGCGGAGAATGTTGCCGGTTAACGAACGCTGTAGGCAAGGGATGCTATGCCATGCCATATGATGGTGAGTGCCGCCTTCGGCGAGCTAACGGAGGTACTCGAACGGCTGGAGTCGTCCGACGCCGCGGTCAGGGACGTCGATATCGGCGAGGGGGTCGCGGCCGACGGGGACGAGTTGACCGCGTCGCTGACCGTCGGCGTCCCGGTGATCGACGGCGCGGAACTCCCCGACGGAGTCACGGTCGAGGGCGAGGGCGTCGACCTGCGGGACGGCCGGGTGACCGTCGGCCTCACGGTGACGCTCCCGACCGACGGCGCGGCGACGCCGGCCGGGTCGACACGACACGGCGGGTCGCCCGGGCGGGCCGAGTCGGACGGCGTCCCGGCGTACAGGGACCCGGAGGCGCTGCGGGCCGCCTACGAGGCGTGTGACTCCTTCCCCGAGATGACCGAGGCGCTCGGGGTCGACGTCACCTCGGAGACGGTGCGGCGGTACACGGTCGAGCACGACATCCACGACCCGTCCGAGAGCGGGCCGCCCGTCGGACCCGACGTGACCGTCGAGGCGTCGGCCGACGCGGCCGACGACGGTGACGACGAGCCGGCAGACGGCTCCCCCCACAGGGACGGCGGACCCGAGGAGCCGGCCGGGTCGTCCGACCGCGACGACGCGACCGTCGCCGAGCTACTGGCGGCGTCGGGCGGCGGGGACGGCGGCGACGCGCTGGTCGCCGACGGGCTGGGGGTCCCGAAGGGGCTGACCGTCGCCGAACTCGCGGCCGTCGTCAACGAGTCGGACACGGTGTACGAGGTCACCCAGCGGCTGGGCGTCGACCGGGATCAGGCACGCCGGCTCCTCGCGGAGACGTCCCTGCTGGACCTGGTCACGCAGCGGCTCGGCGCGGAGCGGATCAGCGTGACCCCGAGCGAGGTGCGCCGACGGATCGACCGCGGCGGCTCCGGCTCGACGCGATAACGCACCGGTGCCCAGCGGGGCAGGCGGGGCCGGACAGCATCGGATCCCGCCAGCGCCCGCACGTCGAACGTCGGCGGGTAGGCAGGGGAAAAGTTAATGCTCCGAACGGGATCATGATGCGTAATGGCCACGATCCGAGTGCGGGACTGGACGAAAGAACAGATCGAGAAGATCCTCGAGGAGGAATCGCACTCGTCGCACGATTCCGTCATCAAGTCGCTGCTGAAGGACCGCGAACTCGCCAAGTTCGCCGGGCAGGGTGTCGACACCGAGCCGGACGCCGAAACCGAATCGCCGCAACCCCCCGCGGACAAGGCGTTCGAGGACCTCACCGTCCTCGACGAGTTGCACGGCGCGGACAACGGCGTCCTCTTTCTCTGGTGCCCGAACTGCGGGAACGAGTTGGCCCACCTCACGCTCGACAACCCCGTCGACGTCTCCGTCTTCGAGATGGAGTGCCAGCGGTGTCTCACCCACCTCGACCAGCACGCGATCATCGCCATCGAGATCGGCTACCCCATCGAGGAGAAACTGGTCGAGGACGACCTGGGAGACGACCTCAAGGCCTGCGTCATCGACTACTGGGACCGCACCCTGGAGCGGACTGCGGACGCCGACGCGGACGAGCGGGAGGCCGAACAGCTCGTCTGGCAGTTCGACCAGTACGTGCGCAACTTCCAGTGGGACTGGCCGGCCGACGTGCCGGTGGTGGGCTTCGAGACGGGCCGGACGTTCCGCGACGCCGTCGCCGACGAACTGATCGAGGTGATCGAACCGGTCACAGAGAACCGGAACGCGCTGGACGCCTTCGAGGTGAAGCGCTACCCCGACGGCGCGGACCCGGGCGAGGTCGACACCGAGACGATGGACGGCGACGCTATCGCCGACCTGATCATCGACCGCAACCTGTTTCTCCACGACGAACCCCCGAACGGCACGGCCTCCGGAGCGTGAACCGAACCACGACGGTGTGGAACCTCCCGCGACGGGGCGTATCGCTGCCTGCACTCGGACTGTCGACAATCCGTCCAAGGTCGGCGACGCGGATATATAATTTGAAGACAATAGTAATTGGGAGAATTAGTTTAGCGTTCACTCGGATCGCCAACTCATTAGCCAAAACCACGTTCCGTCGGCCGGCGACAGTAATCGGGACGGATTGATCGCCCCCAATGCGGGCGAATATCGGGAGATATATTCTCCATCCTCGACGGAGCCATCCAGTTTCGCACCGAGGCCGCCGAATCGAGCTACTGAGACGGGAAATTCGTCGTATCGGCGATAGTGTCGTCGGTTCCTGGTCGATACGAACCGACCGAGGCACGCTATCGAACCAACGGCGTGTTTATATTATATTTATCTGATATAGATACGATCGTATCAGTGTGGTTTTTATCGTCCGACCGGCGGTCGACGGACGGCATCACTGGATCCGTACCGACGGCCGCTCCCGACATACGCACGTCTCACGGTCTAACTCGTCCGAGACGTTCCCGAACGTTTATTGGCCGAGAAACGGTCGGGTCAAACGATTGATGTCCCTCGGTAGCCCCTCCAGCCTCCCGGTTCGACGGCCGACGGTTCGGTCGGTGGTCGGCGTCCCGTTCCGCGCACAGACGTACAAGAACCTCCTGTATCTCGCGCTGGCGTTCCCGCTCGGACTGGCGTACTTCATCGCGCTGTCGGTCGGACTCTCGGTTTCCCTCGCCGCTATCGTCCTCGTCGTGGGCGTGCCGCTGACCGCGATGGTGCTGGTCTGTGCCGTCGGGGTCGCCAGGTTCGAGGGCATCCTCGCCAGCGTTCTACTCGGCGTCGACATCGACACGCCGGACCGCGTCTGGCTCCAGGAGGAGGGCTTGTGGCGGCGCGCCGCCGGGCTGTTCTTCTCCGTGAACACGTGGAAGGCGGTGCTGTACCTCGCGAGCAAGCTTATCGTGGGGATCGTCTCGTTCGTCCTCCTACTGACGCTTTTCATGACGAGCGGGACGATGATGGCCGTCCCGCTGTTCTACGACCAGCCCGGGGTCCACGTCGGCCTGATCATGCACGGCCCGGTCCAGGTGTCGCCCTCGCTGACCATCCCGTGGGACAGTTTGCTCGTCGGCGTCGAAACCGTCGTGACGATCACGTCCTGGGAGGTCACCACCCTGCCCCAGGCACTGTTGATGTCGCTGCTAGGCTGTTGTTTCCTGCTCGCCGCGATGAACGTCACGAACGCGTTCGCCTGGGTCGCCGGCCGCTACGCGCAGTTCATGCTCGGCGAGGCGTCGGTCAACCCCATCGTCGACGAGGCGGCCTGATCCGGGCTACCGCTCCCACTCGTAGAACCACCACGCCGCCCCGAACAGCATCATTCCCGCGCCGAGCGTGGACGTCAGGGGCTCCGGGATCACGAACAGCACGAAGCCGACGATCAACAGGACGGTGGGCTCGATCTCGTTCCAGTACTCAGCCCAGGTCGGTAGCGCCATACCGGAGGCTACGGTACGGAGGGTGAAAACACCGATCCGTCGGGCGTCAGCGAACGACGGTGACCGGGACGTCCGACCGGCGCATCACCGATTCGGCGACGCTGCCGAGGAGGAGCCGCTGGATCCCCTCGCGGCCGTGGCTCCCCATCACGATGCCGTCGACGTCGTTGTCCTCGGCGTAGGCAATGATCGCGTGTCGCGGGCGGTCCACCTCCGTCTCCGTCGACAGTTCGGCGTCGTACTTCGCGGCTATCTCGCGGGCCTCGTCGTGGATCCCCTCCGCGCGCTCCATCGCGTTCTCGTACCACTCCTCGCCGACGGGCACGGACTCGAACTCCGCGGGGTAGGCCGCGTCGACCGGGTCGATGACGTACAGGGTCGTCACGTCGTCGTCCGGGAAGTGCTCCAGAGCGTATTCGAAGGCACGGTACGCGAGCGGGGAACCGTCGACCGGCACCAGGATCTCCGACATACGCCGACGTACAGCCGGGGGTGGCAAATATCTGACTCCACGGAGCCGAAATCACTCCCCGCCGTCGACCTCCTCGAACGCGTCGGTCATCCGGTCGGCCATGTCGCCCGCCTCGATGTGCGAGTAGTGCTCGCGGACGATCTCCTCGGAGTTGTCGAGCGCGCGGGCCGCGGCGGCGTGGCCGAACGTCCGCACCAGCACCTCGCCCGCGCCGCGCCGCGCGCCGTGTGGCTGGAGGTAGTCGTGGTCGTCGCCGACGTCGATCGCGGCGTCGTCACAGAGGGTCCGCAGGATCCGCCGACCGGCGTCCGTCGTGATCGACGGCGGCGCGACGTCGAACTCCAGGCACGTCTCGAACACGGTCCGGTCGGCGCGGAGCCCGTCGATCTCCGCCTCGTCGTACCCCCGTTCGGCCAGTTCCGTGTCGATCCGGCGTGCGAGCGTCGGCCGGTGGAACGTCGGGAAGACGGGCCAGTCGTCGCTCGGCGGGTCGAGCACAGTTCGATATCGTCGCATGGGATTTACGACTGGGGACGGCAGGCCCCGGTCGTCGTACCGCTGCTTCTTGGCGAACACCGTCACGTAGCGGTCGTCCAAGTGCACGTCGCGCCAGCGGAGGCCGTCCCGCCGGTCGTCGTTCGGGTCCGCGAGGACCTCGGCCCCGCGGACGCCCGAGTACGAGAGGAGGTAGACGAGCGCCCGGTCGCGACATGCCTTGACCGCGTCGGTCGGGTCGTCGCCCGCGAGCGCCGACTCGGCGCGCTCGTCGACGAACGCCGTGAGCGCCCGGCGGTCCTCGGAGCTCCAGGCCTGCTGTTCGCCGCTCGTACGGCCGTTCTCGGCGGGGAGCGGTTCGGTCGCGTCGCGCCGTTGGGCGATGTTCTCCGGGAGATACCCCTCCCGAACTGCCCAGCCGCAAAAGGACGAGACGTAGGCGTAGTAGGTGCGGACGGTCCCGGCAGTCCACCCCTGCCGCGCGAGGTGGCGGGCGTACGCGCGCAGGTCCCCCGCCGACAGTTCCTCGAACGACTCCCTGCCCTCGTCGTCGAGGAAGGACACGAAGCGGTCGAGTTCCCGCGCCGCGTCGCGCCGGTAGTTGCCCGATTCGCCGCCCCGTCCCTTCCCCTTGTCCGCGAGGAAGTCGTCGACGACGGCCTCGATACGCGTCACGCTTGCCCCCCGATATCCAGTCCGAAACCCGCGGTTCGTAGCGATCCCATCGTGATCACGGTGGGGGAGGGCGGCGAGGTCCTTATACTTACTCGTGCTTACCTCACTAAGCACACGTATTATGCCATCGGGCGAAATCGACGTCCCCGGCCTGTAACACCGGCATATCGGAGAGTACGATACATAATAAAGTACATAATGGTATATCTATTTGTAGGCCAGACCACGGCTACGGGTGGTGACACCGCTACCGACGCGATCTGGTCGGACTGGAGCGGAACAGCGTCGTTTGGAGGGGACACGGCGGATGCTTCGGGACCAACGTCATACTGGGTCGTATAGGGCGGCCAACTATCGACAACCGAAAATCGGGGAGGCGAGCGCAACTACCTGAGAGGGCAGCGTCCGCGCCGGTCAGCGGCCGATCGTGCCCTGTCGCGTAACCGGGGCCTCGGGGTCGATCACGAACGCGACCAAGATCGAGTCCTCGCTTGCGGTCACGGCGACGTCGCCGTCGCCGGTCACGAGCGCGCTCTCGGTGAAGCCGACCGACTGGTCGCCGACGTCGACCGCTCCCTCGAAGACGTACAGGTACGTGTCCCGGCCCGCTCGTGCGGGCAGCGTCGTGGTGGCACCGGCGTCGAGCCGACAGTCGTAGAGGTCGACCTCGTTTCGGACGTACAGCGGGGCGTCGGTCCCCTTGGGACCGAACAGGTGCCGCCACTCGTTGGGGGTCGGGTCGGGAATCGGTTCGTGCTGGATGTCGGGGTCCAGATTCAGACTGTGCGGGCGGACGAATATCTGGAGCATCCGCAGCGGCGGGTCGTCGGCGAGCGTCTCCTCGGCGTGCCAGAAGCCGCTGCCGGCGTTCATCACCATCAGGTGGTCGGGGTCGGTGACGAGTTCGTTGCCTTGCCGGTCGTCGTGTCGCATCACGCCCTCGGGCACCCAGGAGATGATCTCCTCGTTGCGGTGCTGGTGCATCCGGATCAACGTTCCGGGGTCCATGAACGACTCGACGACCGTCGCCAGCGGACCGTAGCCGTGGTCGTCGTGGTCGGGGACGGCACGCCCGGGGAAGTCGAGGTGGATCCGGAACTTCCCCTGGTTCTGCGAGACGTCCGTCCGCGGCGCCGTGTAGATGCGAGGCCGTTGCGAGGCGGTATCTTCCATTACCCACCGTAGTCTCTCCGTCGCTATATGGGTTCTGCGTCGGATACGCGCCGGCCTCGGCTCGGGCACACTTGAGGAACCACCGGCCGCGCAGTACGGGACGGCGGACCGTCGTGCCGGCTATACCAGGCCGCGTTTGCGGGCAAAGTACTCCCCGCCGCCGAGGACGAGATACAGGGCGACGTACAGCGGCGCGAGACCGACGGCGTAGAGGCTCAAACCGAATATCGCTCCCGCCCCGATACTGCCGGAGCCGATGCCGAGGGCGAGCCAGCCGACGACGACGAGACAGAGCACGGCGAGCGGCGCCCGAATGCGCGCGTGGAGGTAGAGGGCGACCGGAACCGCAAACGTGGCGATGCCCGCGCCGCCGAGAAGGAGGAGCGTCCCGACCGCTTCGACGGTGAGGTTCGAGAGGAACTCGTCGACGCTCCACGACGCGAAGAGGAGCCCGGAGACGAGATAGAGGAGCAGGACGGCCGTTCCAACCGCCGTCCCGACGATCACGGACTTGCCGACGGAGGACTTCGAATCGGGCGGGGTAGTTGCCATCGTTACGGCTTCGCTCCACGTCGGTTTAATATCACCCACCCGTTCAGGTGGCGTCGCTACCGACCGGCACGGGACTGGGTCCCCGGCCGGGTATCGTCACATCGTCCGTGACGTCGCCGTTTCGCCGGCGGTGTTCCCGGCGGAGGTGTGTCATGGGTTCCAGCGTACGACCCCGCTACGCGAGGTGTCGGAGCAGTTCTTCGGTAACGGCCTCGCGCTCGTGGTGGACCCAGTGTGAGGCGTCGGGGAAGGTTCGGAGCCGACCGTCTTCACAGTAGTCGATGCTCCGGTTCGCCATCGAGGGGAGGAGTGCGATGTCGTTTTCCCCCCAGCAGATCAGCGTCGGCGGGGTGACCGTGTCGCGTGGTGGCCCCTCGGAACGGCGGAACCCGCGATACCAGTTCAGCCGGGGTGAAACGCCGGTGTGGTGCCAGGCCGCCCGGTAGCGGTCGATCGACGCCTCGTCGAACGTGCCCTCGTTCGAAGTCAGTTCGAGGGAGTCGACCATGTTGGCCATGTCGTTCCGGCTCAGCAGCCACTCCGGGAGCTTCGGCACCTGATAGAACCACACGTACCAACTCAGGGCGATCTGTTGGGGGCTGGACCGCAGGGTCGCCCGATACACCGTCGGGTGCGGGACGTTGAAGATCCCGAGTCGGTCCACGAGATCGGGGTGGCGGAGCGCCACGTTCCAGGCGACGAACCCGCCGAAGTCGTGCCCGACGACGTGGGCCGAGTCCCGCCCCTCGCTCCGGATCAGCTGGCGCACGTCGGCCGTCAGTTCCGACTGTCGATAGGCGTCGATCCCCGCCGGCGCCTCGCTCAGGTTACAGCCCCGCTGGTCCGGGACGACCACGCGGAAGCCGGCCTCGACGAGCGACGCCATCTGGTGGCGCCAGCCGTACCAGAAATCCGGATGCCCGTGCAACAGCACGACCAGCGGCGCGTCGGGGTCGCCGGCGGTCACGACGTGTAACCGGACCCCGTTTACCTCGCGGTAGGTGGACGTGACCTCGGGGTCGGTCAACAGCGATGCATCGGTGTCGACCTGTGGTTCCGTCACTGCCATCGGTATCGGCTCGAACCGTCGACTTGATTCGGTGTCACTGTCCCGGACATGGACCGTTGCTCCACGTCGGCGTAGGCTCCGAAGGCGATTATGCTGACTGCCGCAGCCATGGGGCTCCTTTTAAGCGCCGGGTGCGTCGTAAGGCGAACAGCCCGTGTGGGGACCGCCCCGAACGGGTCCCGAAACCACGTCAGCGAACGATCCCGCGAAACACCCGTTCCTCGACCTTTCGGAGGTGTTCGCCCACCGTTGCCGGGGAGATACCGACGGCATCGCCGACGTCCGCGAGCGACGCCTGCCGGGGTTCGCGGTAGTACCCCAGATCGACCGCCGCCTCGAGCACCTCCTCCTGCCGGGACGTGATCGTCCCCCTGAGCGACGACCCGTCGGCCTCGTACTCGCCCGTTTCGAGGACTTCGAACCCGATCGACTCCGTCCCCTCGGCGTATTCGAACAGGTCCCGGAACGCGTCTTCGGTTCCCAGATACGTGACCTCCAGATGGTTCTCGGAGGTGAAATGAAACGGCGTGTCGAGCACCAGAAGCGATTCCCGCTGAAGCCGGAGCGCCCGTCGGACCGGTTCCGTCGGTTCGAACTGACTCACCGCCATCCAGCGGTCCTCGCCGGCGGTGAGATACTCGATAACGTAGGGGGAGTCGTCCATAATCTGCCTGTACCGTTCCTGACTGCCGCTGGCCTCGGCGAACAGCAACACGGTGTCGTCGCCGAGGAGTTCGATACGGTGGATCGCCCGCCGCTCGATGGAGGCGGCCTCCGCCAGTTTCCCCCCGAGCGGATGGAACGCGCCGCCGTCGTTCGGCTTGACCAGCGCCGTGAGGTATCGCATTCGCCACGGAGGTAGCGGGACGACGTATTTATATCCCACCTCGGGTGGGAGGGAACCCGTCTTACAGCCCGACCCGCTCGCCGTCCTCGGGGACGGACACGTCCGCCGTCCCCGCCCGCAGTTCCTCGCGCGACAGCAAGCAGTGATTGATCGCCTCCATGTGGACGACGACGACCGCTGCGTCCGTTGCCTCGCGGACGGCGGCGACGTCCTCGACGCCCATCGTGATGGGATCGCCCTCCACGAACCGCGCTTCGCCGCCGTTGAGGACGACCAGGTCGGGCTCGAACCGGTCGAGCGTCTCCTCGACCGGCCCGTACCAGACCGTGTCGCCGGCGACGTACACCGTCTCGTCGGCCGCGAAGACGAACCCCGAAACCGGCCCCATCTCCTCGGCCAGGTCGCCGTGTCCGTGTCGGCCCGGCGTCCGGTGGACCGTCACGCCGTCGAAGGTGGTCTCGTCGTCGACAGGCCGCACGTCGGTGAACCCCTCGTCGGCGAAGGCCTCCGCCTCCTCGGGTTGGCAAAGGAGGGGGACGTCGGCGTCGAGTTCCTCGCTTGCCGCCTCGTCCCAGTGGTCGGGGTGGCGGTGCGTGACGACCACGGCGTCGTAGGTGAGATCGACGTCGGGCATCGGGACGAGCGGGTTCTTTCGGTCGTTCGGCGAGTTCGGCACGGGCGGGTTCTCCCCCTGCGGCGTGAACATCGGGTCGACGAGGAACGTCGTGTCGCCGACGTCCACGAGAACCGTTGCGTTGCGGATCAACTGCACGCTGGCACCAGTCATACGGGGACCGCTACGGGGGCCACCGGGATGGGGTTTACTCCGTCGGATCCTGACCCACCGGCGTCGATCCGGTCGGTCAGTGAACGAGTTGACGTCCATAAGTTGAGTCGACGGTTAGCGAACCGGCGGATCCACCACCCTGTTTAGGCCCACCTAAAAATCGTAGCGTTTATGCATTGTTAGGCGAGCCTAAAACCATGGTCGACGATTCGATCGGACGCGGGATACCGACGCGGAGGGAGTTCATACAGGGCGGCAGCGGGCTCGTCGCCGGCGGGATGCTCGCCGGCTGTACCAGCACCGGCGGGTCACAGGAGTCCGGAGACGGGACGGACGGCTCGTACACCGTGTCGATGGCCCCGATGGGCGAGACCGAGTTCGACGCCGTGCCCGAGAGCATCTTCACCCGGCTCACGCACCTCGCGGGGATGGCGTTCGCGCTCGGGCGCGGCAACGACGTGAACGCGATGCACGCGCCCGACTACTACGACCAGCTCTGGAACCAGTACACCCCGCACCTCGACGGCGTCTCGCTCGATTGGTCCGGCCTCTACTCCTCGTGGGACCCCGACAAGGAGAAGCTCTACGACCTGAACAGCGACGTCCACCTGGCCGACCCGGCGAGCGTGTTCGCCCTCCAGAGCTGGAACATGGAGGACATCGAGGAGATAGGGTCCGACGTCGGGCCGTGGTTCGGCAACCAGTTCAGCGACTCGCACGGCACGCCGCCCGAGGAGTGGGTCGACGACTACGAGTACTACGGCCTTTGGGAGATGTTCGAGCGCGTCGCGGCGGTGTTTCAGGAGGAAGCCCGGTACGAAGCGCTCGCCGGGATCCACGATGACCTCCTGAACACGCTCGAATCGGTGCTCCCGCCCGAATCAGAGCGACCGACCGCGGTGCTCATCGGGGCCAGCGACCTCGACAGCATCTACGCGTACCCGCTCGACGACCCCGGCTTCCTGACGGCCCACGTCAGCCCGCTGGAGCCGGTGAGCGCGTTCAGCGACGAGGTCGGGTCGACGACGCAGATCGGGATGGAGGCGCTCCTCGAAGCCAACCCGGACGTGATCTTCGCGCTCGGCGGGATGCACCCCCAGACCAGCATCGGGGCGATCCGGAGCGGCCTCGCGGACGACGCGGCCGGGAGCCAGCTCCCCGCCGTGCAGAACGACCGCGTGTACGCCCAGGGGGCGCGCTACCAGGGGCCGATCCTGAACCTGTTCCAGCTGGAGATGACCGCCAAACAGCTGTACCCCGACGCGTTCGGCGAGTGGCCGACCTACACCGAGGGGCCGTATCCCGAGATCCCCGAGGAGGAACAACTGTTCGACCGTGACCGGGTCGCGGCGGTCATCAGGGGCGAATTCGACCAGTAAACGACGCCCCGCTCGGGCGACGGTGACCGCGTCCGTGGCCGGCCGCCATCCGGGGGTCAAGCCCGCGAACAGCCCGTCCGCGACGGGTTACAGGAGGAGCCTCCCGGCGGCGTACGCGAGCACGAACGAGAGCGCGAACGACCCGGCCCACGCGCAAAGCGTCACGAGGATCTTTCGCGCGTCGACCGCGGCCTGGCCCCCGACGGCGGCACCGCTCCCGATGATCGCGCTGACCACGATCTCGTTGAACGACACGGGGACGCCGAGCAGGACGGCTAGCTGTGCGATCAGAAACGACGGGACGAGCGCGGAGATGGCGCGCCGCGGCCCCAGCGACGAGTAGTCCCGTGCGAGTGACTTGATCATCCTGGGGGCACCCGTCCACGATCCCGCGAGCATCCCCAGACCGCCGCCGACCAGCACCGCGACCGTCGACGCCGACCCGACTTCGCCGAGGAGGGGAAGCAGCGGCCCGACCGCGAGTCCTACCTGACTGCCGCCCGCGGAGAACGCGACGAGCGACCCGAGCGCGAGCAGCACGCGCTGCAACCCCCCGCACTGGTCCCGTTCGACGTCCCACCGGACCAGGGCGGCGACGGTCAGGGCCGCACCGCCGGTGACGACGACAGCCGACGCCCACTCGCCGACCGCCAGCACGTCCTGGCCGACTCCCCGGACGGTCCCGGTGGAACTGCCCCCGCCGAGGAACCCGAACTCGACGTTCACGAGGACGGCGGCGACGACCCCGACGAGCGCGGGCACGCTGTACCGCTCGGGCACGTCGGGGCGCGGGAGAACACTCGCGATGACGTACGCGATCCCGCCGCCGACGAACGGGGTCGCCACCCAGACGGCGGCGATCTGGCGATACTTCGGCCAGACCGGCGTCCCGCCGAGCGCGAGGCCGATGCCGATGACGGCACCGGTCACGGTGAACGCGGTCGCGATCGGGTACCCAGTGACGATGCCGACCGCCATCAGTCCGGCACCCAGCACCAGCACGAGGATGACGCCGGCGACCGGCATGCTCGTCCCGCCGACGAGCCCGGTCCCGACGGCCTCCGAGACGCTGCTACCCTGGGTGACGGCGCCGGCGAACCCGAAGATGCCGACCAGAAAGGCGGCCCGCATCGTCCCCACGGCGTTCGCTCCAACGGCGGGGGCAAACGGGGTCGCACCGCTCGACCCGGCACCGATGACCCAGGCCATGAACAGGCTGGCGAGCGCGGCACCGACGAAGAGGGCGACGAGAGCGGGGTCCATCGGCACGGGGCGTCAGTCCGCGCCCGACGGGGCGGTCTCGGGGGCCCGGTCGCGGCTGCGCCAGTAGCCCTGGAGGTACGCGCCGAGGAACATCCCGGCGAGGGCCCACAGGATGGCGACGTTGCCGACGCCGAGGCTGGCGTAGGCTGCCCCGGGACAGATGCCGGAGAGGCCCCAGCCGACGCCGAAGACCGCGCCGCCGACGAGCACGTCCCGGTCGAACGGCTTCAGGCGACGCTCGTAGCGGTCGCCGGTCAGGGGCGCGCGGCCGAGCAGCCGGGGCGCGAGGAGGAACGTCAATCCTGCGACGGCCGCCCCGCCGAACATCACGAACACCAGCCCGAGGTCCTCGAACTGGAGGAAGTCCAGCACGACCTCCGGGCGCGCCATGTGGCTGTAGGCGAGCCCGAACCCGAAGACGAGGCCGCCGACGAGGACCAGCGGCACGAACAGGGGATGGCGGTCCGCCATCTACGGACTCGCCCCGAGTGCGGCGACGACCTGTGCGGTGACGATAGCCACCGCGAGAAACGTCACGACGCCGACGACTGACGTCTTCGAGGCCGACCCGACGCCGCAGATGCCGTGGCCGGACGTACAGCCCTTGCCGACGCGCGTCCCGACGCCGACGAAGAACCCGCCCACCAGGAGCCGCCACGGCTGCACGTCCGTCGTCCACGCCCCGCCCTGGTAGACGACGGCGTAGACGCCCGCGCCGAGAACGATGCCGAGCGTGAACACGAGCCGCCAGTCCCGCGAGGCGACGTACTGCTGGAACCGCGACCGGTCCGAGACGTACGACAGCGTCGACTCCAGGAACGTGCTCGCCCCCGCGTGAATCCCCGTCCCGAGGTAGATGAGGACGGTGCCGAGCCCCACGAGTAACCCACCGACGGCGTACCGGCTGACGCCGTTCGGGAACAGTTCGGCGACGACCTGGAGTCCGACTAGGTCAGTCACCATCTGTGTCGTCAGTCATCCGCGAGCGAGTCCCGGCTCGCCGCGCAGTTGTTCGGGCCGAGTTCGAGCGCGAACGCCGCCTCGTCGTCGACGGCGTTCCGACCGAGGTTCGTCGCGATGATCTCCTCGTAGTTGGCCGGCCGCGGCGGCATGTCCGCGAGCACGGCGTCGACGAACTCGTACTCGGTCATCGTGAGCGCGTCCATCTCCTCGACGAGGTCGCCGATGGGCGCGGTGTAGGTGCCGTCGGCGGCCGGGTCGGCGGCGTCGCTGAAGTGCGCGCCGCCGACCAGCGTGTCGTCGGGCAGCGCCAGCACGCGCTCCTGCAGCGACTCGTAGAGCCGTCGCGCCGCGTCGGGCGCTCCCTCGTTGCCCTCCTCCAGGTCGGGGCGGGCGACGCTCTCGACGAAGAGGCCGTCGCCGGTCGCAAGCAGGCTGCCGTCGACGAGGTAGGACGTCATCCCCGTGGTGTGCCCCGGCGTGTAGACTGCCTCGATGGTGGCGTCGCCGACCTGGAACGTGTAGCCGTCCTCGGCGGTGGTCAGGTCGTCCGCGTACGTGACGCCGCGGTCGACGGCCGCTTCGGGGACGACGCCCTCGACGCCTTCGTCGGCCAGGTCCCGCACCCCCGAGACGTGGTCGGCGTGGACGTGCGTGTCCAGCGCGTACCGGAGGTCGACGCCAAGGTCGGTGGCGTCTTGCAGATAGCGCTCGGTGAACGCCCGCAGCGGGTCGATGATCGCGGCGTCGCCGCCGTCGTAGAGGAGATAGCCCAGACAACCCGAGGAGGGCCGCTGGTACTGCAGGAGCGTGCCGGCACCGTCGTAGCCGGTGACTTCGACGGCCTCGTAGATGCTCGCCCAGCCGTTCATCCCGCCCTCAAGGTGGTCCACGTCGTAGCCGCGTTCCGCGAGCGTGCCAGCAACGTACTCGCTGGCACCGCCCTTCGCACAGACGACGGTCACCTCGCGGTCGTTCGGGACGCGCTCGAGGACGTCCTCGTCGATCCCGTCCTCGAGGAACTCGTAGTACGGGACGTTGATCGACGTGACGCTCTCGTCGTCGATGTGCCACTCGTCGTAGTCGGACCCCATGCGCGCGTCGAGAAGCGTGACCGCCTCTCCGGCGTCGATGCGGTCCTTCAGCGATTCCGGATCGACCGTTTCCACGGCGACGTCCGGCGTCGGGAAGTCGTCGGCGTTCATGTCGTGTGGTCGCCTCTACCGGTCGACCGCACAAAAGCGTTTTCATAGTATTTCCTTTGAAGAGCAATACTAACTGGTGTTGAAACACGGTTCGATACCATATAACGCCAATATAGCCGTTTTAGACGCTTATTTATCCAATGAAGGCGATGTAGTGATTTGTAGTAAGCACAAGAACCAACAATCTTTTAACCGAGTGTAGGATATTGTGCGGTAGCTCCAATACAGACACACGGAGCGGATACCCAATGAGCACCGAATTCGATATCGCGGAGACGCTCGACGTGAAAGGCGCATCGTGTCCCATGCCCGTGGTGAAGGCGAAGGCCGCCATCGACGACCTGGCCGCCGGCGACGTCCTCGAAGTGCTGGCGACCGACCCCGGCAGCGTGAGCGACATCGACGGGTGGGCGGCCGGAACGGAGGGCGTCGAACTACTCGACCAGGCGGAGGGCGACGACGTGTACACCCACTACGTTCGCAAGACGGCGTGACGATGAGCGCCGACACACCCGACGCGGCGGCCGACGAGGTGCCCTCCCGAGCGGAACTGGCCGCACGCGTCGACGAACTCGAGGACGCGCTCGACGCAGCCACCGGCGGGGACGACACGAGGAAGGTGAGCATCATCGCGACGAAGGGAACCCTCGACATGGCGTATCCCCCGCTGATCCTCGCCAGCACCGCCGCCGCGTTCGGCTACGAGGTGACCGTCTTCCACACGTTCTGGGGGCTGGATATCCTCCACGAGGAGCGCTCGAAGGACCTCAAGCTGAGTTCCGTCGGCAACCCCAACGTGCCGGTGCCGAACGCGGTCGCAGCGCTCCCCGGCATGGACCGCGTGACGACAAAGATGATGGAACGACGGATCGCGGACAACGACACCGCGTCCGTCGAGGAACTCGTCGAGACGAGCCTCGAGATGGGCGTGGAGTTCCAGGCCTGTCAGATGACCATCGACCTGCTGGACTACGACGAAGGTGACTTCTACGACGGCGTCACCACCGGCGTCGGAGCCGCGACGGCCCTGCGGGACATGGCGGACGCCGACATCCAGTTGCTGGTCTGACGGGGACGGGTTGCGGACTACGAATCTCCTGTGGTCGAAGTGACCGAGGATCTTCACAGGATCGACGTCCCCTACTGGGCCTACGAGATGGCCGTCTCCACCGGAACTGCCGAATGCGTCGTCGAATCGAGTGTCGCCATCTCAGAGGTAGTTCCGCCGACGGAACTATGTGCAATGCTATCTCGTTACACGTATGGCCTCCGGATCGCGGCGGGATATCTACGCCGAAACCTTGGCCGTCTTCGACGAACGCGACGACCAGTACGAACCGCTCACGACCCCGGAAGTGGCTCAAACTCTCGACGCGGAGCGTCGAACTATTCACAAACGACTGGAAAAACTGGCCGAACGGGGCCGACTCGAAACGAAAAAGGCCGGGTCCGGGTCCCGGGTTTGGTGGCGAAACTCCGCTGATGCGAGTTCCCAAGGCGATCACGATCAGGAGACTCAGCCGAGGTCGGAGACGGAGAGCCAAGCGGATGATACCTCAGATGGCCATCGTTTAGCGGTTGAACCAGCCGACGGATCGACGGGGGAAAATCACTCTCGGTGGCAGTCACAGACGCTGGAGTCGCTGATCGATGGCCTGGGCATCGTCAGCGAATCCGGGGAGTACCTCTACGTGAACCAGGCCCACGCGGACGTGTACGGCTATGACGACCCGGATGTGTTTCTCGGGGAACACTGGAAGATGTGTTACTCGGACGAGGAGTACTCACGGTTCCAAGACGAGATCATTCCGGCGCTTTCCGAAGACGGCGCTTGGCGCGGTGAAGCCACCGGGAAGAAACAGGACGGCACGACGTTTCCCCAGGAGATATCGCTGATGGCCTCCGAATCCGGTGGCATCATCTGTGTCGTCCGTGACATCACGGACCGCAAGGAGAACGAACGACAGCTCCGTGAGGCGCGTGAATTCAACGAGGAACTGGTCGAAAACGCCCCGTTCGGGATGTTTCGCCTTGACGAAGAGCTTCGAATCACCTACGAGAACCCGCGGGCTGAGGAGATAATCGGTCTCCCTGATGAGAAGGAATCGTCGGCCGCGATCGGTCTGGACATCAGCGAACTCCCGCCGATCGTCGAGACGGGGCAGTCGGATCTCTTCAAGAGCCTCAAGCATAGCGAAACGATCGAGTTTTCGTTCCCGTTCGAATCGATCTACGGAAAGGAGGCCTACTTCACCGGGCGTGCGGTCCCAGTGCACCGGGACGGCGAGTTCGACGGCGCCATTCTAATGGCAACGGACATCTCCGAGCGCCGGCAGTACGAGCGGGACCTGGAACGGCAACGTGAGCAACTCGCCGCGCTCGACGAATTGAACAACGTCGTACGTGGTATCACCACGGCGGTCATCGAGCAATCCACCCGTACGGAGATCGAGCAAGTGGTCTGTGACCGATTGGCCGACTCCGGTTCGTATCGATTCGCCTGGGTCGGGTCGCTCGATTCGGCCCACGATCTGGAAACGCGAGTGTGGTCGGGGTGCGCTGGCGAAAACGACGACGTCCCGCCCGTACGGACGCTGGCCGAGTCTACTGAGCAAGGCCCTGTTCGGAAAGCCATCGACACCAAGCGGATGCAGGTCATCCAGAACGCCCGACAGGAGCTGAGTTCCGGCGCGTTACGGGACCATGCGAGCCAGTTCGATTACAGTTCACTCGCGATCATCCCGATCCTCCATCAGGGCGTGCTCTATGGGGTTCTCGGTGTGGGTTCGGAACGGCCGGATGCCTTTGCCGAGGCGGAGCGGGAAGTCATCGGCCAACTCAGCGACGTCATCGGCCACGCGATCGCTGCGGTAGACCACAAACGGGCACTCATCAGCGAGGAAGTTATCGAACTCGAACTACAGATCCCGGACCTGTTCGACACGGAGGACGTCCCACCAACGGCAGGCACCATCACCATCGAGCGGATGACGCCACTGGGCGGAAACGAGTATCTGATGTATGGACGACTCCCCGAAGGCGCCATACCGGTTCTCGAAGGGCTAAGTGAACGGCTCCAGGGCTGGAAGGACCTTCAGACGTTCTATGAGACGGACGGTGTAGTTCGGTTCGAACAGCACCTCTCGGCTGCCCCACTCACTTCGGCTATCGCGGACCACAGAGGCAACTTCAAGCAGGGACGAATCGAGAACGGAGCCTTCAGCGCGACGATCCAGTTACCACCGGGGATAGATGTCCGGTCGGTCATCGGGAGAGTGCAGGAGACGTACCCCGCCGGCAGGCTCGTGCGACAACAGCAGGTGACTCGGTCGGCCCCTTCGCTACAGGATCTGGTCAATCTACTCACCGACGACCTCACTGAACGCCAGCGAGTCGCCATCGAAGCAGGATACTTTGGAGGGTTTTTCAACAGCCCCCGGCATCGAACCGGCGGGGAGATAGCCGACTCACTAAATATCGATGCCTCCACGTATCACCAGCACGTCCGGAAGGCCCAAAGCAAGCTTCTCGAAGTGATATTTGAGGAACTCTGAAAGCTTCTCCCCCGGCGGTCACATATATTGGTGCGTCAAACTATCACGCTCCCTGGTCAGGGTGGTAGTATGAATCACCGACCCGAAGCGCCGACGAGAGGGGGTGACCAGGAGACGTTATCCACGGTACTAGGTGATTTGCGGTATCGACGCGTGCTCGCGACTCTCGTCAACCGATCGAGTCCCGTCCCACTCCAGGAACTCACCAGCCACCTCACGGAACGGGAGTCCGACGGTGAATCAACGGAAATTCCGGGCTCGGACCGTCACTCGATCCGGATAGACCTCACCCACCGGATATTGCCGAAATTGGAGGCGGCCGAATGTATCGACCGGCAGTCCGATGGGGTCATCGCCGCTGACCCCTTACCGACTAATTCGCTGGGAATGTCGCTCCCGGACTTACGAGAGCCCGAGCATCCCCTCTGGGAGCCGATCAGCGTTCTCCTCAGCCATCCCCGTCGGCAGGAGTTAGCGGAATGCCTCGTGGCCGCTCCGGGCAGAATCAGCCTGGGGACTCTCACTACCATACTTACGAAGCGACGATTAGGCCCGCGACCCACGTCCTACAACGCAAAACGAACCCTTCGCATTACGCTGCATCATCGTGACCTTCCACAGTTAGCCGCTGTCGATCTGGTCGAATACGACCAGTCGGCACAGCGGATCTCCCCGAACCCACGTCTCTCGAATGTCGTCGATACGACCGGAATAGATCCGCAGATCAACCAGTAACTACTGTTCCCGCCTGCAGGAGGCAAGGCTCTCCTGAGTCATATACCGCCGTTCGTCCGGGTCCCGGTTAGCCGTTAGATTACTCGAAACCCCCGACTTAGGACGGTGAATTCCCACGAACCAGAGCGCATCGAGCCTGTACAAAGACACTCGGGTACTGCATCATCGAATTGCCGTCACCTGGATCTCGGTGACGCGAATTCGGTCGCTCCGGTCGACATCGGATTGGTATCCCATGTGTGGTGTTACCCATAGAACCCAAACACTAAGGGTGTTGCCTAAAACAGCAAAACACGGTTCGGCTAATGAGCGAAGACAAACCGCACCAGAACCTGGCCATCATCGGCCACGTCGACCACGGCAAGAGCACACTCGTAGGGCGACTCCTCTACGAGACGGGGAGCGTTCCCGAGCACGTCATCGAGCAGCAC